>DATDNH010000278.1:0-2418 GCA_036518395.1 Candidatus Angelobacter sp. | reverse complement strand
CGAAACCCCGGAGCAAAGCGTTCGATTTGCGCTTCGATTGCCGCGCTCCTATCGACGCTGTATCCGTTGGGAACATGGCAATAAGCCCACGCCGTATGCTTCCCTGCCGGCGCGCGCGTTGGATCAAACAGACTGGGCTGTGTGAGCAACACAAATGGCCGGTCGAAAGGCTGTCCTTTCCAGGCATATCTCTCCGATTGAGAAATCTCTTCGAAACTTTCGCCCAGATGAATCGTCCCCGCCTGCGAACACTCGCGCGCCCGCCACGGGATTGGCTGGTGCAATGCCCAGTCCATTTTGAATGCGCCCATGCCATAGCGATATCGTGAAAGTCTATGCTGATAGGACTGTGGCAGGTGATCGCCCGCAATACTGAGCAATTGTCGAGGAGTGATGTCCAACAGGATTGCCCGCGCGGGAGGAAGCTGATCCAGAGATTCGACGGAACAACCTGTAACGAGTTGCCCTCCCAAAGAGCGAAAAATCGAGAGCAGCGCGTTCGTAAGCTGCTGTGCTCCTCCTCGCGCAAACGGCCATCCGCCCGCGTGAGCTAACAGCGCCAGCATCAGTCCAAACCCGGCAGTCGTAAGTTTTTCCAGTGGCAGTATGGAATGCGCTGCCAACCCGGCAAAAAAAGCACGGGCTCGCTCGGTCCTGAACCAGGCGTGAGCCAACCCCTGGGCGGAACGAATGGCTTGTTTGCCGAATGTGGCGAACAGGAGAGGATGCTTTGGGAGACGCGGTGGAGCGAGTACGTCTTCAAGCAGATCCTGCCATCGAGCAACAAAATCTGCCATCAGGTTGTGATAATTTACTCCATCGGTGCTGATAGTTGCCTCTGTTTCTTGAAGTGATACATGAAGGACAGCCGCCGAGCCATCGGAGAACGGGTGGGCGAGTGGGGCCTGAGGATATGACCACTCTAAGCCATGTTCTGCAAGGGGCAAAGTGCGAAGAAACGGTGAGCAAACGGCGAGCGCATAAACGGAGGAGCAGACATCGTGGATGTAGCCGGGCAACGTGAGCTCTGCGGAACGGGCACCCCCACCGGGAACGTCGGCACGTTCGATGAGCAGCACCGACCAGCCTGCCTGTGCCAGTCTGATCGCCGCTGCCAGCCCATTCGGACCTGAGCCAACGACAATAGCATCGGTCCTCGGCAGGTCGAGCTTAGAGGCGACGGGCACTCGTTATAAGGTTAGCAAATTGGAAGAAAGTGAGATTGCGAATCGAGTTATCGGGTCAGCATCGCCGGGGACTTCGGAAAGATTCCTATCGTGACTTATTACTCGGGTTTCTTGAAGCGGAATTTGCGCGTAGTGGATTTGTTGCCGCGTGTCGCCTGCACTGTAATGGTGGATTCGCGCCGCAACTCGTCGGTAATCGCGATCTCCGTCTGAGCCTGGCCAACACCGTCAGTCATAGCGCGGGCAATCACCGGCGCGTCAGCAGCGCTGCCGATGCGGAAAAGTAATTCAGCGCGACTGGCTGCTTCCGTTCCGTCTGTCACTTGGAAATATAGAGTGAGGCTGGATTTGTCGGTTGCGGGCTCAGCTTTGATCCAGGTCAAAGATAACGTAGAAGTGCGGGCGTCTTCTGCATCGCTACCCGCCGCCAATGCCGATTCCAGTGTTCCGGCGAGAATTGCGTCAACGATGGTCCGGTGCTGTGCCTTCAAAAGTTCATGAATGCTTTGATCGGAAAAATCAGGTTTGGATTTCTCGCGCGCGTAAGAAACGGTGCGTTTTCCTACGCACTGCCCTTTGACGAAAACCAGCGTCTGCACCAGCGAATTGCCGGGGTGCGCCTCACTCTGCACGTGGTAAATCGTGTCATTGTGCTTGACGTCAGTGTTAAAACCGAAGATCGTCATGGGCGCGCCGGCGCAGCAGCAACTCTATGCAAATCAAGGGCTTGACACTCTTGTGAGGGCCAATTACATTCGAATGTTTACCCTTTTCAGTAGTCGCGCATTATATACAGGCCCATTCATGCCGGACAACTATTTTGCTCGTTATATCCCGCTACTCATTCAAATTCTTGTGGCCATGGCCCTTGCCGGGGTCATGATCCTCCTCTCGTACCTGGTTGGCAAGCATAAGTGGACCCCCGTCAAAAATTCTCCCTATGAATGCGGCATCGTGCCCACCGGAGATGCCCAGCAGCGATTCAGCGTCAAGTTTTATATGGTAGCGATGCTGTTTATCCTTTTTGACGTGGAAGCCATCTTCCTTTATCCATGGGCAGTCATCGCGCGCGATCTGAAGATGTTTGGCTTCTGGGAAATGCTGGTTTACATCGGGCTGGTGCTCGTGGGCTTCTTCTATATATGGAAGAAAGGGATTATTGATTGGAACAAGCCCGAGAGGAGTGAAGGATAACGTGCCTCTTGCGCCCGCGATTACTGACCTGGAACAA
>DATDNH010000277.1:0-20895 GCA_036518395.1 Candidatus Angelobacter sp. | reverse complement strand
GACGGGGCTTGAAAATATGGTTCCCCTGGTGAAAGAAGGCGGGAAGCTTTTTCTGGCCATTTACAACGATCAAGGAAAACTGAGCACTTTCTGGCGGGCCGTCAAACAGGCGTACAACCACACCCACCCCAGGCTGCGGTTCCTGATTCTCTGGCCCATCGGGTTATATTTCGTAACCGGATTCACATTGAAAGACATTTTTCGCCTGCGCAAGCCCAGAATCTTTTCTGAATATGATGATGTGCGCGGCATGTCTGTGTGGGCAAATGTGGTTGACTGGGTGGGCGGTTATCCTTTTGAAGTTGCGTCGCGCGAGAAGATCATCGACTTTTATCGCCAGCGCGGTTTTACGCTGGACCGGCTGGTCAGTTGCGGACGCAAGCTGGGCTGCAACCAGTATGTTTTTGTGCGCGCGAACGAGAAAGATGCTGTCATCGCCGGTGTGGCGAGAATTGCCGCGCTATCCGATCCACCACAACTTCGGCAATCTTGAGCGAAGCCGTAGCAGCCGGAGAAGGCACGTTGCAAACGTGAGTCGCACGTTCCGAGTCCACAAAATAGAAATCATCCACCAGCTTTCCCCCCGAATCTATGGCCTGCGCCCTCACTCCTGCGCCAGAGGGACGAATGTCCTGCGCACGCAGCTCAGGAAGAAGTTTCTGCAACCCGCGCGTGAATGCAGCCTTGCTCCACGATCGATGGATTTCTCCCAGGCCGTGCTTCCAATGGCGGCCGACTAATTTCCAAAAGCCCGCGTAACCAAATGTAGAAATGCTGTCTTTCAGCGAAAAAGACGTCTTTTTGTAGCCTTCGCGTTTAAGCGCCAACACAGCGTTAGGTCCGGCTTCCACTCCGCCGTGGACGCGCCGCGTGAAATGTACTCCCAAAAAGGGAAATTGAGGATCAGGGACAGGATAGATCAGGCCGCGCACGAGATGCTGTTTTTCCCGCTGGAGTTCATAATACTCTCCCCGGAAGGGCACAACGAACATATCGAGCTTTGTTCCGGCGAGGCGGGCGATCGTATCACTGTGCAGACCCGCGCAGTTGACCAGGTATTTTGTCCGGAATTCACCCGCAGAGGTAGAGACAATGGTTTCATCAGAACGGTCTTGGATTCCATCCACCTGAGCGTTGAAACGAAGCACACCGCCGGCCGATGAAATCTGCGTGCCGTAGGCTTCGGCAACCATTTTGAAGTCAGTAATTGCCGTGCTGCCCACATGAATGCCGCAGATTCCGCTGCTGTAAGGCTCGATTTCCCGGATGGCCGCGAGGTCCGGCAGACGCCGCAGTCCCGGCACTCCATTTTCGATTCCGCGACGATAAATTTCTTCCAGCCTGGGGAACTCGTCCGGGGTTGTCGCCACAATCACTTTGCCGCATTGCTGGAAGGGAATGCCATTGGACCTGGCGAACTCAATCATGGCCGCCGCGCCCTGTACGCAGAGCCGCGCTTTCAAAGATCCTGGCCGATAGTAGATGCCGGAATGAATTACGCCGCTGTTATGACCGGTCTGGTGATGTGCGACGCCGCCCTCCTTCTCCAGCACCAGCAGGCGGCAATGCGGGTATCTCTTCAGCAGTTCGCGGCCAATCGCCAGACCTACGATGCCCGCGCCAACAATAGTGATGTCAAAGCTCTCGTCCAATGACAATTCTCTAATTGCAGAAACGCAGCATTCCTGAGTCTCTGCGGCAGGTTACGTTTTTACCGGGGTCTGCGGCGCAGGTAGTCATCCAGGCCCACGCTCCAGTGACTGAAAAGATTGAGAGACCGGGCTTTGAGCGAGCGATTCTCCAGCACCGAATATTTCGGGCGCGGGACTTTGGCTGGAAACTCGCCCGGCCCAGCCTGTTCCAGGCGGACCTTTGTGCCGGTGCGCTCGAAGATGGCAGCAGCAAATTCGTACCACGAACAACTTCCCTCCGCCGTGGCGTGGTATAGCCCATAATCCTCGGTTTGGCTGAGCGCCACAATCTGCCTGCCGATTTCTACCGTGGAGGTCGGGCTCACAAACTCATCGTTTACCACGCGAAGCTCGTCGCGTTCCCGGGAAAGTTTCAGCATCAGCTCGATGAAGTTCAGTCCTCCTTTTGCGCGGCAGGGATGCACGCCGTAAATCGCGGAGACGCGCAGGACAAAATGTCGGGGGTTGGTGGAGCGCACAAACAATTCGCCTGACAGCTTGGTGTTTCCATACACATTCAGCGGTCCGGGAAGGTCCTGCTCGGTATAAGGAACAGTCTGTTTGCCATCGAAGACATAATCGGTGCTGACATGCACGAGCTTTGCGCCGAGCGAGTTGGTGATCTGGGCGACATTCAGCGCACCCTGGCTGTTTACGGCAAAAGCCCGCCCTGGTTCAGCCTCGCATTTCTCTACATGATGAAAAGCCGCGGTATTGACCACGATGTCCGGCCGAATCGGCTCCAGAGAATTCCTGACCGATTCGAGCGATGAGATTTCAACGTCGTGGTGGCCCAACGCAGTCACATCATGCCCGGCGGCAACAAAGGCGTCGCTCACGTCCCTGCCGAGCTGTCCTGTTGCCCCGATGACTGCGACGTTCACGAAAGCCCGCCTGTCTGAGGATTCACTTCAAAGCCGGCGCCGGCAGGATTTTTGACGGTGTATCCAAGATCGCTGCTGAAGCCGTTCGCCGATGGCAGGAGTCCCAGGCCAGTCCCAGCGCCGATGAATCCGGGGGCCTTGCATTTCATGGTGGACTGCCACCATCCATCCTCAAAAAACAAGGACGCAACTTCAGCGTGGTGGGCCTCATGGCTGAAGAGACAGCATCCATCCTGGAGCAGTGGCCACAGATACTTAAAGCACGTCTTCATGGACTCAACCAGATCAACATCAAGAAAAATCAGAATGCATTTTTTTCTGAACTGTGGAAGGGTCTGGTCGAAATAGCCGGCATTGAAGTTGCATACATGGATTGCGCCATAGTTTGCAATGTTCTCCCGCACCTCCTGCAGGGTGCCGGAATAAGCGCCTTTTGCATAGGTATGAACTTCCTGATTGCGGATGACGAGGTGCTCCTTGTCTGTATCCGCGGGAGCGGGAAGGCCGCCAAACGAATCGAAGATTTCAAGTTGACGATTGCAGAGAGCGCAGACCAGGGAAAGATTCGCGGCACTACCACCTTTGTACGATCCGCATTCCACCACGCTACCTTCTACCGATTGCGGTACTTTCATTAGCTGTGTTGCCATCATCAGGTGCTCGAGAAAATGGGACGCCGTGGTGATTTTCCTGCGGTTCCTGGCCATCCTACGGACGAGCCGCAACTTGGTCCAGAAGCCGATGCCGTAAGCTTTTCCGGTAGCGGCGTTGAAGTATTCCGAGAGAATGATTGGAATACTCAACCCCATCACAAATTTTCGCCACAATTTCAAGGTAGTTGCCAATTCGCCGTGTTCGCTACTGCGTTGCTCCGGCAACGGTCATGGGTTTCGACCAACTGCTCTCCTCCAGAGCTTTGAATACCTGGATGTTGTAATAGCCGGGATTGTCCCAATCGCTGCACTTCGGCATGTTCTCCAGCAAATTACAAACAATGGAACGGATGTTGTGGTCGGGATGGAAGCTCAAGACGGTCCGCGCACGTTCGATGGAAACTTTGTAATTGCGAATGTCTTTGATGTGCTTGATCTCGAGACCAATTTTGCTTCCCACTTCCTGCTCAATCGTGGCCCGCACCAGGTCAGCCACCTCGCCCACGGTGTGATTTCCTGAGGCGATATTGAAGATCCCGGAGATGGTTTCATTGGCTTCGATGGCGCGAGTGTAAGCCATGCACGCGTCTTCCATGCTCAAAATGGGACGCCAGATTGCCGGATTATTCACCCGGATCACGCCTTCCTGCATGGCTGTTTTGAACATTGTGTTCACGATCAGGTCAAAACGCATGCGCGGGCTGTAGCCGCATACAGTGCCCTTGCGCAAAGCGATGACTGAGAAGTCCGAATCCACCAGTTGCATGACCGCGCGCTCACCTTGCAGCTTGGAAATGCCGTAGGGATAGGCGGAGCTGACCGGGCGATCCTCATCGAATAATTCATTCTCGGTGTAGCCATAGACCGAACATGAGCTGGCATAAATATAACGGCGGACGCGCGCCTGCTTGGCGATGTAACAGAGGTATGCTGGAGCAGCGGCGTTGAAGATGAAATTCTTGCTGGGGGAGAACTCCGCCATCGGATCGTTCGAAAGCCCGCCAAGAAAAATCACCTGCTCGTATTTCTTGAGGTCCTGTACCTGGAGATCGAAAATGTCGCGGTTGACGATGGTGACCGTCGCAGGGAGATGATTGCCGAACCAGAACAGGTCTACCACGTCGACTTCATAACCGCGGTCCAGCAGCCGGGGAATGAGCGCTGTTCCGATGTAACCCGCGCCTCCCGCAACCAGAATTCGCATCAAGCCTCCTTCTTCAACGCGTCAGTCCCGTAAGTGATTTTGTCGGATAAAGGCGACGCCAGCCACTGTGCCAGGGTGGGGGCGTTCCGGTCTTTCTCCGACATGGTTGCCTTCGTCAGATCCACGGGCCATTCGATCCCGATCCCCGGATCACCCAGATAGATGCCCGCTTCACCTTTTGAATTATAGATTCCCGTGCATTTGTACTGCACATCGCAATCGTCAGTAAGAGCGCAGAATCCGCGGGCAAAACCGTAAGGCGCCCATACCTGTTTTTTGTTTTCGGCGGAGACAACAGTCCCAAACCACTTACCCAATGTGGGCGAGCCTTTGCGCACGTCAACGGCAACCAGGAATGCTGCACCATTGCTGACACGCATCAATTTGCCCATCGGCGGGTCCCACTGAAAATGCAGGCCGCGCACTACTCCTTTACTGGAGCGCGAGTGGTTGTCTTGAACGAACTCGGTCGGCAACCCCATTCCCCTGAACTGATCGGCGCGAAAAATCTCCATAAAAAAGCCCCGCGCATCGCCAAATACCTGTGGCGCAATCACCACCACATCATTCAGATGACGCGATTCTATTGTTAAAGGCATTGAAAGCCAGGTCCTCGCAGAGAAATGTACAGACTTGAAGTATATCGGGTGAAGATGCATCCTCCATCGGAGATGAAGCTGGCTACACCCCGGAAAGTGTTCTTTAACTATAGCAGGCCACAACAGGGAATAGGGATTCGTTTGGGCAACCGGCAACCCTCTGTTCCCTACTCGCTGATCCCTATTCTCTGTTTGTTTGCTATGGCCTGTTGCCTGTCGCCTGTTGCCTGTAATATTGCCCATCATGCGCATTCTCCACGTCATCACCGACCTCAGCACCGGGGGCGCGGAGATGATGCTTCTGAAACTGCTTTCCGCAGGAACCCGGGAGTGGGAGTCGCATGTGATATCGCTGGGTGGCCAGGGAACCATTGGCCCACGCATCGCGAAACTCGGCGTAGACGTTTCCAGTCTCGGATTGCGTGGCGCTGCGCTCAATCCTTTTCGCGCCCTGGCCATCAAACCGATTACAAAAAAGTTTCGTCCATCACTGATTGTGGGTTGGATGTATCACGGAAATGTTGCCGCCAGCCTGGCCCGGCTTTGGACACCGCAGAGGCCGCCGGTGATCTGGAATATCCGCCAGACGCTGTATGACATAAGTAATGAGCGGCGACGGACGGCAGCCATCATTCGTCTCAGCGCCAGCATGTCGCGTCATCCGGCAGCGATTGTTTACAACAGCCGCATCAGCGCCCAGCAGCATCAGGACTTTGGATATCGTGCAGCAAAGCAGATTGTGATTCCTAACGGCTTCGATCTGGAAGTTTTTCGTCCTGATGCGCACGCCAGGAAAGAAGTCCGCGATGAGCTGGGACTTCCGGCCGATGCTGTGCTCGTTGGGCTGATCGCACGGTACCACCCTATGAAAGACCATGCCGGGTTTCTTCAGGCGGCAGCTAATGTCGCCAGGCAGCATTCGAATGTCTATTTCGTACTGGTGGGCAACGGTGTGACGAAAGAGCAACCGGAGCTCGCGAAGATAGCTGCCGCACAGCAGCTTCAACACGCGTTGCTACTGGGAGAAAGGTCCGACCTGCCCCGGATCACTGCCGCTCTGGATATCGCGTGCTCGTCGTCGGCTTGGGGGGAAGGATTTTCCAATGCCGTTGGAGAAGCCATGGCGTGTGGTGTGCCCTGCGTGGTAACGGACATAGGCGACAGCGGATTCATCATTGGCGATACCGGGGTGGTCGTCCGACCGCGCAGTCCGCAGGCCCTGGCGGATGCTATCAGTCGTTTGATTGTTGCCGGAGCAGAACGCAGGCAACAACTCGGCGCGGCCGCGCGATTGAGAGTGGAGACAGAATTCTCTTTGGCGTCAATTACCTGTCGTTTCGCTGAGCTTTACCGCGTGATATGCCGTGCTGCTTGACTAAAGCGTGTGATCAGGCAATAGCTCGCAGCACCGAATGAGCTGACATCACTATCAATTCCTCCGTTGTGAGGTCACCGAACGGAACAGCCACTACTTTGCGACATCGGAAGACCGTTTGGCCAACGCAAGACCGTTTGGCCGTGGTGGGATGAAGGTCACAAGCGCCCGCCCAATTCTTAGAAGCGTCGTTGCTTTAAAATGCTTCGAGTCTACTGAAGAAAGGGCACATTGAATTGATGGATAGAGTCCTGGTCACCGGCTGTGCTGGGTTTATTGGCTTTCATCTTGCGCAACGGCTTCTTCAATCCGGTTACGACGTGCTTGGGCTGGACAACCTCAACCCGCATTATGATGAGGGTCTCAAGTCCGCGCGCCTCTCTATTCTCAAGACTCAACCCGCATTCAAATTCATTCAGTGTGAGATCGGGGACACAGCCGCGGTGGCGAGAATCTTTCAGCAGCAGGAGTTCGGGCCTGTCGCACACCTGGCGGCACAGGCAGGAGTCAGGTACTCACTGGAAAATCCTCATCTCTACATTCAGAGCAACCTTGTCGGCTTCACTAATCTGATTGAGGCAGCGCAGAAGAAGAGAACACCGCACTTTTTGTTTGCCTCATCCAGTTCGGTCTACGGCAGCAACAAAAAGGTGCCATTTTCAGAGCACGACAACGTGGATCATCCCATCAGCCTCTACGCTGCTACCAAGAAGAGCGACGAACTGATTGCCCACGTCTATGCTCATCTCTACGACCTTCCGGTTACGGGCTTGCGTTTTTTTACCGTCTATGGCCCATGGGGCCGCCCGGACATGGCGATGTTCAAATTCTGCAAAGCAATCTTTGAAGGCGGTTCAATTGATCTCTATAACTATGGCGACATGCTGCGCGACTTCACCTACGTGGACGACGTGGTCGAAGGCGTGGTCCGCATCCTGGAAAAGCCGCCTGTGCGGAAGCCAGAGGCGAGTGACGGCCGCACGGCCCCTTACCGGATCTTCAATATCGGCAATAACCAGCCGGTCGAAGTAAAAAAACTGATTCAATTGCTGGAGAAAAAAATCGGCAAAAAAGCAGCAATCAGGAGCCTGCCTATCCAGCCCGGTGATGTTCCTGTCACTTACGCCGACGTTGACGAACTCTCAAATGCCGTGGGTTTCCGCCCTCACACCAGCCTGGAAGAAGGCGTGGACCGGTTCGTGAACTGGTATCGCGAGTATTACAAGGTCTGACTAGCCGCGAATTTGTGCGAATAACCGCGAATCTGATTTTGACGTGCCGGGCTAAGTACTAAATACTAAGTACTGGTCATTATGTATTTCACGCAAACGGCGTTATTGTTTCCCTGGCTCCGCTTGTGGGCACTGCCGTTTGCCTGCGCATTTTTTCTGGCAATTTTGTTGACCGGTCTTCTCGTCAGAATTGCGGCCACAACCGGGTGGGTGGCAGGGCCACAGCAGGAGATCTGGAAGCAGCGAGTGGTCACGCAGTTTGGCGGACTTCCCATCCTGCTGGCATTTTCACTGGCCTCGCTGTTTCTTTCCCATACGCACGAAACTCGTGTGTTGCTGCTTTTGACCTGGGGAATGGCGGCAGCCGGCCTGGCCGGCGAACTGCTGGGTTTGCATCCCATATTGAAACTCGTGTGCCAGATCTTAATGGCCGGTGTGGCGGTGCACGCAGGCATCCTGCAGGTCGTATTTGCGCATTTCTGGTGGGATGCGGCATTTACGGTGTTCTGGGTAGTAGCTATCACCAACGCCACCATGCTGCTGGACAGCATGGACGGCCTGGCCGCCGGTGTCGCCATCATTGCTTCCGTCCAGATGATTGTGTTTGCAGCGCCTGCGCCTGCGATCATCGGCTTGACACTCTGCATGATCGCGTCACTTGCCGGATATCTTTTCTACAACTTCAGCCCGGCCAAAGTTTCCATGGGCAACGTTGGCACCTTCGCAATCGGATTCTTTTTGGCCTGCACTTCTATTAAGACGGCCGAGCACCTTTCCAGCTTGGGATCCGTCCTGATTGTGCCGTGTACTGTTCTCTTCATCCCGATCTTCGATACGCTCCTGGTCACCATCACACGCCGCACGAGGGGAAGAGCGATCTCCCGCAGGGCACGCGACCATACATCACACAGGCTGGTGCTTGCTGGTCTGAGTGAACGGCAGGCAGTGGGGTTGCTGTATGCCATAGCAATCATCTCCGGCATGATGGCGTTCCTGGAGAAGTCTTATTGGGCGCCGGAAATTGGCGCCGGCATTGTGGCATTGTTTCTGATTGCCGCTACTTTATTGTGGGTTTACCTGGCCAAAGTGCAGGTCCCGTCAAAGTGGTTGCCCCAATCGGGCGCCGAGGTGAGCGCCTCATCGCAGTTCCTCCCTCAACTGGTAACCCCGATTGCGGCTATCGTGTTTGACGCTTTCCTCATAGCCCTTGGACTTTATTTTGCCTTTCTCATTCGGTCGGGAAGGATGAACCAGGTTTTATATGGGCGATTTCTTTTTGCCTCTGCTCTTTCCATGGCCATCAAGCTCCCATTGCTGGTAGTTTTCGGCGCTTACAAAACTGGATGGGAGATAAGGGGAAGAAAAGATATATATCCAATCCTCAAAGCCGTGGCATGGGCTGCTGTCTGTTTGGCGGCGATTTCGGCGATCCTGCCACAACCGAAGCCTGTCGGGATCAGGATACTGCTCCTGGATGCCCTGCTGACTTCAAGCTTGCTTGTGCTTGTACGCACCTCCACCGCCATTCTTGATGAATTTTTCAGCATGACCCGATTCTCCGCCCGGAACGCGAATCCACATGCAGGCACTGCCCGGCCCAAACTGATAAGGATCATTGGCAGGCTCAATGGAGGCGGCCCGGCGCGACAAGCCTGCCTGCTGCACGAAAGACTTGCGGACCAATTTGAAACTTATCTGGTGACGGGCCGTCTTGACCAGGGCGAGCAGGACATGAGTTATCTGCTGAGCTCAGAACGCAATGTCTTTCGGCTCGAGCAAATGTCACGAAAAATCTCTCCCTGGGCGGACGCCTTTGCCTTCTGGAAGCTGCTGAAATTTCTTGCCCGGGTAAAACCTGACATCGTGCACACGCATACGGCAAAAGCCGGAGCCCTGGGCAGGCTCGCAGCCTGGCTGGTGGGCGTCCCCGTGATCGTGCATACCTATCATGGGAACGTTTTTCATGGCTACTTCGGCCCTCTCAAAACGCGGTTCTATCTTGGTATTGAGCGGTTACTGGCGCATTTCTCCACTCAGATCATTACCGTATCAGGATCGCAAAGGCAGGACCTTTGCGTGAAATATCACGTTGCGCCGCCGGAAAATATCGTGGTCATCCATAACGGGGTTGAGCTGGAACGTTTTTTTCCTCCACGTCATGAAGAAGCGCGCAAAACGCTTGGGCTGCCACAAGACGCTTTTGTTGCTGTGTGGGCGGGCAGAATGGTTCCCATCAAAGATGTGCAGCTGCTCGCCAAACTTATCCATGCAGCGGAAAGCAAAGGCAACATTTACTTTCTGGTGGTAGGTGAGGGAACGGAAAAGCACAAATTGGAATCGCTGATTCGCGTTTGCCGGAATGTACGAATCCTCGGTTGGCGGCAGGACATTGAACAAATCTGGTTTGCGGCCGATGTGGCAATTCTCACTTCACGCAATGAAGGCACACCAACTACGCTGGTGGAAGCCATGGCCGCGGGGGTTCCCTTTGTGGCAACAGAGGTAGGTGGAGTCCGTGATCTCGCCGTGCCTCCTTTGCGCGAACTGCCGGACAGTCTGGGACATGAGGCCGCCAACGGCTTTCTCACTGCCAGGAGGCCGGAAGCCCTCCTGCATTGCATTGAGCAGATTGCGGCGGACTGTGACTTGAAAAAGCGCATGGGCGCCGTGGGCCACGAATTCGTCAACGTAAATTTTTCCCTGCCGCGCATGGTGCAGGAGACAAGGTTGCTGTATGAGGACCTGCTTGCCAGGAGCGATCATCGGGCCGCAGTGGCTGTTCCTGAAGAACATGCTTCGCACGCTGGTGATAGCTTGTGATTTTTCACCTGCTTTTCAGTGAGCTGTGTTCATCCGGTCATGAACTTTTGATTTTGCTGTCTGATTTTGCTACAAGGGAATGATGCAAATTGCTGTCATTGGATCGGGTTATGTAGGCTTGGTTGCAGCCGCCTGCTTCGCCGAACTCGGCCATCGCGTTATCTGCGTCGATAACGATTTGCAGAAAATCGAAGCCTTGAACGCGGGCGAGACGCCGATTCATGAGGATTATCTTCAGGAATTGCTGGGCCGCCACCGCGGCAAAACTTTAAGTTTTTCATCGTCTTTAACAGACGCCGTCCGTGAATCGCTGGTTGTAGTTATTGCCGTAGGCACACCGGCGGCGGCGACTGGTGAAGCTGATCTTTCGTACGTGGAAGCAGTCACACGCGAAATCGCCCATTCGGCTGATAGCTACAAGCTGATTGTGGAAAAAAGCACTGTACCCGTTTACACCAATGCGTGGATTCAGCGCTCCATGGTGCTGAATGGATGTCATCCGGGCAGCTTTGACGTAGTTTCCAACCCTGAGTTCCTGCGTGAAGGCACGGCGGTTACCGATTTTTTGTATCCTGACCGCATTGTAGTGGGCGCCAATGGGGACCGCGCTGCCGGCATCATGCGGGAAGTTTACCTTCCTCTTGTGAGCGGGAAGTACGCGCGGCAGCCGGGAGCGGTACCCCGGCCGGATGGTGCGAGCGTGCGGCCACTCTATCTTGAGACTTCTGCTCAAAGCGCCGAACTCATCAAGCACGCGTCCAATGCATTTCTGGCTATGAAAATTTCATTCATCAATGCGGTGGCCAATGTGGCTGAAGCGGTCGGCGCAGACATAGAAGACGTGCGCAAAGGCATCGGCAGCGATTCCCGCATCGGTCCGCGTTTCCTCTTCGCCGGCATCGGCTATGGCGGATCCTGTTTCCCCAAGGACGTGGCCGCATTTCAGTCTGTAGCGAATAAGTTTGGCTACCAGTTCCGCCTGCTGGAGGAGGTGCGGAAAATCAATGAGGAACAGCTCCAGCGCTTCCTGAAGAAAGTCCGCGGGGCTTTATGGACGCTCAAAAACAAACGGCTGGCGGTGCTGGGCCTGGCTTTTAAGAGCGGCACGGACGACGTTCGTGAATCCCCGGCCATTCAGTTGATCCAGGCGCTTTTGAAGGAAGGTTGCCGGGTTACGGCATTCGATCCGGCAGCCATGGAGCGCGCGCGCACAGTGCTGGGAGAAAGCATCGGCTACGCACCCGACCCCTATGCCGCCGCCCAGGGCGCCGATGCGCTGCTTATCCTGACCGAATGGAAAGATTTTGCCGCGCTCGATCTTCCGCGCATCAAAGAATTATTGAATTATCCAGTGGTATTGGATGGTCGCAATATGTATTCCACAGAGGAGATGGCAAAGGCCGGCCTGAATTATTACAGCATCGGCCGCGCGCCAGTGGAGGTTTCGCATCCTATGGCTGTTCAGCCCAAAGCTGCTGAGTGAAGACTGCTATGCGCGTGTTAGTTACCGGTGGAGCAGGCTTTTTGGGGTCGCATCTCTGCGATGCCTTGCTGGCCGAAGGCCACTCGGTCGTCTGCCTTGATAATCTTTTGACGGGCCGCACTTCGAACATCGCCCACCTTGCCAATGAGCCCCGATTCAATTTTCTGGAACGCGATGTCACTGTTGTTTTTGATATCGGACGCGTAGATTACGTCTTCCACCTGGCCTCCGCTGCCAGCCCGGAGGATTACATGCGGCACGGGATCGCTACTTTAAAGGCGGGCAGCCAGGGGACATTCAACGCCTTGGAAGTGGCCCGCTGGTACGATGCCGGGTTTCTTCTGGCGTCAACCAGTGAATGTTACGGAGATCCTGACGAACATCCGCAAAAAGAAAGCTACTGGGGGCACGTGAATCCCATAGGGCCGCGCTCGGTGTACGACGAAGCCAAGCGCTTTGCCGAGGCCGCCACCATGGCCTATCGGCGCTACCAGGGCGTCAACACCAGGATCGTAAGGATTTTCAATACTTATGGCCCAAGATTGCAATTGAACGATGGGCGTGTCATCTCTAATTTCATGAAGCAGGCGCTGAGTGGCGACGACCTGACCATCTATGGCGACGGCAGCCAGACACGCAGCTTCTGTTATGTGAGCGATGAGATTGAAGGCATCATGCGCCTCTCGCGCAGCCAGGAAGGATTGCCGGTTAACATCGGCAATCCTGACGAATTCACCATCATGGAGTGTGCCAGGAAGGTGCTGGAAGTTACCGGCTCGGGGAGCAAAATTCGCCTTGCTCCCATGCCGGAAGATGACCCCAAACAACGCCAGCCCGACATCAGTAAGGCGAAAGCATTGCTGGATTGGGAGCCGAAGGTAGACCTTGCAACTGGTCTCAAGCTCAGCCTGCAATACTTTAAGGACGCGCTCCGGCAGGAAAAAGAATTGGCCGTATCGAAGTCTGGGTAAACAGCTGCCGAAAATCGTCTCCGGAGCAGAACGGCAGGCAATCCGTCTTGTAGTTTTTGCATCAGATGGGTGGGAGTACCCTACATTAGGCTCTTTAGTTTTTGGGGGACTGCGGGCTTTAACGCAGGGCGACGTTTTTGCATATGAACAGTTTTTGCGGCAGAGCCCGGCTTTTTAGGCCAAGCCCCTTGGTAACGTCAGAAACCCGTGATGTAGAAATTACCTTGCAATCCACAACGTGAACTGGTGTGGTAACCTATTTTGTTGATCACCTGCCGCAACTTAATAGAAATGAACGAGTTTGACAAAGGGAGAAGGTTAACAGAACAATTTTTCCGGCCACATCAAAGGGAGAAGAAATGAACGTTCTGATCACCGGTGGTGCAGGTTTTATCGGCTCACACCTGGCGGAAAGCCTGGTGAATCGTGGCGAGCATGTGACAATCATCGACGACCTTTCTACCGGGTCGGTCCATAACATCCAGCACCTTAAAAGCTCCCGCAATTTCGATTATTTTCTGGACAGTGTAACCAACCAGCACCTGATGGCTGAGCTGATTGATGCGGCCGATATCATTTATCATCTGGCAGCTGCAGTGGGCGTGCGCCTGATTGTCGAAAGCCCAACCCACACCATGGAAACCAACATACGCGGCACGGAAGTTGTGCTGGAACTGGCTGCCAAGAAAAAAAAGCGCGTTCTGATCACCTCCACCTCTGAAGTCTATGGAAAACGGGATCATGTTCCGTTCCGGGAAAATGACGATCTCGTCCTGGGCCCACCCGACAAAGGTCGCTGGAGTTATGCCTGCTCCAAGGCCATTGATGAATTTCTTGCCGTTGCCTATTGGAAAGAGAAAAAAGTCCCGACGGTAATCGCTCGGCTCTTCAACGTTGTAGGCCCGCGCCAGACCGGCCGCTATGGAATGGTAATTCCCAGCCTGATCAAACAGGCGCTGAGCGGACGCGATATGACGGTACATGGCGATGGCACGCAGTCGCGCTGCTTCACTTACATCAGCGATGCCATAGCGGCATTGGTTGCCCTGGCCGAGCACCCCGACACAAATGGCGAGGTTTATAACATTGGTTCGATTGAGGAAGTTTCGATCTTTGCCCTGGCAAAGAAAATCAAGAAGCTTACCGGCTCTGCTTCCAAAATCGTTTTTGTGCCTTACGACCAGGCTTACGAACAGGGATTTGAAGACATGATGCGGCGTGTGCCTGATCTATCCAAGATCAACCGTCTCATCGGGTACGCTCCGACAACCAGCCTGGACGACATTTTGTTGAACACCATTAGACATCACTCCCAGCAGCTTGTGACTATACAGAACGGACACAAACGACCTGCCCTGGCCGGACACATGGCCGGAAATATGTGAAAACCAGTACTTAGTACTTGGCAAAAATCAAGAACCTTAGCCCAGCAGTGGCGCGGTTGGCCCCTGGCACTAACAAATTCAATTTTTCATCAAAGCGTTCCTGGGTAAATGATTCTGTGTTGCTTGCTGACCCACGAACCAATCGGCGACCTGGCCAAAGGTGTCAGCACCATGGTGGGTGAAAATGCAGTTGCAGAAGTACAGGCAGGAAGTACTAAGTACCGCGTGCGTGATAAAATTTTTTTCAATCAGGTAGCTGTTCCAGAGAGGTGATTCGGTGATGAGCTTACCTGGGCCCGTAGTAGTTGGCAGTTTTGGAATTTCTCGAGCCATCTTACCCCTGCCTGGTGCGGTTCTCATATGCTGATCGATAGCCACCAATCTCGAGAACTGATTTCTTTATTTCTTCCTGGCGGAGTGACTGCGCAGTGGCTGTGGCCGAGCGTTGCCGCATGCCTGACCTCGGCGGCATTGACCGCTCTTCTTGTAAAAATTGCTCCGCAGCGAGGATGGGTAGCGGTTCCCGGCAACAACCGCTGGAACAGCCGTGTGGTCGCGCAATTCGGCGGCGTGCCTATCTTGCTGGCCGCCAGCGCCATCGCTGTTGTTTTGCCCGCAGCCCGTCCCGTTTTGATATTGCTGTTGCTCACGCTGGCCATGTCACTGCTCGGCCTGGTTGACGACGTGATTGGCCTCGGCCCCAAGCCGAAATTGATTGTTGAATGCATCCTCGGTTGTCTGGCGGTTCACGCCGGCATTGTGCATCCGCTCACGCACAGTCATCTGTTGAATGCCGGATTCACGGTTCTCTGGATCGTTGCGATTACCAATGCGTTCAATCTCATCGACAATATTGACGGACTTGCTGCAGGCATTGCTGTCATCGCCCTCACGCAGATTATTGTGCTGGCAGGTCTGCACGTTCCGGTAATGGCACTGGCTCTTTGCCTGCTGGCTTCCACGACCGGCTTCCTGTTTTTCAATCTGCATCCGGCCAAGGTTTTTATGGGCGACGTGGGATCGCTGCCCATAGGCTTCTTTCTCGCATGCGCTTCCATCATGACAGCCTCGCATCTCTCCAGCCTCGGTTCGGTGCTGCTGGTTCCGTGTCTGGTCCTGTTCATCCCGATTTTTGACATGCTGCTGGTGAGCATCACGCGCCGTTTGAAAGGCCGCGCTATCTCGCGAGGAGCGCGCGATCATGCTTCCCATCGCCTGGTCCTTTTAGGTCTCACCGAGCATCAGGCGGTCACGATCCTCTATGGCGTGGCTTTTGTTGCCGGCGTTCTGGCATTTTGCTGGGAAAAATTCTGGCCGGCATGGGGCGCCGGCTTTCTCACCTTGTTCCTGATTGCCGCTACTTTATTCTGGCTGTACCTGGCCAAGCTGGAACTGCCCGATAGCTGGCTCTCCGAATCCAGCGTGCTGATCATCAACGTGCCGGCATTTTTCCTGCGCGTGACCACACGCCTCTCCGCACTGGTGCTGGATACGGTCATTATCATTTTGGGATTCTATTTTGCCTGTCTCAGCAACCCGCAGAGGCTCGGGTCAGTATTTCTGGCGCAATTCTGGATTGCCGCGTCTGCCTCAGTCCTGATCAAGCTGGCATTTCTGATGGCGGCCGCTACCTATAGCGGGAGATGGACTCTCACGGGAACAAGAGAAGTTTATCCCGTGCTGAAAGGCGTATTTGCCTCCGCCTGTTTCATCACGGTTGCGTGGTTTGCACTCACGCCTTCGCATGCCGTCCCATTCTCTATCATTCTGGCGGACGCCGTCGTCACCAGTTCGCTTCTTTTGCTGGCCCGCAGTTCAACTCATTTCTTCGATTATCTTTTGGGAAAACTTCGCGTTCGCCCGGCTGCCAAAGAGGCACTCGCGGAACAGCCGCAGCCCGAACTCTACAATGCGAAAGCGGCAACAACAGATATCAACGAGACAATTCAATAAACCAGCCAACAGCTTCCAATCAACCCAGGGAGAGAAAATACAAGTAACCTCTGCGCGTTAGCCGTCGTGGGCCGTAAACGACTTGGGTTTTGCTGTTTGGTTTGTCGAGTAGCCAGGAGCTGGCAGCTCGCAGCTTTGCTAAGATAAAAACCGAGCTAACGATGCGGCCCAAGTTGCTTTTCGTGGTCACCGAAGACTGGTATTTCTGGTCGCACCGGCTGCCCATTGCGCGGGCGGCGTTGCGCGCCGGCTACGATGTCGTTGTGGCCACCCGCGTGAGCACGTATGCGGACAGGATCACTACGGCAGGCTTTCGGCTGATCCCGCTGCAACTCAGCCGCGGCAGTTATTCACCGCGGGAAGAGTTTCGCTCCATCGGCCAGTTGCGAAGCATTTACCGCCAGGAGCGGCCCCAGATCGTGCATCATGTCGCGCTCAAGCCCATACTTTACGGCTCGATTGCGGCGCTTGGTCAGAAAGAGATGAAGGTGGTGAATGCCTTCGCCGGCCTTGGCTACCTGGCTGCGTCATCTTCCATGAAGGCGCGAGTGCTTCGTCCCATGGTCTGGAGTGCGATGCGTTTTTTGTTGAATCGTCCTCAATCTCATCTCCTGCTTCAGAATCGCGAAGACAAAGACGTGCTAATGGGCAAACTCAAAGTTCCGCCGGAAAAGATCACCGTGATTCGCGGTTCTGGCGTGAATGTAGAAGTGTTCCAGCCGACCACCGAGCCAATCGGTACACCGGTCGTGCTGCTGGCTTCGCGCATGTTGTGGATCAAAGGCGTGCAGCAGTTCGTGGCTGCCGCGCAAATGTTGCGGAAAAAAGGCCTTTCACCGCGGTTCATTCTCGCGGGTGATGGCGATCCCAACAGCCCATCCTGCGTTCCTCGCCAGGAGCTTCTCGATTGGCAAAATTCAGGAGCAGTGGAGTGGTGGGGCCACAATCAGGACATGACGGCAGTATTCAGGCAGGCAAACGTGGTTTGTTTGCCCTCGCATGGTGGAGAAGGGGTACCCAAAGTGCTGATGGAAGCTGCCGCCAGCGGCCGCGCGATCATCACTACAGATGTCCCTGGGTGCCGTGATATCGTTCGCGACGGCGTAAATGGGCTTCTCGTTCCCCCGAAAGATGTGCCGGCGCTGGCCCACGCCATTGAAAAACTTCTGAACGATCCCCCGCAGCGGGAGCAAATGGCTATCCACGGCCGCAATATTGCTGTGACCGAGTTTTCCGAGGATGTGGTCGTCCGCCAGACGCTGGAAATGTACTCCGGTTTGCTGGGCGCAGCGGCGCCGAGGGAGGGTATTGGTGGAACGGAACCCACTCCGCCTCTCGCCGAAACAAACATGTTTGCTACCGACCACGCGGAGAAGCGCTGAGGCGCTTTTCTTGACGGCCGAACTTTCCCGATCGTTGAATTATCGCCAACGGCTCATTGGAACTTTGCACTTGTTTTCTTGACATTAAATCAGCAGTGTGCAGAATGGGTGACTGACAAATGCCGAGTTTGGCATTTTTTCTCAAGGCTGTGTGTCCGAACGGACGTTCGTTTTAAAATTCCCGCCCTCTGGAGGAATAGCATGACGCGGTCCCGTCTTACCTCTCTTTGCCTCTTTGCATTTATGGTTCTTTTATCCAGCCTGTCTGCAAGCGCGCAGGTCTCAATCGCTCAGGCGCAATTGAACGGCACCGTCCGCGATCAGACCGGCAGCATGATTCCCAAAGCTGCCATCAGCCTGCGCGACATCAACACGAACCGCGCTTTCACTACTGCCTCCAACACTACCGGTTATTACATTCTGGCGAACGTACCGCCCGGCAACTATGAATTGACGGCAGAGGCGCCTGGCTTCGGTAAGTATAAGCAGACCGGGATCGTCCTCACCGTCGGACAGGTGGCCACGATCGATGTGGGGTTGAAGGTGGCGCAGGCCAGTGAGGAGATCGTTGTGAACACGGAAGCGCCGACGATCGAGCCCACGCGCACGGAAGTGAGCCAGGTCATCGGAACGCAGCAGATCCAGAGTCTCCCGATCAGCGGAAGATTGTTTACAGATTTTGCGTTGCTCAGCCCCGGCGTGACCACCGGGCGCATCGGCCTGCAATCGACGTTTACTGATCCTACAGTGACACGGATTTCGTTTGGCGGACAGCGCGACCTCAATAACAGCGTTACCGTCGATGGCGCTGACAACATCAATACTGCCACCGGCTCGCAGCGCGCGACGCCATCCCAGGAGGCAGTGAGCGAGTTTCGCGTGGTCAACAACAGCTTTGGCGCGGAATACGGCCGGGCGCTGGGCGGAATCGTGAACATCGTCACCAAGTCAGGCACGAATGACCTGCATGGCTCTGTCTATGAATATCTTGAAAACAACGCCGTCAACGCGAAATCCATTCTTACGCAGCCGGGATTCGACATTCTGCGCCAGAACCAGTTTGGCGCAACACTCGGCGGGCCTATCAAGAAAAACAAAACATTCTTCTTCATGAACTATGAAGGCCAGCGCCGTGGGCAGTCTCCTACGTATCCGGGGCTGCTGGTGAGCAATCTGGCAGCCATAAACGCCGTTAAGGCCAGCTATGGCATCGCCCCGGAAAACCTTGGCGTTCTGAAGACGGCCGATATGGACAACGGTTTCATCAAGCTTGATCACCAGTTCAACCAAAAGAACAACATGGCTCTGCGCTATTCCATTCAGGACGGCACGGATCTGAACATGCTCGTGGGGGAAACGCTGGATGGCGGCGGAATCGGCGCACCCAGCAGCGGGCGCAACGGACTGTTGCGCGACCAGGCCCTGGTCGGCACCTGGACATCGCAGCTCGATGAAGCCCACGTGAATGAAGCGCTCGTGCAGTGGGCGCGGCGCAACTATGGATTCCCTGGTGTAACCGGCGAGCCGAATCTGGATGTTCCCAACCTGTTGCTGTTCGGACATAACTTCGGGGCATTTGACCGCTATAACGAGACTCGCATTCAGTTCTCTGACACGTTCTCCGCAATCCATAACAAGCACTATATGAAGTTTGGCCTGGATACGAACTACATCCGTAATTTTGTCATCTGGCCGGGATTTACTCCCGCGCGCGTCATCTTTCCCAGTTTGGTAGACCTGTTGGCTTCGGGCAAATCAGGCTGGGGATCAACGCCGTGCCCGCCACCGCTCGTAGGCCTTGTCTCACCCTGCATTGCCGCGTTCTTCTGGGGAGCGCCCATCGGACCGGGACCGTTTAATCCCAATGCAGCTTCACCATCGGTTCCAACGACGTGGCAGAACGCTTTTTTGCCGTCGCTGGCATCGGACTTTTTTGTTCATCTGAATCACAGCTATTACGGATTCTTCGCGCAGGACCAATGGCACCTCACGCGCAAGCTCACCGTGAACTACGGCGTGCGCTACGACTTCGAAACCGGACTGGGTTTCTTCATCAATCCTGACTACAAGGAACTTCAACCCAGAGTTGGACTGGCGTATTCTCCGGACTCAAAGACTGTGATCCGCGCTGGCTATGGAATCTTTAACGACAAGTACAACCTGACGTTCTTCTTTGTGCCTGCGCCGCAGCGGCCGCCGGTCATCGTTGGATTGCCGACTGCAAACAATCAGGTTACCGGGACATGGCTGCTGAACAGCATGTTCCTGCCTACACCCTGCGTGCTTGCGGGTTGTGGGGTGCCTCCGCCGGGAGCGCCGTTGCCTCCGGGCACGGTACCGCCTCCACTGTTGACTTCCGCATTTGAAAACCTGATCAACAATGGCAGCTTCCCCAATAACTCGTTGTTTGTGCAGGGAGGAACAGCGGTTTCGCGGCACTTGCTTGCTCCCTATTCAGAGCAGACCAGTCTGGAAATTGATCGCGAAGTGGTGAAGGGCCTGACCTTGAGCGCGGGATACATGTTTGTTGCCGGACATCACCTGGTGCGGCCTATTGACCTGAATGTTGGACCGCCGATTGGCGCGGAAACCGGCACCGGCAAGCTCATTTACAACTTTGCCATCAACGATCCCAATATTCCGGCGCCGCCCGGCGGCTCGCACGGCACCAACGGGATCTTTTATTTCACTGACTCGACCGGAAACTCGGTCTATCACGGCATGACGCTTCAGTTGATCGAGAAGGCAAGCAAATATTTCTCGCTCAACGCCAACTACACGCTTTCGCACACTCTGGATGACGGCACATTTGTGACGTTTGTCAGCACTCCACAGTCGAACGCCCGAAGAGATCTGGAGCGTGCCAATTCCAACCAGGACGCGCGCCACCGCTTTATCGCCAATTTTGTTGCGGATGCGCCTCCGCAGTGGACGCTGCTGCGCAATTTCGAGCTGAGCAGCATCGTTACTCTGCAGTCGGCGCGGCCCTTTACGCTGTTTGTCGGCTTTGATGCGAATAACGACGGCAATCCCGTAACCGACCGCGTCGGCAACTCGCCCCGCAACTCCTATCGTGGCGATACGCTGCAAACGGTGGATATGCGGCTGTCCCGAGCGATTCGCTTTAACGAGCGGCGGACGCTGAACTTGTCAATCGATGCGTTCAACCTGTTCAACCGCGCAAATGTGGATGAAGTATTCACGGTTTACGGAGCACCTGATTTCATTAGCGCGCCGCCAACGCATTTTGGCGACCACATTAG
>DATDNH010000276.1:0-3278 GCA_036518395.1 Candidatus Angelobacter sp. | reverse complement strand
GGTTTTATGGTGAACAATTCGGCCCTCCTTCTGACTCTTACCGGCATCAAGAACCGTAAGCTTGTTGGAGCTCCCAATCCCTATTGGAGATTGCTAAAAACGTCAACCAGTAAGGCGATCGGACATCTGTTTACCGCGTATTCTGACTGGTTCGAGTATTATTGGAAGCGAAAGAGTAAACCGGTCTGGCCGACGACGGAAAACTGAGTGGGATCATGTTGCGAATCGGACCTCGCGGTGCAAGCGGGCACGCACCCGAGAACACCTTAAAAGCCATAGAGGCAGGAATTGCTGCGCAATCGGATTTTGTCGAATTGGATGTTCAACGGACGCGCGACAATAACCTCGTCATAATGCACGACAAGCGAGTGGATCGTACCACCAACGGAACCGGTCTCGTGAGTGACCTAACCCTCAAAGAGCTGAAGAGCTTGGATGCAGGGGCAGGCGAGCGCATTCCGACCGTTGAAGAGGTACTCCATGTCGCTCATGGGCGGGTTGGGTTGATGCTGGAAATCATTACACCCGGCATTGGAGCTGAACTTTATGAACTGGTGCGTCGATCACGTTTCCCAGGCCCTCTGATATACGCTTCTTTCCTGCATGCTGAACTTCTGAAGGTCAATCACGCAAATAGGCTAGCCCTGTTGGAAGCTATTCCGGTTGACCCGACTGCATTTGCTCTGGATGCAAAAGCGACTTACGCTGGACTCTCCATTGATTCCATCACTCCTGCCTTCGTTGCCGATTTGCACAAGACTAAACTAACAGTCTTCGTTTACACGGTAAACGATCCGCGTGATATCGAATGCATGAGATCTATCGGCGTAGATGGGGCTATTTCAGATTATCCTGAACTTATACCGAAGTCCGAGCTAATTTCTCGCTTGGCCCACTAAGCACTCTGTAAATTTTTTTCTGGCAAAGAAGGGAGCTCTTCCAGTGCCATGGTGTCTGGAACTGTCGCAATCGTCGGCAACCATCGCCGGATTTGCGGCAGAGCGTCACGGACAACCTGCTCGCCGGTCCGAATTAAGTCAGGTGCACGCCCAAAATCGTCATAACCAAACTCACCGATAGATGGTTCCAGCACCAGATCGGAAGCAGCCTTCCACGGACCGCACATTTTGATTTGAGCAATCGAAAAACACTGGCCAATCACATCGAAAACATGGCGCGGGCCCTTAGGTCTGACCCAGTGAGCGCTGAGGAAAATTGACAGCACCCGTTCGGCACCCATTTCGCGTAAGGGCGGCGCTGGTACCCCATGGCTAAGAGCTCCGTCTACCAGGAGACGGCCATCAATGTTGACGGGCAAGAACATTCCTGGATACGCGCAGCTTGCGCGTACCGGATCAATCAGGTTCCCGCTGGTGAAAATCACTGGTTCACCACTCAGGATGTCGGTCGCCGTCACAGCCAGCGGAATACGCAATTCTTCAAATGTCTTGCAGCGCAAAAACTTGTTAAGGAACAACGCCATCTTGTCATTGCTGAATAGACCAAATCGGGAAAATGTCCAGCGGGAAAAATCTTTGAATCGCACCAGCGCGGCAATTTCTTCCATTTCCTTGGCACACATGCCGCTGGCATAGGCCGCGCCAATCACCGAACCAACGCTGGTTCCGGCAATAAAATCGATGGGGATTTTTTCTTCTTCCAGGACTTTCAGTACGCCAATGTGGGCCAGGCCACGGGCAAATCCACCGCCCAAAGCAACGCCGATTCTCTGTCTGCGTGGCGTCTCAGGCTCAATGTCTGGCTTTTGCGGGCGCTTGAGCTCGCGTCCGAATGCTTGTACCGACCGTACAATTTTATCCAGTGGGTTCTTCAAACCGCACTCCAAAACCAGCCACGTCCACCGCGCTGGCGATGAATTACGTGTTCCAGCTACTTTCTTAAGATGCTGCCTGTATATATAAACGATGCAGGAATGCCTTAGTTTCGCTGCATTTTGGTGATTAAGGAATTAACCCTCTGGTAATGCTTAAGGCACTCTGGAAGGTTTTTCCCACCAAATTGTCCAGCCACTTTCATTGCAACCCGCGAGGAATTCTCGTAATCTTCGAATGCGTCATGGCCATGCTTCGAGAGTTCTCCGCAGGGGCGCTGGTGCTCCGCTACACGCGCGGCAAATGGGATATAGCCGTCATTGAGCCTGGCCGGCAGGGCGAGCCGGAAGATCGCAAAGACGTGATTGCCTTGCCCAAAGGCAATGTAGATCCGGGGGAAAACCCCGAACAGACTGCAGTCAGGGAAGTGCTGGAAGAAACTGGCTTGAGCGTCAGGCCGGTCACAAAACTCGGCAGCATCAAGTACGTTTATGCCCGCAAATGGGCCGGCGGCGAGAAGATCTTCAAAATCGTTACTTTTTTCCTGATGAAATATCAGTCAGGCCGCATCGGCCAGATCAAAGATGAGATGAAGCACGAGGTCAGGCGGGCTTATTGGCTCCCATTGCAGGAAGCCGCGCAAAAGCTCAGCTACAAAGGCGAAAAAGAGATGGCCGGAAAAGCCCTGGAATACCTGGAGTCCCACGCCAAAGAGCTTTCGCCGGCCTCCTGAGCTCAGTCGTTATTTCTCTGGCCGTCGCCAGCAAAGAAACCGCTGATTTTCAGTCGAGCACATTGCCTCCATAAACATGCGATTATCAAAGCCGGGTAATTTCTGCGCGAATGCCAACACAGCGTCTTCGCCCGTAGCGCCTTGCGGGAAAACGCATCCACTCTTCTTTTGACTGCTGCCGAGCAACCACCACCAGACATCAGGGCCAAAGGGGCCTGAATCATTGGTTTCAATGAGGATGGCGCTCAGGTCCTCGAGGGCAACTCTTTCGATTTCCCCGTTTGGACGCCGGTTCACAATTTCAGTTTCCGTCACGGTGACAACAAATGCAGATTCCGCCAATGCAGCCATTGTGTTCTCACCTCCGGTTGACAGATGTGGAACTGTGAGTGGCGGGTTCAATAAACTTGCGACAAGGTGCGACTTAGGCGTACTGGTACTACTAAGATGCGCGGCTTTGACGGGCAAAAAGGCCTTTTTGCTTGACTGAATGAACGTTCATTCAGTAACATTAAAGCTCGGAAATCGTGCCCCGTACGCCGATTCACCTACCCGGAGCATTACCTTCATTTCATGAACGTTAACGCTTTCGAAAACGCTATTATTCCGTTCAACGCGTCCAATCCCGCAGCAAAGAAAAACTGCTATGATTCGGCACGCCTGCTGCGGGAGTTTTTCTCATGAGCCACGCCGCTGTTTCTGACCCTGTCCAG
>DATDNH010000275.1:0-20537 GCA_036518395.1 Candidatus Angelobacter sp. | reverse complement strand
CTTCACCGTCTGTGTACGCAGCAGATGAGAGTGAATGGCAGCCACCCCATTAGTGCTATGGGAGCCGACAATGGCCAAATTGGCCATGCGGACCTTGCGCTGGCCTCCATCCTCTATCAGGCTCACACGCTTGAGCCGATCATCGTCCCCGGGAAAGCGGCCCCGAACGTTATCGAGGAATCGCCGGTTGATTTCGCAAATAATTTCCAACTGGCGCGGAGCCATGACCTCAAACCAGGGGAGTGGCCATTTTTCCAGAGCCTCGGGCAGAAGGGTGTGGTTTGTGTAGGCGAGCGCTCTTTGTGTCAGATCCCATGCTTCATCCCAGCCGAGACCTGCTTCATCCAGCAGAATTCGCATCAGTTCAGGAACGGCCATCGCGGGATGCGTGTCATTGAGCTGAATGGCGGCTTTATCGGCGAAAGTGCTCCAGTCGTTGTTGGTCCGCCGAAAGCGACGCACGATATCAGCCAGCGAAGCGGCAACCAGGAAATTTTCCTGGGCGAAGCGCAGGGCCTGCCCCATACTGGTGGAGTCGTCCGGGTAGAGCACCCGAGTTATAGATTCGGCGCTGAGAGTTTCGGCCAGAGCCGCGACAAAGTCGCCACTGCTGAATTCCTGAAAATCAAAGTAGTTGGGAGCAACTGCTGCCCACAGTCGCAACGTGTTGATGGTGTTGCCTCCATAGCCAACGATTGGGCGGTCATAGGGAATACACATCAGGCTCGATGGACGGCCCGGAATAGCGCGCAGCGACCCTCCATGCAGTTCGAAAGAACAGTTGAGCTTGATTTCCACAGTTTCGTGAAGCCGAGCGATCTCCCAGGGGTCATTACGCCGCAGCCAGTTGTCAGGGTTTTCAACTTGCCATCCGTCCCGTATGGATTGCCTGAAGATTCCATACTCATAACGCAGCCCATAGCCCATCGCCGGAAGCTGCATGGTGGCCATTGAATCTAGAAAGCACGCTGCGAGACGTCCTAGTCCGCCGTTGCCCAATCCGGCATCGGGCTCCTGCTCCAGGAGTCCGACCCAATCAATCTTCTTCTCTTGGACGGCTTGGGTGACCAGCGGGTCGAGCATAAGGTTGATAATGTTGTTGGACAGGGCCCGGCCGATAAGAAACTCCATCGAAAGATAGTAGACGCGCTTCGGATTCTCATGCTCGTAGGTGCTTTCGGTACGCACCCAGCGCTGCGAGAGGACGTCCCGAACTGAGTGTGCAACCGCTTCGAACCTGGCTCGGGCATCAGTGGCAATTGGCTCCATGATGTTGTCGAACATCAGATGCCGCTCATACAAAGCATTGTCGGTCCCGGAGAATTTAACCGGACCACAGCCATATCGCTGGATGAGCCTTGAAATATCCTCAGCTGTAGGTGCGATCGGGATAACAGGAGCTGCTTTTCCGCTGATGGGGCTCGCCGGACCCGCCACTGGCTTTGTGCTCATCGAAGTATCCTTGTCTCTCAGATGTTGTAAGGAGTGGTCTTCCTATTTGTTGCCACCTGATTAGTATCCTTCCACTCTCAGCAACGAAAATGATTATCTTTGTTTCACGCAGCCGTTGCTCTTGTCGAAAGGACACCTGGTTGCGCGAATCGGCCCCAGGTCAGCGACACCAGAGCCATGCCGAGGGTTTGGAACAAACCGTAAGCTGTGATTGCGGTAACAGCAGCTGTCCCCGGAAAGCTGCTGGTGGCAATGACCAGCCCCACGCCCACGTTGCGGACGGAAGTTGTAATCATCATGCCTTTTCTGCTTGCGCTTGCTTGCCAACATACCAGCCATCCGGACAGTAAAGCAGCCAGCAACAGACATAACATGCCGACATAGCCCCGCATGCGGATTCCCATCAATATGGGGAACTGCACAAAAAGAATGACAGCGAGCAGCAGTAGGTTAAGCGAGGCGCTCAGTCTAGATGCTGGCTTTTTTAGGCGTTCCGCGAGCGCCGGACGCCGCTCACGAACGAATAGTCCCACGCACAAGGGAAGTAATTGCACGCCGAGCAGTGTCCCTGCCATCCTGACTAGATTGATCTTCAACGTACTGCTCCCTGCCAGGAGGGGAAGCAGAAACTGGAGAAGCAGAGGTGCGACGATTGCGGATGATCCCGCCAGAATCACCATCAATCCGACGGACGCAACCACGTTTCCTTTTGCTATGGCGGTGAATGGCGGCCCGTAGGGCGCTCCCGGGCAAACAGCAGCGATAAGCAAACCGGTAGCGACCATGGGGCTCGCATTAAACAACAGGAGGAGGCCTACTGCCGACGCAGGGACAAGAACGTAATTGGCTACCAGGGCTCGCACCACCAGGCCCCTGTTGACCTGCAAAACATCGCCACAACTAACCCCCAACCCGGTGGTTACCATCATCTCGAGTAGTGTGAGTCCGGCGAGGAGGTTTATCAGTTGGTTGACCGTCATTACGCTATCTCCCGGATAAGGTCGTTCAAACCAATCCCCGGGCCCTCATCGCGGTTGCATGCGTGATGGTTAGGGCCTTCCGATGCCACATCGTTGCCGGCAGTACGCGATAGACAAGGTTAGGAGTTAAGCAATCAGTGCGCTACTGACAGAACTCACAGTTCTTCTCCTAGGAGTGTGGCGGCTTAGACGAGCGATGCAAGTACTTAACTATGGTTTCTCGGTGACAGGAGCATTGCCTAATGCTGCCAGCCGCCTCCCAAAGCGTTATAGAGTTGCACCATTGCCAAGCGTTCGTTAAGTTGTGCTTGCGCTAGCCCCAGTTGAGCGTTGAAATATCTGGTATCGCTGTCCAGAACTTCGAGGTAACTGGTAACTCCACCCCGGTAACGGGAGTCTGCCAGGCGGGTGGCATCTTGCGCTGCTCCCGTCAAGAGTTCCTGCTGTTCGCGGAATTCCCGATTCTTCCGGTACGCAATGAGAGAATCCGCAACCTCGCGGAACGCCTGCTGAATTGATTGCTGATAGATGAGCACCGCTTCCTGTTTCTGCGCTTCCGTCAACCGCACGCTGGAGCGAATCTTCCCCGCCGTGAAAATGGGCTGCAGCAGCTGGCCTCCAAAGCTCCAGAAGCCGGCTGGTCCGGTGAACAGGCTGGTGAGAGCTGAACTCTGATAGCCGCCTACCGCGGTCAGCGTGATTTGTGGAAAATATGCTGCCCTTGCCACCCCAATCCGCGCGTTGGCAGCGATTAACTGTCCCTCTGCCGACTGAATGTCCGGACGGCGAGCCAGCAAAGATGATGGCAGTCCTGCAGGAACTATCTGAGGAACGACATTCTCCACCAATGGCTTCCCGCGTGTCACGGACCCAGGATTCCTGCCCAGCAGAATACTTATGAAATTTTCCTGTTGTTCAATGCGTCTTTCAAGGTCTGGAATAGCTCCCGCCGCCTCATAAACCAGTTGCTCGGACTGGCGGACATCCATCATGGATGTCGTCCCTCCCCGTTCGCGGACCTCCACCAGCTGCAACGATTGCTTGCGCGAGGCCAGTGTGCGTCGCGAAATTTCCATTTGCGAATCCAGCTCGAGCAACTGGAAATATGCAGACGCCACGTTGCTGACCAGACTCGACATGACCGCCCTCTGTCCCCATTCCGTGGCCAGTAAAGTTGCCCGCGCTGCCTCCGTAGCCCGGCGAAATTTGCCCCAGAAGTCCAGTTCCCAGGCAAGCGAAAGATTGACCTGGTTGGAACTGGTCTCGATTCCGGGAAGGAGCTTCGTCTGGGGAAGACGAGAATTGGCAGCAGACGCTCCACCGTAAATGGAAGGGAACTGATCGGCGCGCGTGATACCCAAAGCAGCCTGTGCCTGGAGCACGCGTGCTGCTGCGATGCGCGCGTCGTAGTTCTCTGCGAGTGCGGCGCGGATCAGCTCCTGCAACTGTGGATCCTGGAATACCGTCCACCATTTCTCTTCCCCAAATGAGGCGGCGCCTTGTGGTCCTGCCTCGGGGGCAAGACCGCGATAGGAATCCGGAACGGTAACCGAAGGACGCTTGTAGTTGGGGCCAACTGCGCAACCGGTCATCAACAGCAGAAACGCTCCAGCAATTAGCCAACGCCCGTTTATCATGCTAATCCTCTGCTTAGTCAGCGGCTCCTCGCAGAGCTCCTCCTGTCGTTGCTGCCTTGTGCGCCTCTTTCTTTTCCCCCTTCGCCCAGACTCCAAACCGCTCTACCACTTCGTAGCTGACTGGAATGAAAAATATCGCCAGCACTGACGCGGCCATCATTCCGCCAATTACTACCGTTCCCAGCACCTGGCGTGATATGCCGCCAGCGCCGGATGCTGCCCACAAGGGCACACAACCAAGAATGAAAGCGAAGGCGGTCATCAAAATGGGGCGCAGACGCAGTTTGGCGCCTGTCAGGGCAGCATCAATCAGAGTTTTGCCTTTCTCGTACTCTGCTTTGGCAAATTCGACAATCAGAATGGCATTTTTGGCGGATAGTCCGATCAGCATGACAAGACCGATCTGGGCATATACGTTATTGTCGAGTCGGCGGAAGTAAAGCGTAATGAACGCACCGAAGACTGCGATAGGAACCCCCAGCAGTACGCTGAACGGTAACGTCCAGCTTTCATACTGCGCCGCCATGATGAGGAAGACGACAAAGAACGCCAGCCCAAAAATGGTGGCGGGTGAAACACCTTGTGCGGCCTTTTGCTCCTGATAAGACATGCCCATGTAGTCGAAACCCATTTGGCTCGGCATGAATTTATGGAATACGTCTTCGAGCGCTGCCATTGCCTGGGCTGAGCTGTAGCCGGGCGCGGCCGCGGCATTGATCTGCACACAATTGAACAGGTTGTAACGCATCATGAATTCCGCACCGCTGCGCGGATAAGTGGTAGTCAGCGTACTCAGCGGCACCATCTCGCCCGTGTTGTTCCTGACGTAGAACTTACCAACATTTTCCGCTTGGGTACGAAAATCTCCATCGGCCTGAACATACACCTGCCATTGCAAGCCGAAACGATTGAAATAATTGATCAGTGCGCCACCCATAAACGTCTGGATGGTCTCGTAAAGATTGCTCAGCGGGATCTGCTGGGTCATTGCTTTGTCGTTGTCAACCTTCACCCCGACCTGCGGTACGCCGAACAGGGCGGTGGTCATGACTCCCGCCAACTCCGGGCGTTTACGTGCTTCCGCTACGAACAGTTGTGCATTCTTTGCAAGGAAATCAACACCACTGCCTGACCGATCTTCAAGGACAAAAGTGGCTCCACCCGAGGTCCCCACACCTGGAATCGCAGGGGGCGGGAAGGAGAATGCAATTCCCGATGGCACCCGTGAGAGCGCCTTTTGGAGGTGGGCCTTGATTCCTTCGTAGCTCATTTCCGGGGTCTTGCGTTCTTCCCAGGGCTTCAACGAGACGAAAAAGAATGAGCTATAGGTGGCGTTGACGCCGCTCAGCATGCTGTATCCCATGACCGAACTGACGTATTCGACCCCGGGAGTCTCCATGATCGCCTTCTCAACCTCTCGGGCAGCCTCCGAGGAACGCTGGAGTGAAGATGCATTCGGTAGTTGTAGGCCGGCGTAGATATATCCCTGGTCTTCATCGGGAAGAAAGCTTTTGGGAATCCTTTTGCCAAAGAAAGCCGCACCGATAGTCAGTACTCCCAGCAGAAGAAAAGCGAACCCGGCCTTGTGAATCAGGTGTCCACACCAACTCACATAACCGTCAGTGGCGCGCCCAAAGACGCGGTTAAACCAGCGGAAGAAGGCTCCCAGTGGCCCCCATGCCTCCTTTCGGGGGCGTAGCAACAAGGCGGAAAGTGCAGGACTAAGGGTCAGGGCGTTGAACGCCGAAATCAGCACCGAGACAGCGATAGTTATTGCAAACTGCTTATAAAGCTGGCCAGTGATACCTGGAACAAAGGCTGTAGGGACAAACACTGCCGCCAAAATCAATCCGATAGCAATGACCGGCCCGGAAACCTCCTCCATCGCTTTGATGGTCGCGTCGTGCGGTGTCATCCCGTGCTCAATGTGGTGTTCCACAGCCTCCACTACGACGATAGCGTCATCCACCACTAACCCAATCGCTAGCACAAGCCCAAAGAGTGACAGAGTATTGATGGAGAACCCCAACATGGGGAAGAGAGCGAAGGTTCCAATCAGCGAGACAGGTACCGCCAGCAACGGAATCAGCGTGGCCCTGAAACCTTGAAGGAAAATGTAGACCACCAGGATAACCAGGATTAAAGCCTCTATAAGGGTCTTATAAATCTCGTGGATACCCTCACTGACTGCTAACGTCGTGTCGAGAGCAACAATGTAGTCAAGCCCTTGGGGGAACCTGTTTTTTGCCTCATTCATCATCTTCAGAACGGCGGCTCGCGTCTCCAACGCGTTACTGCCTGGGGTAAGGTAGAGCGCGATGAGGGCCGCGGACTGAGCGGGTTTCCCCGATCCCGCCGTTCCCAGACGTGCGAGATAGGAATAATATTGCGATCCCAATTCCACCCGCGCCACATCCTTCAAGCGAAGGACCGAGCCGTCGGGCTGGGCACGAACGACGATCTGATTAAACTCGTCAACCGTTGGCAGGCGCCCAGGAGCCCGAACGTTATAGGTGAATTGCTGGCCGGAGGGAACAGGCTCTCCTCCAACCTGTCCGGCGGGATTGACCTTGTTTTGCGCTTTGACCGCGTTCGTGATATCGGAGACTGTCACCCCCAGTCTCGCCAGCCGATCAGGGTTTATCCAAATGCGCATTGCGTACGGTCCTGCGCCATATATTTGAACCTGGGAGACCCCGGCTATACGCGTCAGGGCGTATTGCAAATTGATGATGGCGTAGTTGGCGAGAAAAATATTGTTATAGGTCCCGTTGGGCGAGTAGAGGTCGAGCAGCATGAAAGGCGCTGTCGTACCCGGTTGCACGAGCACTCCCTGCTGAACAACCTCGCTCGGCAACTGCGAGTTGGCCTGGCCGGTCCGCATCTGCGCGAGAATCTGGTCGGTGTTGACGTCTGTCCCGAGCTTGAAATCCACGTACAGCGTACCGCCTCCACCCGAACTGGCGCTCAGCGAATACATGTAGTTCATGCCGCTGACACCTGACATCTGCTGTTCAATGGGAGTCGCAACTGACTCAGCAATGGTCTGAGCATCCGCACCCGGATAGGTTGCTTTCACCTGGATCATGGGGTCGGCGATATTGGGAAACTGTGCCGTCGGCAGGTTGAGCATGGAGACGACACCGACCAGAACCATCAGGATGGCAATGACAATTGCGACGATGGGCCTGTTGATGAAGAATTTTGCCATGCTCAGTTGCCCCCAACCGTGGCGCCCATGTACGGCTTGGGCGCGACCGGAATACCCTCTGTTGCCGAGTTTGGCGTTTGCGCCGCAAGCGTCTGTACTCTCTGAATGCCTTCGACCACAACCCGCTCTCCGGGCTTTAGTCCGTCGCTGATGATCCAGTTCGGGCCAACACGGTCCCCCACCTTGACTGGCCTGACTGTCGCCTTATTATTAGAACCCACAATAATGACCTGATATTGCGACTGCACCTCAATTACCGACGCCTGCGGAACTAACATGGCGTTCCTGGTGGTATCGGTCTGTACCCGCACTCGCCCAAATCCTCCCGGACGAAGAATTGCATCTTTATTCGGAAATGCGGCGGCCAACTGAATGGTTCCGGTACCGGCGGTGATCTCGCGATTTACAAAGATGATGTTCCCTTTAAACGGGTAAACAACGTCGTTGGCTTGAATGTATTCAACCGGAACCTTACCTCGAACCGCAGCCTTGGTTAGGACTCTTGAGATTTGCGGCGCAACTTTAAGATAGAGGCTTTCGCTGATATTGAAGTATGCCCAGATGGGATTGATCTGCGACACTGTGGCCATCTTCGTGGTCGTGCCGACCAGGTCGCCGACCTGAGAGTTCGCCACGCCGGCGATGCCATCCACGGGCGAATAGATTTTGGTCCATCCGAGGTTCAGCTCAGCTTGCTGCTGCGCCGCTTTCTTAGCCGCCATTTCCGCTTTGCCCCATGCCTGATTTGCCAGGTCATCATCAAGCTGCTTCTGGGGAATCGCTTTCTGCGCTGCCAACGGGGTGTCCCGCTGCACGTCGTTCGAGGCCTTCGATAAGGACGAGGACGCTCGTTCCACTTCTGCCTTAGCTTGATCGAGTGCCGCTTCGAAGGGCCGCGGATCGATCTCAAAGAGCAGCTGACCCTTCCTGACAAGTGACCCATTTACATAGTTCTGGCGGAGCAGGTAGCCCTGCACCCTGGGGGTGATGTCGGCATTTACCGGGCCATTCAGCTGGGCCACCCACTCTCCGTAAACAGGAACGTCTTGTTGCTGAACCCCAGCAACTTCAACTTCCGGCGGCGGAGGCGCTGTAGATACTTTTTTGTTGCTGCATCCGATCAATGAGACGGCAATCAAGACGATTGCACTGACCATGAATTTGTCTGACCGAATTAACCAGTTCGGCAGGCACCGCGGACGTTCGATTGCGATCCGAAGGCCTGAATAACATGGTTTAGCGTGAATTCGCATGGAGAACTCCTGCGGAGCTACCGGTAGGCCACAAGGGTCTCGTCCTAACGATTTCCCATGGGCATGCACAAACAATGAAACGGATGCCTGCTGCACTGGCTCTCCCGTGCAGGATCATCCCGCCCATCCGCGGTGCACATCTCTTCTGCAACCGTCGACGGATTCGAAAAGAGAGTAGAGGGCGCTTTGGATGGGGAGAACTGACAGAAGTTACAGTTTGGCTCACCAGCGTGTGAGCCAAGAGTCACAGCACATGAGGATTACCTGTCCGCTCGTGGGGCAGCCCTCATCGGCCAACGAAGCACGGATACGCGACAGGCTGCTATTTCTACTAGTTCCATACTGGTATGCAATCCGTTAAAAGTTGTGGGGCCCAATCTTCGGCGTGGTGGCAGCTTAGCAGATTCACAATGACGCCCGTGGCATTGCTCCAGAAAGTTGCCGGCCCGTGTTCACTGTCGTGATGCGTGGTGTCCTATGACAACATCTTCATTCTGGTGGCTTATTGTCCGCCAGAGAGCGCCGAACAAGAACACCTTCCCGTGGTCAGCCATGCCACGAACCGCAGCACTCGGACTGGTATGCATCTTCTGTTCGTTGGTGTTTGCGCAGGCTCCTGTCAACAAGGATAGATCGGAGCCGGTCCCGGAGCCGACAGTCGTTGACAATGCGGGTGTGCCAGTCGAAATAGACGGCAGGCCAATCCTGATCATCTATGCGCAAATTGGCGGTTTTACACCGCAAGAACGCGCCGAGGCTATACATGACCGGATCATCGCCCTGGCCAGGAGAAGAAGTGTCTCAGTTGAATCAATTCATGCCGAGGAGCGTAGTATCTGGACGGAGATTCTCGCTGGCAACGATCGCATCATGGGGCTAACAGAAGCCGATGCCAGGGCTACAGACCGGAAAAGGGCAGACCTAGCCTCGGAGTACACCGAAATTATTCGTCATGTCGTAAAACAATACCGTGAAGACCATACCTGGGGTCATTTTGTCCTGGGATTGCTGTATTCCGTTGCAGCCACTGCAGCCCTAGTGGTCCTGATGTTCCTCATCTTCACGGTTCGACGTCGCTCACGTTCATCGGTCGAGAGATGGCTTTCTCGGGGCAACAACGACCGTCTTCTTCGATCATTGGAGGGCCGGTTCTGGCATTACCTTGGTCGTCCCGTTGCAGCGTTTAGTCGGCTTGCCTTTTGGCTGGTGGTTCTTGCTGTATTGCAGATCTACTTGACGGTGGTTCTGCATTTTTTCCCGTCAACTCGGCACATCTCCTATCAGATCACCAATTGGGTTTTCACAGAACTGGCTACGTTTGGACAAATACTAATAGGTTACGTGCCTAACCTTGTCCTGGTGTTATTCATTTGTGTGGTCACTTTTTACCTTACTAAAGTGAATCGGTATTTCTTCGACGAGATTCGGGACGAAAGGCTTACTGTTCGAGGCTTTTATCCTGATTGGGCGGAGCCGACAGCTAAGCTGGTCCGAGTGCTAATTTTGGCGGGAGCCGCAGTCGTGGTCTTTCCGTATTTGCCAGGATCTAACAGTCCTGCCTTCAAGGGGATCACTGTCTTCTTGGGCGTGCTATTGTCCCTCGGTTCAACTTCGGCAGTGGCACATGGCGTCGCAGGTACCATTCTTACCTATATGCGAGCTTTCCAAGTTGGCGATTTCGTGAGGATTGGGAATGATGTAGGAGAGGTAATCGAAAAAACGTTACTTGTCACCCGAATCCGTACGCAAAAGAAAGAGGTAATCACAATTCCTAACGGAACCGTGTTGGGTGGCGTTGTGGTCAATTACAGTGCTGAGGCCAGGCAAAAGGGAGTGATCTTTCATACCACCGTGACAATTGGCTATAGTGCGCCCTGGCGACAAGTTCACGAACTGCTCATTGCTGCTGCTCTTGCCACGGATGACGTGTTACACGATCCGCCACCGTTCGTATTGCAGACAGCGTTAAACGATTTCTATGTTGCCTACGAGCTGAACGCATATACAGCCAAGCCCTACAACATGCTAAACGCGTATTCGGTGTTACATCAGAACATCCAGGACAAGTTTAATGAGGCCGGCGTTGAGATAAATTCGCCGCATTATACTTCCTTGCGCGACGGGAATCGCGCCACTATACCGGAACAATACTTACCGCGCGACTACAGAAGTCCACTTTTCGAGATTCGGAAGGTCAATGGTTCCCAAACCATTTCCGAGGAAAGCAAGTCACCAACAAGTAAAGACACAGTAAAGCCTATGTATGCTGGGGGACCGCTAGAAGCCCTGAGTCCAGAGTAGCTTGCTGGGAACGCACTTTCCCCGCGGCCCGCCGTGGAGACCTTTCTTCAACTCCTTCAGTTTACCTTATCGATGCGGCGGCCAGCGCGCTCCGTACAAACAAGGTTTGAAAAAATGTGGGTTCGAGTTGGCACTGTAAGGGGAGCCTTCTCGAACCCTTTCACACATCAGGAAAAATACCGCACCGCCCTCAGTCCGAGCGAGGAGGTAAGAGCCAGGCTGGCGAGCAACCCAATTAGTGGCAACAAGCCTGCCGTTTTTGGCAGCTCCGCGGGCTCTGCGGCTGGAGCGGGGGCGGCCACGGGCTTCACCTCAGCGACCAGGATCGGCACATCCGCGGGGGGAGCCGGCGGCGGTGGTGGCATCGAACCCGTTACTTGGCGCTGATGCTCGATCACAGTCTGGGGCTCCTCCACGACTTTGGTAGCGGAGATTTTCATCCCTTTTCTCAAGCCCCAAGCGTCGGTTTCCTGGCCATCGATCATGAACTTCTGACCCTTGGGAATCTTGAACTGCTGGTTGGTGCCGTCTTCCAAGGCTAAAATCACCGAGGTTGGCGGGTTTACGCTCCAAACCTTTCCCGTCACAGTCTGTACCGTCGTGACCGTTTCAGGAGTTGTAGTGGTTGTGAGCGTACGTTGCAGTTTCATACCCGGCTTCAGATCGTGAATTCCGAGCTCTTGACCGTCAACACTGACTCGGGCGCTCTCCGGCACGTTTGGGAAATGGCGAATGGTGCCATCTTCCATCTTGACTAGCAGGTCATTGCCCGACACAAGCACGACTTCGCCCCGTTCCACTGTCGTCTCGTGGGTGGCTTGTCCCCTTGTTGTGCTACTTTCTGTCTTCACTTGTGCGTTGATGCTCAGCGTGAAAGCTAACGAGATCACCCCCACGGCAAGCATCAGCCACACCCGTGTCCTTGCCCTTGAGTTCATTGTATTTTCTCCTTGTTGAGTGTTTGCACCTTCGGCTTAATGCTTTGTGTTGCTGGTTTGAAGCTAATGACTTCTGGACCCTTCCCTCGGCCACTCTTTTCTGGCTCTAATTCCGATTGTTGAGACATTTTGACGTCTATCGCTCTAGTGCTGGCAAGCGACGCTTGGACGATATAACGCTGCGGAGCACTGCCGACAAAATAGAACGGATAACATGTGACAAGAGTGAGCCCGCGAGTCTGGCCTGGCCGCAAGACCGACACGTCGTTGGGGTCGACTATTAGAATTCGCTCAACCTGGTAACTATCTCTTCTGCTGATAGTTTCCAAGTCGATAAGGTCGCCAACTTGTATATCCTTCAGGCCTCGAAAGAATCCATCTCGATGACCGGCAATTCCGATATTTCCGGTCTCTCCTGGGTAAGCTGTTCCGGCAATATGCCCCACTCCTCGGTTTAACGACAGTTCATCGCTGCCATCGAGTAATGGAACTTCTAGATGAAGTTTGGGCACGTAAAGAACCGCCAAAGGCGGCACCAGGCGTTCCAGCAGACTTTGCTTGTAAGCTGCGATTCTCCCATATGACCAAAGACTGAAATCAACCTTCAGTGGTCTGTGCGAAACGCCATCGGCTGGCGGTTTTGCAGCATGCTTTACTTGTAGCTCACGAAAGCGGGCAAGTTCTTCGTGGGACAGAATCGTCCGATGGAGGTGTCCTGCTAGGAAAAGTGTGATCAGCGTCAATCCGATGACCAACAGCAGGTACTCAATTCGTCGTAAGACGCTCATTTCCAAGCCTTTGTGCATTCGTACTGCCTTGCGTCAAATCCGCCGGTCGGAGAGGCCGGCATGTAGATGTAACAACTCCTCTAGCGCCCGAGGTCGGCAGCACTCGCAATCGGAGTCTAGTAGAAGGATTTCAGCCGATAACTGTCAGTAGTAACAGTCGGCCATTACAGGACTTACTTGAGTAATTCGCAATCTCAATTGGATTTACGCACTGCGCGTCTTGACCACAAACTGTGATGTGTTGAGGAAGGCCTCCACAGCCGCATTGACTCCGCTAAATACATGGTCTCGGCCCAGCCGTTCAAGAAATCCGCTGCGCATGAAAAGGTCGCGAACCGGATCCGCCACTCGTGCGAAATACAATGCAATGCCATATTCCTTCAGTTCATCCCCCAACTGCTCCAACATCTCCAGGGTAGTAACATCCGTCTCCGGACTCGCCTCCAGATTCAGGAGAACAGCCGACACTGGCGTGCGTGCTTGCTTAACCACGGTGCGCACCCGGTTACGTACGCGATTTGCGTTGGCAAAAAAAAGAATTCCATCTGGCCGAAAAATCAGGAGACCTGGAATCTGCTCCGCCTCGTGATGGCGCTCTACATCCACAAAGTGTCTGGAGCCTGGAAGTCTTCCGAGCACGGAATCCTTGGGCACGCTTATTTTGCGCATCAATAGGATTAGGGTCAGGCCAATCGCGAAGATCAGGCCTTTAAGAATTCCCATCTGCAACACACCAAGGATCGCAATGAGCGCCACCCAAATGCTTCCAGTGTGGAGCCGGGCATACCGCTTTAGAGTGCCGATGTCTGCGAGGTGCGCAACCGCATGAATCACGATCGCACCGAGAACTGCTTCCGGTAAGGTGCGAACCAGAGGCAGTAAGAACGCTAACGTGAGCGCTACGGTCAATGATGCCGTGACGGTAGATAGCTGGGTGCAGGCTCCGCCGGCATCGTTGGCAGCTGTTCCTGACATTCCTCCGCCAACAATAATTCCGCCCACCAGGCCGGATGCGACGTTCGCCGCGCCCATGGCGCACAGCTCCTGATTAGGATTGATTTCATACTTGTGCTTCGCAGCGAACGTGCGGCCTGCAGCGAGGGCTTCCGCCATGAGCACCAGCACGATTCCGAATGTGCCTACGAAGAGGTCTGCCAGTTCATCCTCCCCAATCTTCGGCCAGCTTAGTGAGGGCATCCCCGCCCGGATCGTGCCAACTACCTCCACACCGTGATTCTGCAGGCCAAGTAACGGCACGGCCAAGGTGCCGAGCACCAGTACAACCAGTGCTGCTGGTACGCGCGGAGCAACCACCCTTAGCCCGAACAGGAGCGCCAGAGCGATCGCCCCCACTCCGAATGTCCACAAATTCACCTCACGAAGCGAGGCGATCACATGCCAAATTTGATGAAAAAAGTTGCCCTGGCCACTGGGAATTCCCAGGAACTTGTGTCCTTGTTTCACCATGATGGTGAACGCTAAGCCGAAAACAAACCCTTTGAGAACGGGCTTGGAAACGAACTCCGATACTGAACCTAGTTTGAGTAGGCCGCCGATAAGGAAAATGACACCCGCCGCTAGAGTAGCAGCCGAAGCCAGCATGGCATATCGGCTTGCATCCCCCAGAGCGATTGGAGCCACCAGCGCCGCAAGCATGGCCGCAGAGGAGGATGTGGCGGAAACTGCAAGTTGTCGGGAAGTGCCGAACATCGCATAAACGAAGAGGCCAGCAAGCGCCGCGTACAGGCCCATCTGCGGCGGCACTCCAGCGATTCCGGCGTAGGCCATCCCTTCAGGCACGAGTAGTCCGGCCAATGACATGCCGGCAACAATATCCACACGAGGAGAAGCCTCCGCTAGCCATTTGGAGATGGGCAGGAATTTGGATATTGTTCGCTCGGAGAGCATTCGCTTCTCCCTAGAGAAATCTCACTTGCCCACGACAATCAAACGTCTCACCCGTCCGCGTGCTCCTCTTTCTACCAACGAGCGCTTCCCCATTCTCCACAGGCAGGCTCAGTACCTCTCAGGAACAAAGTGTTTTCCCTTTAATGGAGCTTGATCGTCGTAACTTCCCTTATTGGATCGCGCGGGCAATTTGGTCTTCGGCTGAGGAGTTTTTTTGTATGGAATTAGACTCAGCAGATGGGAGATGCAGTTGAGTCGAGCCTTCCTCTTATCGTCCGAAGGAACGATATACCAGGGTGCATGCTTGCTATCCGTTGCTTCCAGCATCAGGTCCCGCGCTCGTGAGTACTCATACCATCGGCGAAACGACTCCAGGTCCATCGGGCTAAGCTTCCACTGCCTCAGCGGGTCTTTGATTCTCGCCTCAAACCGTCGGTGCTGCTCTTTCTTGCCAACCTCTAACCAATACTTAATAAGAATAATGCGAGCTTCCGTGATGTACTTCTCCATCAAAGGGCACACCTCCAGGAAGCGGCGGTGTTGTTCCTTGCTGCAGAAGCCCATTACATATTCGACGCCCGCACGGTTGTACCAACTGCGGTCGAAAATGACGATTTCACCGGCTGCCGGAAAATGTGACATATAACGCTGCATATACATCTGCGACTTCTCACGGTCCGAAGGCGCGGGAAGTGCAACCACTCTAAATACACGCGGGCTCACCCTCTCCGCAATCGCCCTAATTGTGCCGCCTTTCCCGGCGGCATCGCGTCCTTCGAATAGGACAATTACTCGCAAACCCTTGTATTTCACCCAATCCTGTAACTTGCACAATTCGCCCTGAAGCCTGCGCAGCTCCTTCTCGTATTGTTTTCTGTTGATACCCTTGTCATCACCCTCGCTTGTCTTCTTCGCCATTGCTGGTTTGCTCCCTTATCCCGGTAACGCAGGCCTCTCCGGCCATTCGAACTAGGGTGCTTCGGTGTGAACTCATCACACTTCTTCCCCGTTCAAGGCGCCAAGCATAGATGATGGATTGAACTTTGGGTGCTGGCAAAAGAGACAGATACCGTTGTTCCCATTGAACCGCGGTAGGAGTTTCTGAAATATCGGACGTCTACAATGCTACCCAGCCTCAAGCGGCTCTCTGGTTAGCCGTTTTGTGTTTGGCCGGTCGGAGAAATAACTCAATCAGCCATGTGACGGCTAGAACTTCGATCATCGTCTCCAGAGGGCGGATCCACTTGTTCATACATCACCCGAAACTAGATATTTGTCTCTATTTTTTGCTCTCTGAAAAACTGGCACTTATACAAGGCTTCCGAAGCTACCGTGGATATAACCGTGGCGGCTGCCAATGACCTCCGGAGCTTAAGTGAGTCAGCACGTTCCTGATTGCTGCTGAATCGCCGCTGCCCTAGGCGGCGATCCTCTGTCGCTTTTGCCAGTAGGCAATGCTGGATGTGCCCGATTAGGCTCTCCTCGTCGATTGCAGAGGTGTTCTCCCCCTCTTGAGCTCAAATCTACTGAGGGGCGCGGAAAGACGCTGGCGTGCGGGCCGGCGGGAGCACTGGCTTGTCACCTGGCCACGGGGAGACAAGGGAGAGTGATGCACGCTATCAAGTTAGTTCGGCATATGAAAGCTAACGCCGATCCCATGTCCGGAACGGTCATTCAGAAGATCCGGGCTTCCGAAAGGTGCGCTGGATTGACGCTGAACATATCCGCAGAAGAGCAGAAGCACACCATTGCTGAGGTCTATCGTGACCTGGTGGACTGGCTTGCGACCGAAACTAGCTCCAGCATTCGAGAACGATACATTGCCATGGGGGTACGAAGGGCCCAACAAGGTGTTCCCTTCACCGACTTGTACTGGGCAGTGTGCATTGCTCATGAATATCTCTGGGAGTACATGCAGCAGGAGTGCCTGCTTGACGAACCGGTTGAGTTTTGGGGCGGTGTCAACCTCCTCCGGTCGCTGACTCAGTTCTTCGACAACGCCTTCTACTTTATCCTGCTTGGCTATCAGAAGGCGGGAAAGAATGAACTCGCTGGTGCGGCTTAACCACGGAAACATGAGACCTGTAGCTCACGACTGGCAGGAGATGGAGATGGCAGTGGGCCTCGATGCCGCTATTGGCACTGCCAATCGCTTCCGCTCTTTTGCCACCTGTAGAGCTATAACGCTGTGTGCATTTCTTGCTTTCCTCGTTCTGCTCTGCGGCTTCCGTGCCACTCCCGCGTTGGCAGCCAACCCCGAGTTGCAAATCGTGTCAGCGGTGCCGTCCGCGGATAGTCACTCACCCGCAGCTACGGAGGAACATGGGCTCTCTGCAAGGGCGGTTGAAATCGCCCGCCCCTTCGGTTTCCCCATAACCAATTCAATGATCGTGAGTTGGATCGTGGCCCTGGGTTTGATCGTGTTTGCGCAACTCGCCACCCGAAACATGAAGCAGGTGCCCACAGGACCGCAAAATGTTCTGGAATGGCTCGTAGAAGGCCTGTACAAGTTCATGGTCGGAATTATCGGCCCCCATTTGGCTCAGCGCACCTTCTGGTTCTTTGCAACTATTTTCATTTTTATTCTCTCCGCCAATTGGCTCGGCCTTCTCCCGGGTGTCGGCTCCATAGGCTGGGGGCAATACACCTCCCATGGCTTCAAGGTCAGTCAACCATTGCTCCGCGGCGCCAATGCCGACGTGAACATGACATTGGCCATGGCTTTGGTCTTCTTTGCTGCCTGGATCGTATGGTCTTTTCGGGAGGTCGGTTTGCGTGGGTTTCTCAAGGAACTATTTGCTCCTAAAGGTGACACTGAGGGGCCACTCAGACTCCTAATGATAGTTGTGTTCTTCGCGGCTGGGTGTTTGGAAGTCGTCTCCATCTTGTTCCGGCCGGTGTCCCTCAGTTTTCGTCTTTACGGCAACATATTTGCCGGAGAAAACCTCTTGGAGTCCATGTCCAGATTGGTCCCCGGCTTTGGCTGGCTGGTCCCCATTCCGTTTTATTTTCTTGAACTGCTTATGGGTTTGGTCCAGGCATTGGTTTTTATGTTGTTGACCGCGGTGTTCACTATGCTGATGTGTCAGCATGAGTCCGAAGGACCGGCAGCCGTAGTACATGGTTGAGTGGGTTTCATATCCGCCAGCTTGACCGTGTTCACTCGCGGGAGTCGGCGGTAAGAAAAGGGGAAGTTTATGAATGGAAGTCTTCACGTTGGTTTGGCAGCGCTGGGAGCAGCCCTGGGCGTAGGTTTAATCGGTATGAAAGCTTCGGAAGCCGTGGGGCGAAATCCGGTCGCCTCCACGAAGATTCTGGTCCAGTCTATTCTGGCGATTGCCTTTGCTGAAGCGATCGTGTTCTATGCTCTGTTCCTGGTCAAATAGTGGAACGCAATTTGAGCAATGGATGGCATGCGGTACAACGACCTAACCTACGAGAGTAACAGCCATGACTACTCTGATCCTGTTAGCCGAAGTTGGTGCTGGAGGTCAGATCCAGGACCTCGCCAATACCTTTGGGGTGGATTGGCCTCATTTGGGTGCTCAGATCATCAGCTTCTGCATTGTATGCCTGGTGCTTCACCGGTTCGCTTACAAGCCTGTTCTGAAGATGTTGGAGGAACGCCGTCAGCAGATTGCTTTAGGCATTGCCAACACAGAAAAAATAACCGCTGAACTGGCTAAAACCGAGGTCCAGCGCCACGAAGTCATGATGCGAGCCGACGCCGAAGCCACCAAGCTGATCGAGGAGGCCCGCGCCGCCGCCGCACACCTGCGGGAGCAGGAAATAAAGAAAGCGATGGCGTCCGCGGAACAAATCATAGCCAAGTCGCACGAGTCAGCAGCGCAGGACTATGGCCGCATGTTGATGGAACTAAAGCAGGAGGTGGGCCGGCTGGTTGTACAGACTACAGCCACTGTTGCCGGCAGAGTTCTAACCGCGGAAGATCAGCGGCGTCTGGCGGAGGAGACCACCAAGCAATTGGCTGCTGCCTGAAAGGTGGAAGGGGACCATGATTACAAGCGCCCGGCAAGCACGACGTGAGGCCAAGCAACTGTTTCGGTTTTGTTTGGTCGACGGGACGCTGGATGGAAGCCGCCTGCGCCAGGTAGTGCAGAAAATCCTTCAGTTGAAGCGCCGGGGTTACATTTCGGTTTTGGGACAGCTGGAACGGTTGGTGAAGCTTGATCACGCCCGCCGTACAGCGGAAGTAGAAAGCGCTTTGCCCTTGGCTGCTGACTTGCAGGCTAGTGTCAGGACTGGCTTGAAGCGGGTTTACGGCCCAGGAATGGATGTCAGGTTCGCGCAAGAACCGGACTTGATTGGGGGAATGCGTATCAGGGTGGGCAGCGACGTCTATGACGGCAGCGTGCGCTATCGGCTGTCCGCAATTGCCAAAGACTTTGGCACCAATGGTTCAAGGTGAGCCCAGGGAGTTCAACGCCAGCATGGGTGCGCGATTATCTCCCAGGCTAGGACTACAGCTATATGGCCAATCTACTACAGGAACTTGAAGCTCAAATCGCAGGTGCCAAGGCAGCGGTAGCCAGGCAGAACGTCGGCGTCATCCGCGAAGTCGGCGACGGCGTAGCCAGAGTCGAGGGTCTTACCGATGCCATGCTGAATGAGATGCTCGACCTCGGCCATGGCATCACCGGGTTGGCGCTGAGCCTTGATGATACCGAAGTCGGTGTGATCATTCTGGGCGACTATACGCAACTCGAAGAAGGCGATGAGGTCCGCACCACCGGAAAACTGCTGCAGGTGCCGGTTGGCAAAGGCCTTTTGGGTCGCGTTGTAAATACCCTCGGAGAGCCCGTGGACGGCAACGGGCCGGTGAAAAGCAATGTCGCATACCCGGTTGAAAAAATTGCGCCCGGCATCATCAGGCGCAGCCCGGTTCGGCAGCCCGTGCAAACAGGAATCATGGCGATTGACGCGATGATTCCGATTGGCCGCGGTCAGCGCGAATTAATCATTGGTGATCGCTCAACCGGAAAGACCACGATTTGCATCGACACCATCATCAGCCAGGCTCGGCTCAATCGCGCAGCTGAGGCCGCTGGCGATAAAGACTATCGTCCGCTCTATTGCATTTACGTCGCCATTGGCCAGAAGCAATCCAATATTGCTCAGCTCATTACCGTTCTCGAAAAAGCTGGGGCGATGCCCTATACCATCATCGTCGCTTCCCCGGCTTCCGATTCAGCCACCAACCAGTATCTAGCGCCGTTTGCCGGCGCAGCCATCGGCGAATGGTTCATGGATAATGGGATGGACGCGTTGATAATCTATGACGACCTTTCAAAACACGCGGTCGCTTATCGGCAGGTTTCCCTGGTACTGAAACGCCCCTCAGGTCGCGAGGCGTATCCCGGTGATGTCTTCTATCTCCACAGCAGGCTGCTCGAACGGGCTGCTCGCGTCGGTGAAAAGTACGGCAACGGCTCGCTCACTGCCCTTCCCATCATCGAAACTCAGGCGGGTGATGTTTCTGCATATATTCCCACTAACGTCATCTCCATCACGGATGGGCAGATTTATCTCGAAACCGATTTGTTCTACCAGGGTGTACGTCCCGCCATTTCGGTCGGCCTTTCGGTTTCCCGTGTCGGTTCCGCCGCGCAACTCAAAGCCATGAAGCAAGTTGCCGGCCAGCTCAAGGGGGACCTTGCGCAGTTTCGCGAGCTGGCCGCTTTCGCCCAATTCGGCTCCGAACTGGATGCCAAGACACAGGCACAGATCGAGCGCGGCAAGCGCATCATGGAAATATTTAAACAACCCCAATACAGCCCGGTCCCCGTCGAGGTGCAGGTGGCCGTGATCTGGACTGTACAGAACGGATATATGGATGATGTGCCGGTCAATAGGACTAAGGAATTCCAGGCCAAGCTGACGGAGTTCCTGACCACACGCAAAACTGAGTTGCTTCGAAAAATTGCGCAGGAGAAAACGCTCAGCCCTGCCTTAGTCGTCGAGATCAAGGCCGCGGCTGACCAGTTTAAAGACACCTGGAAGTGAAGCCCGCATTGCTGGTGTGATCGGGCGTGAAATAGGCTGGAGCAT
>DATDNH010000274.1:0-9135 GCA_036518395.1 Candidatus Angelobacter sp. | reverse complement strand
ACCTGGCGTCCATCTTTGCCTTCGAATTTGTCGTCTTCCAGCAGTTTTTTCAACACTTCAGGCGCAGTTAATCCTTGCCGAAGCAGATCGATGGCCTGCTGGCCGTATCCAACGTTGACGTTCGCCTGCGTGGCCACCGCGCCCACATTGGCCATGGCCCATGGAACAACTGAGCCAACGGAAAAATAGCGGGAGGCGACTGCAATCCCCAGGTCACCATTTTGTGGATCAATAGCGACAATAGAAAAAGTGGAGACCGGCTGCGATTCCGGCAATTGTGCGAAGGCAGAACTCGCCATGCACGCCAGCAGTGAAAGGAACACGAGATGTCGTTTCATATTTCTGCGCAACAGTTTAGCTGAAAAATAAACCAAAGGCCTTCAACACGGAGGAAAGAAGTAAACAGAGGATGCCCTCAGCTGTGATCGGCAAAATCAGCGGCAAGAGTCTGGACTTTTGTGTCAACGTCGGCCCGCAGCACCACTCCTACTGAGCCCAGCACGACGGCCATGGCCACGATCATCATCAACGGCACAGGCTCGTGTCCAAAAAATGCTCCTTCAAGCACAGCAACTACAGGGATGACCAGATTAATGGTGGAAATCTGATAAGGCTGAATATGCTTGAGCAGCCAATAGTAGATCGCAAAGGCGGTGGCTGATCCGAAAACGGCCAAAAACAGTAATGCGAACACAGCGGTTCTTGTCCACGATGCCGCACGATGTGACTCGAAGGCCCACGTAGCCCAGAACAGGCCCAGCGACCCAATGAACAACTGAAACGCAGTGGAAACAAGTGGATCGACGTCGCGCAATCGGATCTTGGCGTAGACCGCGGACCATGCGCTTCCGAACATTGAACCCAAAACCGCCAGCCCACCCCAGAATGCGCGGCTGCCGAACCTAAGATCCGTGGACAAAAGCACCAGCAAACCGCCAAGACCCACCAGCATGGAGAAAACAGAACGGCGAGGGACTGTGTAGTGCATCATGAGCGGCGTGAGCAGCGCCACCGTCAGCGGCAACGCGGAAAACAAGACCGCGCTCAAAGATGATGTTATGTACTGCTGCGCCCAAAACTGCAGCGCGTAGGGGATGCCAATCACTGTAAAGCCCAGAACAATGATTGCGTTCCACTGGCGGGCTTCGCGCGGCCAGACTGATTTGCGAAAGAGCAGAGCGGCAAACAGCAGCGCCGCCGCGAGAATAAAGCGCAGTGCCGCAGCCAGGAACGGCGGAACGTATTGGACGATGGTATGGACCGCAAGCCAGGTGCTGCCCCAGATCAGGCAGAGCGAGATGTAGGCGAGCAGGTGAAGGCGGCGCATGGATCAGATTGAGTGATCGGGTAATTTCGTAATTGAGTCATTTATCCAGCGTTCGATACTTCCAATTACCCGATTACCAAATTACACAAATTATCAATTTCCCGACATCAGAAAAAGCGAAAGCCGCAGAAACTTCCCTGCGGCTTGTCAAACAAGATGATGGACAGTTACTCGCGGTGTCCCCCGCGATCGCCGCCACCGCCGCCACCGTGAGGTCCGCGATCCCCGCGCGGAGGACGTCCACCACGACGATGCCTGCGCCCGCCGTGACGGCCTCCGCCTCCTCCGCCTCGCGGACGGTCCCCTCGGTCACCCCGATCACGATGTCCGCCGGCGCTTACGGTTTCACGGTTCGATTCCTCGCGATTGAAGTTGGGCTCTTCTTCGTTTTCATCGAAGTTGCCGCCGCCTTCAAAGGTCACTGTCTCCTCAGAGGAAGCTTGCGGCTGCGAAGGTGCGGGGCTGGCGTCAGGCGCAGCGCCGCCGTTGGCCGCAGCCATCTTGGCGCGTTGCTCTCTCAGAATGGCCTTGCGCGATAGTTTGATGCGATTGCCTTCAATGCCCAGCACCTTCACCAGGACCTGGTCGCCTTCTTTCAATTCATCTTTCACATCGCGGACTCGATGCTCGGCAATTTCAGAGATATGCAGCAAGCCATCTGTTCCCGGAATGATCTCGACGAATGCGCCGAACTCCGCGATGCGCACCACTTTGCCCAGATAAGTCTTCCCTACCTCAGGCACAGCGGTGAGATCGTTGATCATTTGAATGGCCTTGGACGCCGATGTTCCGTCGCTCGAAGCCACATTCACCTTGCCGGTATCGTCCACATCGATCTTCACGCCGGTCTGCTCAATAATTCCGCGAATGGTCTTGCCTCCTGGTCCAATGAGGTCGCGGATTTTGTCAACGGGAATCTGTAAGGTGTAAATCCGCGGAGCGTATGCGGAAATCTCTTCGCGATGTCCGCTGATCGTCTCCTCCATCTTGTCCAGAATGAACATGCGGCCGCGCTTGGCTTGCTCCATGGCTTCACGCATGATCTGCGAAGTGATGCCGGAGACCTTGATGTCCATTTGCAGGGCGGTAATACCTCTGCGTGTGCCCGCGACTTTGAAGTCCATGTCGCCGTAATGGTCCTCCGCGCCGGCAATGTCCGTCAAGATGGCGTAAGAGTCCGGCTCCTTTACCAATCCCATGGCAACTCCGCCGACGGCGGCTCGGAGCGGCACACCTGCGTCCATCAATGAAAGTGAAGCCCCGCAAACCGTGGCCATGGAAGACGAGCCGTTGGATTCAAGAATGTCAGAGACAACACGGATGGCGTAAGGCCAGCTCTCTTCCGGCGGCAAAACCGCGGAGATGGCGCGCTCGGCCAGGGCGCCATGGCCGACCTCGCGGCGTCCCACACCGGTCATGCGGCCAACCTCGCCAACCGAGAATGGCGGGAAATTGTAGTGCAGCATCAGCCGCTTTCTGGTCTCACCCTCAAACCTCTCGATGCGCTGCATGTCATCGGGCGTGCCGAGCGTCGTAGTTACCAGCGCCTGGGTTTCGCCTCGAGTGAAGATGGCGGAACCGTGAGTGCGTGGCAGCACGCCGACCTCAATCCAGATAGGACGAATCTCATCAAACGCGCGGCCATCCGGACGGCGGCGCTTGTGCGTCACCTGATCGCGGAAGATGCGCTCCCGCAGCAACTCGTAATAGTGTGAGAGTTTTGTCCGCGCCTCTTCGTCTTCTTCCGGCAGCTCGGCCAGGAGTCTTTCCTCGATCTCGTGGATTTTGTTGTAGCTTTCCGTCTTCTTGTATTTGCTGGTATCCAGAGCGTCGGTGAGTTCTTCGCCCACCTTGGCCTTGAGCTGGTTGTAATAAGCTTCGTCGAACACGGGCGGCGCAAATTCCCGTTTTGGTTTGCCCGCACGGCTGGCCAAATCAGTAATGGCAGCACAGATCTTCTTGATCTCCTGATGGCCGAACTCAATGGCTTCCACCACGGTCTCTTCCGAAGCCTCTTTGGCCCCGGATTCAATCATCACGATCCCCTCCGCCGTGCCGACTACCATGATGTTGACCAGGCTTTCCCGAATTTCTGAATAACTTGGATTCACTACGAATTGACCGTTCACATGTCCAACCCGAACAGCGCCAACTGGACCGTTGAACGGAATATCAGAGAGCGTCAAAGCGCAGGAAGCGGCGTTAATGGCCAGAACGTCAGGATCATTTTCGGTATCGGCAGAGAGCACCAGGGCGATGACCTGGGTCTCATTGCGAAACCCTTCAGGAAACAACGGTCGGATGGGACGATCAATCTGGCGGCTGGTAAGAATTTCGCGTTCGCTGGGACGGCCTTCACGTTTGATGAAGCCGCCGGGTATGCGTCCGCCGGCGTAGGTGTATTCGCGGTAATCAACGGTCAGGGGAAAGAAATCGATTCCTTCGCGGGGTTCAGGACTAGCACAAGCTGTACCGATCACGACGTTATCGCCGAGCCTGGCCACGGCCGAGCCCTGGGCTTGTTTTGCCAGATGTCCGGTTTCCAGATGGAGGGTTTTGCCGCCTGTGAGGTCTATGGTGGCTGTTTGTTTCATCGGTTCCTCTTTTCTTTTGAGGAGGGTCCAGTCACAAAAGTGGATGTTGAGCGAGAGTTCTAAAGTACGAAGTCAGCGTAAGTCATGCGCCTGTTAACGTCCGCAAGATGGAGCGTAGCCTTCGGCAGACGCAATAGTCCTGTGCCGAAGACAGTGCAGCCGGGAATGGTCGAGTAAGTTACTTGCGGATGCCAAGTTTTTGGATCACGCTCTTATAGCGCTCGGTATCGTACTTTTTCAAATAATCCAGCAGGCGACGACGCTTGCTTACCATCATGAGCAAACCGCGCCGGGAGGCATGGTCTTTTTTATGGGTTTTGAAGTGCTCCGTCAGGTCGCCGATCCGTTCGCTGAGAATGGCAATCTGGACTTCCGGGCTGCCGGTATCTGATTCATGCGTTCGGAATCGATGGATGACGTTGCTTTTCTGCTCTCTCGCTAACACTAAACTGGTGCGCTCCTAATGTAAACTCTTGTCCTCTAGTGACTTATACAGATTAACATGCAGTCTCTCGATGTGTCCAACCGCCCTGCGCTGGTAAATCAAAACACAGAAAAAAGCCCTGAACGGCGTTCGATTGCAAGCGTCGTCGCAGCACTTGCAAAGCGCGGCCCAGGGCCCATTTGACGATTAGCTGAAACGGATTATCTTAACCGGCGAATGAGGCTGCAAGCGCCAAGTTGCGTCAGGAAACCAGTAATCAGGACTTAGAACCAGTTGCACAGTTTCCGTGGCCCTTGTGGGTCATCAGGGAAGAGGAAGAATCCAAATGTAGAAACGGTGCTCAGCACCGTCTCCCGCGCGAAGCGCGGACCGGTTTTGTTGTTGGCGTGGGAATAAGCATCCGTGAAAGCGCTCTAGCAATTACTATTTCGCAAAATCAAAACCCCGAACCCAGACCTTCAACCAGAGCAGCGGATCACAAATATGAGTGTGGAGCGCAGCCCCGTATCGCGCGAGTTCCAAAGGCTTTGCCGCGGGCGATTATGGCGAGCGCTCCCACTCACCCGCGGCTCGACTATTGGAGAGATGTGTACAGCGGGTCGGGAAATAACTGCGCTGCGGCAGCCCAAAGCTTTTCCGCGTTATCAAACATTGACGCAGCCGTCTTGGAAACTCCAAGCTGGCGGAATAGTTCCTGGCGGTATTCGCTGTTCCAGGCTTCGACGATTTTTCCGTTCTTAAATTGAAATACTGTCTTGTCGCGCATCGAGACCTGTTTTCGGGTCGGTTTCACTCCCAGGCCCGGGCCTGTGTGAGTTCCCTGCGCGGACCAGAAGACGGTTACCTTGTCGCCATTCTCGGTGACGTTCTCCACATTCGTAGAGAAATCAGGAGCAGCAGATTTCCATCCCTTGCCCTCAGCCACTGCCTGTGACAATCCGAGCGTCCGGTTGCCGAAGTGAACTTTGCAGTTCCTGTCAAATACCTGGTCAACCTCGCCATAGCGCCCCTGGTTGTTGAGTTCCTCGAAGACGCGACGCGCGAGTTGTTTGTTCTGATTTTGGGGACCAGCCTGCTTTTGCGCCGGGCGTTGCTGCTGCGCAGGTTTTTTCTGGGCAGACGCAAGACTGAATGCGCCGCAGATCATGACAGCCAACAAAAGGACAGTGTGCTTCCGCATGAAACACCTCCTCTGGGCACTACTTGCGCGAATTATACGCCTCGCGCCCAAACCTGAAGACACCTTTTTTAGTTGAAAGTTTTGCCCTGCAAGCGACTGAACAAAGTTATCCAGGATCGCGGCGCTCCACGATTCATTTCGAGCTTTTTTTCGACTCATTGAGCCCGTGTCCCAGTGTTCCATACCGAGTTCCGTCACGCAGGTCAATGAGTGATACCTGGTCGAAATATACGCGTGGGGTTCGCCACACAGCCAACAAGGCTTTCCTGTGAGACATTTGCTGGTATCGATCAGGCCACAATTCCTGGAGCAGTCGCGTCACCTGCGGGGCGTACTTGGGGTTGATACCGGGCAGAAGATGGTGCTCCGCGTGATAGTTGAAGTTCAGAAGCAGCCGTTCCAGCCAGCGATACGTGGTGACTGTGAGGCTGCTGGCCAGAGGATCACCCCCATCATCCAGAGGATTCAGGAAGTGGTTCGTCACAACAAAGGAGTTAATGATCAGGTTGGCAATGAGGAGCGGAATTAGGTAGAAGAAGACCCAGTGGACCCATCCCAGCCACAGTCCGAGGAAAACCCAGAAGCCCAGCGGCAGAAAAAATTCAATCAATGTGACGATGCGCTGTCGTCGGTTCATCTGTCGCTGAGTCAAGAACAGCAGTGCAGCGCCATGTCCACTCACGCCGGTACAAAGCAGGATTGGAAAAATCAAACTATGAGGACCGGTGAAGCGCCTCAGGAACCGCATACCCGGCTCTTTCGGCAGGTCGACCGTTGTCCCCCAGTTATCGGGATCGCGAAGCGGGTCTTGGGTGTGCGCATGGTGAGTGTTGTGCCACATCATCCAGAAGACAGGTCCAAGATTGAGCGGCGCGAGACACACAGTGCCGAGAACACGACGCAACCAGCGCGCCTCAACAACTGAACCATGCAGAACCTCGTGCGCCAGAATGCCAATGCAGGTAAATGCGACACCGATTACAAGGCTGAAAGCTAATCTGGAGAGAAAACCCAACTGAAGGCGAACGATGGCGGTTGTGCAAGCTGCCACCACCGGCACGTAAGCCAGGAGCCAAAAGGCGCGGCTTAGTACAGGACGGAAAACTTCCGGCGGAAGCCGCTTGCTTACGATCTCCGTATAACCAGGAACCATCGCGCGCAATTTTATATCGGCAGGGCTGCCTATTCGCAATATCCAGGAGATCTCGGTAACGCAGGCAGCAAGCCTGCAAATTGTCCAGTTACCCAAGGCCGGATTGCAGGAACATTCCATGCGGCAGGTACGTAACTGCTACTGCGATTCAAATCCCGAGGCTGAATGTGTGCCTCGAGACCACCACACATGGTTTTGTAACGTCATGACCACCGTCAGCCAGGATGAGGTCGCGAAAGATAAGCTTGTCCTAACTATGGAGCCGATATGCACCGGAAAGGAACACCCGGATTCTCTCAACGGCTTAAGGATTGGCGTTTCAAAGACAACTTGCTTCAGGACCTCCGATTTGCTGTACGCGTGCTGGTGAAGAACCCGGCATTCGCCATTGTTTCTGTTGTTGCGCTTGCGCTGGGCATTGGCGCCAACAGCACAATCTACAGCACTCTCAAAGCAATGGTCCTCCGCCCTCTGCCGTTTAAGGACCTTGATCGCATTCTGACCGTGGGTGAGACGCTCCCGCGACAGGGCATAGACGGCGTGGGATGGGCCGGCATCAGCGTGGCTCCCGCGAACTACCGTGATCTGGTCGAGCGCAACACCGTATTCCAAAGTATGGCCGCATTGCAGGGTCGAGGGTGGGACGCCAATGTTTCCGGATCGGGAACGCCAGAAAGGCTTGAAGGTTATCTGGTCACGCCCAGTCTGTTTCCGCTGCTCGATATGGCCCCGCTGTTGGGACGTCCGTTTACCGAAGCTGAAGCGCAAAGCGGCGACGTGCGTGAAGCCGTAATCAGCTACTCAGCCTGGCAACGCCACTTTGGAGGCGATTCCGGGATCATAGGCCGCGCCGTCTTCCTCAATGGCAGCAGGACAACGATTATTGGCGTCATGCCTCAGGAGTTCGACTTCCCTGTCGGCGCGGAGATCTGGGCGCCATTGTCCATGAGTTCACCGGCGATGAGCAGCCGCGGTGACCACACGTTGGCGGTCATCGGACGCCTGAAGCCGGGAGCATCCCGCAAGCAGGCGCAGGCGCAATTGGACACTATTGCAGCCAACCTGGAGAAACAGTATCCGGATACGAATGCTGGACGTGGGTTCGGAGTCGGATTGTTGCAGGAAGACATTCTTGGCCCTAGTCGGCCCTATATTTTGATCCTGATGTGGTCAGCAGTGTTTGTGCTCCTGCTGGCGTGCGCCAATGTTGCCAACTTACAGCTTGCTCGGACCATAAGCCACCAGAGAGAACTGGCTGTGCGAACCGCGTTGGGAGCATCTCGTTGGCGCATTGCGCGCCAGGTGCTGGCCGAAAGTTGCATGTTGTCCTTGGCGGGCGCGGCTGGTGGCTTGCTGCTGGCCATGTGGGCCGTTCCAGTCACCCGTGCCAGCGTGCCCGATTTCATCGTGCAGCATATTGTGGGGATAAAGAATATTCGACTGGACGGCGGTGTAATCGCCTTCACGGCAGTTGCCGGCTTGCTTGCCGGCATCCTGGCTGGAGTGATTCCCGCCTGGCAAGCCGCTTCCTCGCGAGACCTCACCGACGCACTCAAGGAAGGAGCGCGTGGATCATCAGGGGTGACGCGCCGCCGCTCACGCTCGCTGCTGGTTGTGACCGAGGTTGCGTTGGCGCTGATCCTTCTAGTTGGGGCCAGCCTGATGGTGAAGGGATTCAGGAATCTGGTCAATCGAGATCCGGGTTACGATGCTGCCGCACTCTCCATGCGCGTCACTCTGCCGCAGGAAAAATATGCGACCGCTCGCGCGCGTGCCGATTTCTACGATCGCGCAGTGGAACAACTGGCGGCTCTTGCTGGAGTTGAAGCTGCAGCAGCCGTCAGGTTCCTGCCTGCGGGCTGGGCCTGGCAGTCAGGCAATTTCACCATAGAAAATGTTGTCTCGCGTCCTAACGAGCAGCCACGCGCCGCCATGCAATCGGTTACCCCGGAATATTTCCGCACGCTGCGAATCCCGCTGCGAACCGGACGATTCCTGGCTCAACAGGATGGTGAGGAATCTCCTCCGGTAACGGTGATTACGGAAGCCATGGCGCGACGTTATTGGCCCGGCGGAGATCCTATCGGACACCGAATTCGCTTTGCCAGCAGTGAACCGTGGCGCACCATTGTGGGAGTGGTGGGCAATATCCGCCAGGAACCGTTCGATTTCGTTTTTCGCTCCGTTGCCTATGTTCCCATGGCACAGGCGCCGCCACAGTCCGCCGGTTTTATCCTGCGCACGTCGGGCGATCCTATGGCACTCGCCCTGGCGGCTCGCACCGCCCTGCAGCGCGTGGATTCAGATCAACCTGCCTTTGATATACGTACCCTGGAGCAACTAATCACTGACGACACCAGCGGAGTCCAGTATTCTGCCCGCATGATGTTTGCTTTCGCACTCATCGCGCTGCTGCTAGCGGTTGCCGGGATTTAC
>DATDNH010000273.1:0-3987 GCA_036518395.1 Candidatus Angelobacter sp. | reverse complement strand
ATATCGTCCGCCGCTCCCCACAGTTGCACTTCGAAGCAGGTCGCACCGCTATGTTTAGCAGCGTTGTGAAGGGCCTCCTGCAGAACGCGGAACAGACACAGTGAGACCTCCGATGGCAGATGCTGCGGCAGATCATGGCTGTGAAAGTCGATCTGCAGTTGCTTTTGAGAACGGAATTCTCGGCACCAGCTCCTGATGGTTGCAACCAGGCCCAGAATTTCAAGTTTTGAAGAGTGCAATTCGTGAGATAACGCTTGGATATCGGCAGCGATAGCGGTGCTTCGCTGTTCCAGTTCGCCCATGAGAATGCGAGTCTCAGCAGCGGACACCGGAGGACCTTGGTGCGCCTTGCCTAGTTCGATTGTCAGCAGGGCAAGTCTTTGGGCAACATCGTCGTGGAGTTCTCGCGCGATCCGGGTGCGTTCCTGCTCCTGCGCCTCGATGAGCCGGCGGTTGATACGTGAAAGTGCGTCCTCCGCCATTTTGAGCTCAGTTATATCGGCTATCATGCTTATGATCCTTAACATCTTGCCGTCTGCATCAAAAAGAGCACGAGCACAGCGCTCCACCCAAGTGACCACACCATCGCGAAGCAGCATACGGTATGTGACAGCCCCCGTTGGGTTTTGTGGAGTAAGTCTGGAAATCATGGCAAGCAACCGGGCACGATCGTCAGGGTGAACACCCTCCAATAGCTGCTGCCGCGTAAGCCGCATTGGCTCGCTTATGCCGAGGACCTTGCCGTACTCCGCGGAGCGTACTATCACGTCGGATGCGATGTCCCAGTCGTCTGCATACATCCGTCCGGCTTGTACCGCCAGGCGCAGTCGCTCTTCCCCCTCATGCGCCGCTTCCTGGGCTCGCAACCGTATCTCCATTACTTTCTGGTTACGAAGAGTCTCCTCCCGCTGACGCACCGCATGTTCCCGTTCGGCGATCACCGCTGCTAATACCAGGCCTGACACTGAAAGGACCGCAAAGAAAACGTCCAACAGAACGGCATTAGTGAATGTGCTGCTTTGTGAGAAAGGTCCGGAGCCAATGGCAGTTTCCACCGTTGCTATTGTGGCGATCACCAGAAGGGAGAGCGCGGCTCCGCTCATCCCAAAATCAATAGCTGCCCACATTACAAAGGGAAGCACCGCGAACGCGAACACATGCACTCTGATGGGAATCAGGGGAAGATCGCCGAAGACAAAAAAACACGTCGCAGTGAGGAGGACCAGCAAAACGACAAACTCCCAAATGCGATTGCTCTCGCGGATTTTCAGAAGATTGGGGAAGGTCAGAACCAGAGGCGTTATCAGCAGCACCCCGGTTCCATCCCCCAGCCAATAAATGAGCCAGGCAGGAGCCAGTCCGGAATAGGCGTGCACATGAGTTGCATAAAGAACTGAGATCCCAATCGAAGCGCTCAGGACGGCGCTACCTAGAGCACCAAAAGCAATCAACCCGAGTGCGTCGCGCAAGCACGACAATGAAGTGTGGAAGCCGGCAAAACGCCGGAGTAGGAAAGTCCCGGTCAAGGCCGCGACCGTGGCTCCGGCTGCTTGCCCAAGCGCTGCCAGGTGAGACACAGGGCTGAAAAACGCAACCAGAAAAGCCGCCGCTGCCACAGCCGGCCACACCCGATATCCAAGAAGTAAAATGGCCGCCAGCGCGACACCGTAAGCAGGCCACACCGGCCCTAGGTTACTGCTCCTGATATTTGTGGTTGCCTGCCCAAGTTTGCCCGCGGTGACGTAGGCACCAAAGACAATTATGGCTTGAACAATGTAGTTTCGGAAAGTCTCTTGAACACTCCCTCGCCGCTCTGGCCGGGCAGTCGCGCGAATACTTTCCAAGAACATCATCGCAGCATTCATGAGCACCCCCCTGCGAGAAGTAAGGCTCAAAATTATACTAGGGATGTCACTTGTCGCGGTCACGCAACAGGTTGTACGTGAATATATTCTGGTTTCACCTCTCTCCGTGCAGGTCTAAGGGAACGGGGCAGAAAAAATGAGATGTTTACCCATCGGTTCTGGCTGGGTGTGGTTCAACTCCTGGGTGGAATCACGATTGAAGGTGCTGGGCTGCGACTGGGGTGTCATCCCGCTACGGATCCAGGAATGGCGTCGAATCGGTTCATCAGACAGCTAGGGCCGCCTACCGGTCACATCGCCGACACAACAATTCCTTCTCTTCTCAACCCCGATATTAGCCACTGAGGAACCACACGAGACTGGCAAATATACCAGTCTGCCGGACGAGTGCACAACATTATGATTACCGTAACAGTGAATTGGTCTTGCATCTGCCTGTTGTAGGTTTGAGCTTTGGAGCCATTCGCTCGCCGCAAGAGCAGCTTATGGACATTAACGACGAGACGAAGAGCGCTTAAAACAGATGGCGACGGTCGTGAACTATCCAATTGTCGCGTTCCTGCTTTCTCTTATCCTGTTGTGGCTGTCCGCCCAATTCGGCGCCTTCGTTCGCAGCAAGCTGCACCCTCTGGACGAAGATGAATGGAAAGATCTGAACACCGTCTTGGCCGCTACCCTGACATTGCTGGGCCTAATTATCGCATTCAGCTTTTCGATGGCCATCAGTCGCTACGATCAGCGAAAGAATCTCGAATCGGAAGAAGCTAATGCGATAGGAACTGAAAACGTTCGCGCTGGCCTGCTTCCAGCGACCGACGCAGCCCGGGTACGCGATCTGTTGAAGCGCTATTTGACCCAGCGGGTGCTGTTCTATGAAACCCGGGATGAGCGCCCGCTCAGACAGATTGATACTGATACATCACAACTTCAGGCTGAACTCTGGACAGCCGTCCAGACGGTCGCAGCCACGCATCCGACTCCTCCAGTTACCCTGGTTGCTTCCGGCATGAACGACGTGCTCAATTCACAGGGATATACGCAGGCTGCCTGGTGGAACCGTATTCCAGGTGCAGCCTGGAGCCTGATGGCAGCGATCGCTATTTTCTGCAACCTTTTAATCGGCTACGGAGGACATCGGACAGAGGCCCACATCCTGCTGGTCTTGCCGCTGGCACTTTCCATCGCATTTTTTCTCATAGCTGACATTGACAGTCCGCGTGGAGGCGTCATTCGGGTGCATCCGCGAAACCTGGTCAGCCTCTCTCAGTCCTTGCATGCACAAAAAGACTAGAGGAACAGACATTCATAGCTCGGCTGTATAGCCGCACTGGCAAAAATACGAGTATTACGGTAACTGTTCGCATCGCACACTTTCGTGGGGAGTTTCCCCCGGTCTCTAATCCTCTCAGACCGTCCGCCGATGCTTTAGAGCGACGTGAATTCTCCTTGCGTCGATAATTGCCGGAAGGGAACAAGCAATGAGCTCATTTAACCCGAACTACTTTATTCACGGAGCGAACATCCTGCTGTTCGTGGCCTACAGCGTCCACGATATTCTCTGGCTAAGGTTGTTGGCAGTGGCATCGGCACTGATGGCAATGCCATACTTCATCCTCCAGCCAACACCACTGTGGACGCCGCTCGCTTGGAGTGCTGTCTTCGCGGCCATCAATATGTTTCAGTCCTGGCGCCTGTTTCTAGAGCGCCGCCCGATTAAGCTTACACCGGAAGAGGAGGAGGTCAGAGTGCTTGCTTTCCGACATCTGCCCCCACGAAAGGTCCTGCAGGTTTTGAGCGTTGGGTCCTGGACCACAATTAGCGCCGGCGAACATCTCATTGAATGCGGCAAGCGTGCCGAGGCGGTGTCGCTTATTGTTCGCGGGAAAGTGCGCGTAACCGCACACGAACGCGTCCTCGGTGAACTAGTTCCCGGAAATCTTGTCGGTTCCGCCCTTCTCCTCAGCGGCGTCGCCGCGGATGTTGATGCGGTTGCAACGGAACCAGTTCGAGCCGTACGTTGGGAGGGCGGGACGCTGGATCGTTATCTCAATGCAAATCCCGAGACACGGATCATAATGCAGCAGCATCTGGCACGTGACCTAGCGGGAAAACTGGAGTCAAT
>DATDNH010000272.1:0-4027 GCA_036518395.1 Candidatus Angelobacter sp. | reverse complement strand
GCTTTGGCAACGATATAGCCCACGGCGAGCGCGACATACCCGATAATCCATCCAGTGATGATCTCAAAGCCGGCGTACAGTATCAGTCCCAGCAGAGCCCCACCGATTCCAAACAAGAGGCCGCGGGTGAAGGCGGTGTGGCTATCCTTCGGCCCTTCACGCTGCAGCCGGTCGGCGCAGGAGGCGCACACCATGGCAGTTCCCGCACGATAGTACTGCGCGCCGACAGATTGGCCGCATACTCTGCAAGTATCTTTTCCGGATTTTCCCGAGTATTCGGCGGTGCTGAATTGGGGCGTCGGTGTAGTAGACATTTGGCGGAAGATATCACGGCATCGTTTCGCAACAAAGAGAAAATTTATTGAGCGGTCGATCTGAATTTCTCAGCCCTCGAAGAGCGCCAGTGATCTCGAAAGCGTTTATTATGTGATACTTAGCACGCGCGTTGCAAAATATTCGATGGCATCGTATATTTTGCATCATGTGGATTCCCCGCAGTATTGAACCACGATTACGCCATTCCGCACGAACCAGGCCGGTTGTGGGGTGACGTAAATTCCCTTGTGTAAAAAGCGAGAGGGTGTAAGTTGGTTTTTTGCCTGACAAGCGAAAACCAATCCTGCGAAAAGGAGACTTACACCCAATGGCGAAAGTAACACCGATCAGTGAGCATTTCCAACATTTTCTAGCCGACATCAAGGAGACCTTCTGGGGTGACCTGCAAGGCAAAGTCCTGAAGGAGACCAAGAAACTTTTCGAACTGCTGTCGCAGCGGCAACGGGATTTGTACATGGTCAGTCCCCGCTACGGCCGCGACCAGGAGCGAAAGGATTATCGCAACGGGTACTATGAGCGTAATTTTGTCACCCGGTTTGGCACGTTAGTGTTGCGCATAGCGCGCACGCGCAAGAAGAATTTTCTGCCGCAGGTGATCGGGAGATTTCAGCGGCGAGCGGAGGAGGTCTGTCTCTTGATCCGGGAGGCTTTCCTGCGCGGGATCAGCACGCGGCAGGTGGGGCGGGTGGTGGCCACCGTGACGGGGGAAATCGTGAGCGCCCAGACCGTTTCCAGGCTCACGCGGTACCTGGATGAAGCCGTTCGCCGGTTCCATGAGGCGGCATTGAGCGACGACTGGACCTATCTGTTTCTGGATGGAGTGAGTCTGCGCGTGCGACGGCCCAGCGGTCGCAAGCGGGTACAGATGCTGGTGGCCTACGGAGTGAAGAAGGATGGTCGTCGGGAACTGCTGGCCTTTCTGCGCACCCGAGGGGAGAGCCAGGCGGACTGGGAAGGTCTGCTCAACGATCTCTATCGGCGAGGTTTGCAAGGCAACCACCTGCAGCTGATCGTGACCGACGGCTGTGCCGGCTTAGCCGCCGCCATTGAGACCGTCTATCCGCGAGCCCTGCATCAGCGCTGCTGGGTCCACAAGATGCGCAATATCATGGAGAAGGCGCGCAAGTGCGATCACGACCAGGTGAAAGCCGATGCCCAAGCCATTTACCAAGCACAGGATCGCAAGCAGGCGCAGGCGGCCTTTCGTATGTTTCGTTCTCGTTGGCAGAAGCGCTATGGTTCCATGGTACGCCAGCTGGAAAAGGATCTACCGGAACTGTTGTCCTTCTTCAGCTTTCCTCGCCATCTCTGGCGTCAACTCCGCACCACCAACATGATCGAGCGCTGTTTCGTGGAAGTGCGGCGCCGCACCCGACCTATGGTCTGCTTCGTGAACGTGCAGAGCGTGGATCGCATCATCTACTCCATTTTCCAGAGATTTAACCTGGAATGGAAAACCCGCACCCTCAAGGTTTTTACACAGGCAGCTTGACGTCACCCCCACTCGCCAAAGGTTGCCACAGTAGCTATAGTGGCTATAAAATATAGCCATGAGTAGCTACAAAAGAAAATCCGTTGGGATCAAAGAACTGAAGGATCGGGCGTCTGAAATCATTGCAAGTGTCCAGCGGACGGGCCAAGCAGTATCCATCACCAAAAACAACCAGGAAGTGGCAAAGATTATCCCCATCCCGAGAAGTCCGAGCGAGCGCCTCATCGCCGCAGGCCTGCTCACGCCAGGAGCCCGGCCCGCTCCGCTCGCCGAACTGAAACTTGAAGGACCCAGAGTGGATGCCTCACCTGCGATTGCTGCCATTTTAGAAGATCGCGACCAAGGCTAATGACTGTGGTCTATCTGGATTCGTCCGTAATCGTCTCCATTGCTCTCAGAGATGTACGTGGCTCTCAAGCACTGGCCATCCTGGGTTCACGCGATGCGTATAGCAGCGAGCTCTCCCAGGTCGAGTGCCAATCTGGTTTGTCGTTTCAGTACGCTAATGCTCCGACTGGCCTGCCAACGGCCGAACATACGCTCAATGCGCTTTTGGCAAGAGTGCAGATGATTCGGATCACGCCGGCTATTCTCAGCCAGGCCCGCATACTTGTTCGCCGTCATCGTGTCGGGCTTGGTTTGAGGACTCTCGATGCGGTGCATCTGGCGTCCTGTATCGAAATCCAGGCACAACTCGGTACAGGTGCAGTCGAATACATCACAACAGACCAGCGGCAACATAGTGCATTCACAGCCGAAGGATTTTTTGGAACATTGGTCCCGTAAGGAACTGCCACCCATAGCAGCCAGCGCACTTGCCTGTTTTCAGGCACAAGGCCTATCATGGCGCGATTCGAGAAATGGTGCGTGTCAAGACTGCTTTCTGAAAGGTGCTTCCATGATTCCTGTCCTGCTGTTCTGCGCGATGTTGTTTCAATCCGGCCCACAAACCGCGACCAAGCCGGCCATCGACAATGATCGAGTCACGGTATGGGATGTTACGGACAAGACACCGGCGCAGCCTCTTGATGCCGTCGTTATTTCTTTTTCCGGCAAGGCGGCATTTTTGCCCAAGGGTAAGCAGCCGAAGATTAACGGACACACGCTGGTAATTGATTTGAAAGATCATCCGGTGCCGCCCATCGCCAATACCAGCGGCTATCCTCTGGCCTTTCCGCGCCCGGGAATAAAAAAGCTCCTGGAGAATGATCGAGTGATCGTGTGGGACTACACCTGGAAACCCAATGTAGCCACGCCGATGCACTTTCACGATAAGGACGTTGTGGTGCTCTTCCTCGAAGATGGTGATTTGCAATCAACCACGCCCGACGGAAACTCTGTGGTGAACTCTTATACCGCGGGAACGGTTAGATTTAACGCCGGCAACCGCACTCATAGCGAAACGCTGGTAAAAGGAAAGCAACGAGCAATTATCGTGGAATTGAAGTAGCTTTCTTCCCTATTTCTCACCCTCGCCCAGGTATTTCACCAGGTGCATATAGTCTTCTCGCGCGGGCAGGAAGAAATCCAGATTCATTACCGGTTCCGTTCCCAGCGGCTCAATATAGTGCACCGCGCCTGCTGGTATCACCAGGAACGATCCCGGGCCAACTTCATGACCGGTATCGCCGATGTGGTAGATGGCCCGCCCGCTCACAATGTAGGCAAGCTGTTCAAAGGTGTGACTGTGGGGATTCAGCTTCATCCCGGGATGGCATTCATTCATCACCATCATCAGGTCTTTCCACTTGAAGCCTTTACGGCTTATGCCGGCGCGCACGATCTCCGAAGGAACGTTCTCCCAGTTGTAAGCTTTGCCGCTTGATTTTTCCGCAGCCGTATTTACGGTACTCATTTCTTACGCTCCTTTTTTCGCCGGCAGTCGCCGCTCGGCAGCTTCTTCCAGACCCAGCAACGCTTCCGCGTTCCCTTTGATCATGAACTCAATTTCCTTTTCTTTGATGCCGATGTCCAGCAGCCTGCCCACGGTGTAACGCAGGCCTTCTACGGGGAGAGGATTATTTTTCTGTCCCAGATCGGAACCAAGCAAAGTACGTTCCGGGCCCACAATCTCGATCCAGTGCTTGAGGCGGTCAAAATCCCAGAAGTGAAACGTGGATTGCGGGTGATACATGCACATGGAGTGCTCAATGTAGGCGCCCAGCCGAGCATACTCCAGCACGTCCTGCTCGCTTGCAT
>DATDNH010000271.1:0-4868 GCA_036518395.1 Candidatus Angelobacter sp. | reverse complement strand
CCTGGATTTATCGTCGGCGCTGGTGAAGGTGGGACGACTGAGCCGTCAGGTTCCGATGGCGGAGGCGATCGCTGCTTCTCATCTGCTGCCCGACGCCCCAGAAAGCAGCATGGCGATGCGCATCACGCACCTGGAAAAACTGCTGGGCAGCGAAGGCGCTAAACATGCGCCGAATACAAGTTCGATGGCCCGTCGCTGTGGAACAGCAATTTCTTTATTGCTGCTTTTAGCAGGCTACGCGATTTGTTTGAACACCGTCCTGCCGTGGATCCACGATACGCTGGAAATTCTGGTTAGATAATCGGGGCATCGGTTTATCGGGGCATCGGGGCATCTGAAGACAAACCTTCGCTTTTGTCGCCGTTGCTCTCTCGCCGATCGCTTGGACGAAAAATCTCTACATTCTTCAGCAGCAGGTCACAGATCCCAATGCAGGCCTGCTCGGCTTCCTTGTTGGCGCGGCTTTTGGGGGCGACGGCAATCATGCTGGCAGCGCCGTGCATGAGCAGGAAGAGAGCGTCAAAGAGATCGGAATAGTCGTCCGGTACGCCGCCAAAGCGCTCCGCGAGCCTGGTTCGAAACCATTCCCTCACCGGCCTGGGGTGGCTGGGGCCGATGACCTGGACCCAGGCAGGGCCGAACAACAATCTGTATTCCCGGGGACGATTTTCGGCAAAGCGCAAATAAAGGCGGTAAGCCTCCTCAATGCTTTTTGCATTCATGGTGACTTTGGCCAGCTTCTGACGGACACGATTGGCCAGCGCAGACCGCAGCTCCTCCTTGCTGCGAAAACGCTTGTAAACCGTAGTCGTGGTAGTGCCTGCCTCCCGCGCGACGGCCCGCAGCGTGAGGCCTTTGTCCCCGCGCGAGTGCCACAGGCGCTGTGCAGCCCGCAGAATGCGTTTTTCCAGTCCCTGATCGGCAGTTCTGGGCATAAAAAATTAAGTTTACAACGTTACACTAACATTGTAATATTAATGCCGCGTTAAAATTTTGTAAGGTTTTAACGTGGTTTCCCGCTGTTTACTGTTTTTGGGCCCCCTGAAGGACGCAGTCAGGCAGTTCACCACCCTCTCTCCTGCAGTTCGTCCTGAAAAATTCAGTTAAGAGGTTTTAGTCACAATGGAATATTTGTGCAGGCACCCCCATGCCCTTGCGCATGTTGAACGCGCACGCAGCGCGAGTCCCTCATCTTCCCTGTCACCCCGGAAATTGAATGGTTACCAGCGAGTCCTTCTGGGAACCGCGATCCTTGTCTTTCTCGCTCACGTGCTGGTACTGGCAGCTTTTCCGCTTCAGCCCAAAGGGCAATTTCTTTCCAACCTGCTGCAGCTGGTTTTGGGTGTTACGGCATTTCTGGCTCTGCTGGACGCAGGCCGACGCTCGCAGCAGGCAGCGCGCTGGATCTGGTTTTACGCCGCGTCCGGGCTAGCGGCTTACACGCTGGGGCAATTGATCTTTATTGGATACGACGTGCTGGGGCTTGGACGCGGCAACGCTCCCCGCATCAGCGATCAGTTCTTTTTCTTCTGGGTCGTGCCCTTGCTGGCGGCGAGCGCTATCGACACTTTGGGCCAGCAGGATGGCTTTGAGACCACGACCCTGCTGGATTTCACGCAACTGCTGATCCTGGGCATTGTGCTGCACGTGTTTGTCTTTGCCGACAGCTTCCGCTGGCAGACCCAGGTGCAGCAAATGGAGTTCCTGAAATTCAAAGTGCGGATGATTCGCGACATTGTGGTGTTGAGCTGGCTGTGGGGCCGGGCGTGGCTCACGCGCTCGCCACAGATGCGGGCAATTTTTGTGCGATTAGGTCTTTTCTACGTCGCTTATAGCATTTCTGATGCTGTCTATCTCTATGCCGAAGCGCTGTGGGACATCGATCCGGGCACCTGGCTTGATCTTCTGTGGTCGTTTCCACGGGTGCTGGTGGTAGTTCTGGCGTTGAGCTGGCAGTGGCAGGAAGCCCCTCAACGGCTTGGCGCGGCAAAACGCCCTCGCTTCCTCCTTTGCTTGCGAGCAGCGCCGATCATCATGCCGCTGGGGCTGCTGGCGATCAGCTTCCGCACATTTTCGTCCGCTCCGATTCTGTGGGCCAGCCTGATGGTGGGATCCTTTGCCGTCGCGAGCATACGTTTGATGGTCATGCAGGGGCGCCAGGAAAAGACTCTGTCCCAGCTTCACGACAGCAATGAATTGCTGCACTCGATCATCGAAGGCACTTCAGAAGCCATTTACCTGAAAGATCCGAATGGGTGCTACAAGCTGATTAACACGGCGGGCGCGCGGCACATTGGCCGTTCCCCGGAAGAGGTCCTGGGAAGAACCGATCGCGAGCTGCTATCGCCGGAAACCGTGGAAGCTATTCTCAAGATTGATCAGCAGGTATTGAACAAAGGTGAATCCATCACCTGCGAGGAAGCGTTGATTCATGCGGGCACGACTCGGATGTTTCTTTCCACCAAGAACCCATACCGCGATTCTCAGGGCCGCGTGGCGGGCGTGCTGGGGATCTCAGTGGAAATTACCGAGCACCGGCGCATGGAAGACCAACTGCGCCGGGCTCAACGCATGGAATCTATTGGAGCATTTTCCGGAGCCATTGCGCATGATTTCAGTAACCTGCTGACGGTGATCAAGGGCTACAGCCAGTTGACGCTGAGCGAACTCGAGAACCATTCAGCAGTTCAGGCAAATGTTGAGCAAATCGTGAAGGCCACCGATCGCGCTGCCGCTCTGATCCGCCAACTGCTCGCATTTGGACGCCAGCAGGTGCTGCAGCCGCGAGTGCTCAGCCTGAATGACGTAATTTCCCACGTGCAGGAAATGTTGCGGCGGCTCATTGGCAGGGATATTGAAATCGTGACACGGTTTGCCGCCGGTTTGTGGGCAGTCAAAGCTGACCCCGGACAGGTCGAACAGGTGTTGATGAACCTGGCGGCAAATGCGGTGGATGCCATGCCAGAGGGCGGCAAATTGATTCTGGAAACCGCCAATGTTCACCTGGATGAAGCATACGCGCGGGCCAACATCAATGTGGACGCCGGTGATTATGCCGTGTTCTTTGTGAGAGACACCGGAATGGGAATGGACGCGCAAACCCAGGCGCGAATCTTTGAGCCATTTTTTACGACCAAGCCGGTGGGTAAAGGGACAGGATTGGGGCTGGCGACGGTGTACGGCATTGTGAAGCAAAGCGGTGGATACATCACGGTGCAAAGCGCAGTGGGTGGTGGGACCAGCTTTGGGATCTATCTGCCGCGTGTGGACCAGCCGATTGAGTTTCAGATGACAGGGCCGAGTGCCGCCGCAGATTTTCGCGGATGAACGCAGATTAAAGCCCTTTGGGCCCGGATCACGAGTTGCTTAATACGCTTCGCTCAATATATAAACCTGAGCGCATGGGTGGCGACAAATTGCTTTCGCGAAGCTATGCGTGTGGAGCGGGAACCGTTCCGCTGCTGGGCTGCCGTATTGGCGAGATGCTGGACCAGAGCGCCGGCCTTTATCCTGACCGCGATGCGCTGATCGTGCGGCATCAAAGCCTGCGCTATACCTGGCGACAGCTTCAGGATCAGGTGGAACTGGCTGCGCGCGGATTGCTGCGACTGGGGGTGAACAAGGGCGACCGCGTCGGGATCTGGTCGACGAATTGTGCCGAATGGGTGGTGCTGCAATTCGCCAGCGCGAAAGTTGGCGCGATTCTGGTCAACATCAATCCTGCCAATCGCGCGTTTGAGCTGGAATACGTGCTGCGCCAGTCTGAGTGCCAGACACTGGTTCTGGGAGAGGGCTTTCGCGACTGTGATTACGTTGAGACGCTGGCTTCCATCTGTCCGGAATTTACGCGCGGCGAGCGTGGCGGAGCGAAATCGGAAAAACTGCCTTATCTCAGCAGCGTGATTTTCCTGGGCGCGCGCCCGGCGCCAGCGTGGATGTATGCGTGGCGTGAATTGGTCGAGATGGCCCAGGAAGTTCCCGGGGAGCAGCTTCGGGAGCGCGAAAGCACGCTCGATTTTGATGATCCCATCAACATCCAGTACACCTCCGGAACTACGGGAATGCCGAAGGGCGCCACGCTCAGCCATCACAACATTGTGAATAACGCGCGGCTGAGCGCGGCGGCGATGAAGTTGACCGCACACGACCGTCTTTGCATTCCCGTTCCTTTCTATCATTGTTTTGGCATGGTGCTGAGCAACATGGTGTGCGTGGTATCAGGCGCCACGATGGTCCTGCCTGCACCGTTTTTTGATCCGCTGGAAACGCTGCGCGCTGCCGCTGAAGAGCGCTGTACCGCGCTGCATGGCGTGCCCACAATGTTTATCGCCGAACTGGAGCATCCGGAATTCAAGCGCTTTGATCTAGGCACGCTGCGAACGGGGATCATGGCCGGCTCTCCCTGTCCAATTGAGGTCATGAAGCGTGTGGTACGCGAGATGCACATGCGCGAAATCACAATCGCTTACGGGTTGACGGAGGCGTCGCCGGTCATTACGCACACTACGACTGAAGATCCGATCGAGCTGCGCGTGACTACCGTGGGCCAGCCGCTGCCGCACACTGAAGTGAAGATCATTGATATTGGCAAAGGAGAGATTGTTCCTCTCGGTACGCCCGGGGAACTGTGCGCGCGCGGCTACATGGTGATGAAAGGTTACTACCGCAATCCTGAAGCTACGCGTGCTGCCATCACCGGGGATGGCTGGCTGCATTCCGGTGACCTGGCCACGATGGATGCCAACGGATATGTGAAGATCACCGGACGGGCGAAGGACGTAATCATCCGCGGCGGAGAGAACATTTACCCACGCGAAGTGGAGGAGTTTCTCTTCACCTGCCCGGGAATCAGCGAAGTGCAGGTGGTG
>DATDNH010000270.1:0-2652 GCA_036518395.1 Candidatus Angelobacter sp. | reverse complement strand
GCAATCGCGCTTTGAAGTCATTGTTGGCGCGTATCTCACCCAGAATACTGCATGGACAAATGTGGAAAAAGCGATTAACGCTCTGCGGCGAGCGCGAGTGCTCAGCGTGAAAGGCATTCGAGATGTTCCGCAGAACAGGCTCGAACAATTGGTTCGCTCTTCCGGCTATTACCGGCAAAAGGCACAACGGCTGAAAAATTTTATCGCGTTCCTGGATGAAAACTACGGTGGCTCGCTCGCGCGCATGTTTGCCCAGGCGACGGAAAAATTGCGCTCAGAACTGCTGGCGCTCAACGGCGTGGGGCCCGAAACCGCGGACTCGATTCTGCTCTATGCCGGCGGCCATCCTGTCTTTGTTGTGGACGCCTATACCCGCAGGATTCTGGAGAGACATGGGGTTATCGAATCACGAACGGGATATGAGAGCGTCCGTCATCTTATTGAACAAGCCATCAGCAGCGCAGAACCGGACTCGCTGAAAATCATGCATGCGGGAGCTGAACCGAGGCATCGTGTTTCCCGGATGAGCGCCATGGAGCGAACCTGGCTTGCCAAACACTACGACGAGCTACACGCCCTCATTGTGCGCACAGGAAATGAATATTGCCGCAGTACAGCTAAATGTCAAGGTTGTCCGTTGCAGAAATATTTAATTCCTCACGTCGCGGTTTGATCTGGCAACAAGCCGGACAGCAGCCGAATCTATTTTCAAAACGCTCCAAAAATCGGGGGGGAAACTATGCTTTTGATTATCGCGCTTGTGCTGTTGGTTCTGTGGTTCCTGGGCTTCCTGGCGTTCCACGTAACCAGCGCCGCAATTCACATCATTCTGGGTCTTGCCATCATCATGTTCATCTGGCACCTGGTTGCGGGCCGAAGAACGACAGCGATTTGACAGATCAGATGATCGCGCCGGCCACAACAGTGTGATGTGATGATGCCTTGATCGAATCCGGAAACTGCGGGGACGGGAAAGTGCGTCCCCGCTGTCATTCCGGCCAGATACTCAGGGCTGTCTTGCTCAACACCTGCTCGCGGGTCGTCTCCGGCAAAGGGAGCGCGCGGAACTCGTCGATATTCTGCTTGATATCTTTTACTCCCGGGCTGGGCCAGTCTGTGCCGAACAGCGTCTTGGAAGCGATTTCCTGCAAACGGGGAAAATATTGTAACAACAGTTTTGGAGGAATGCCGCTGATATCGAGGTAAACGTTGCGATGCCGCCGCAGCAGGAAGAATGCAGTCTGCATCCAGATCGGGCGGCCACCATGAGCCATGAGGATTTTCAAATTGGGAAAGTCGACCGCCACATCGTCCAAAAATAGCGGATCACCATAGCGGTTACGCGCACCTGGGAATATCGAGGTGCCGGTGTGAATCATCACCGGGATGCCACTCTTCTCCGCCATGCGGTAAATCACTTCCAACCCCTTGACTCCATTTACATAATCGTTGGCAAACAAGAGCTGGTGCGGCGGATGGATCTTGATCATGCGAATACCCAGGCGTACAAGGTGCTCCATGTCCGCGTGCACGTTCGCGGTGTGGCGCGGATGCACGCTGCCACAGGAGAGTAATCGCCGGGGATTTTCCTTGCAGTAATTCACCACCCAGTCATTGACTTCGGCGGTCAGGCCCATTACGTCAGGCGCAACATAGTTAATGAGCATCGCGCGCTCGACGCCCACGGAATCCAGGTATTTGAGCAGCGCTTCAGGTGAGCGGGAGTACTCCAGAATGTCGTCAAATTTGCCGCGCGCCTTGCGCATGACCTCAATCGGTCCGGGCTTGAACATTTCGTACGGCTGGATGTGGATGTGGCAGTCGGTTATAAGCAAGCTTCTGGCTCCTGCTAAACATGAAAATCTACCACGGAGACACAGAGGCACGGAGAAAAGCAAGAAGAGATTGCTAAAAACAAAACTAAAACCAAGGAGATTCGGAAGAATTTAAAGACGGAAACTGAGAACACCTGCGGAGAGCCGACGATCCTCAAATCATTTTTCGGCTTCGGTGTTTTTGTTCTCTCTCTGGCTCCGTCTCTCCGTGCCTCCGTGGTGAATTCTTGGGCTAAGACTTTGCCGCGGCCAACACTGCGCGTTTGGCAAATACTCGCACCATTTCACGCCGATATTCGGGCGTGAGCGCGGATGTGGTAAGAGGCTTAGCCGTTTTAGCGGCCAGTTCTCCGACTACAGTCGCGGTGTGCTCGTCGATCTGTTTGCCCACAAGAGCATGCTCGGCGGCTGCAACCAGCATGGGCGCTGGGTTCACGGCTGTGATCGCTACGCGCGCGGCTTCAACTGGCCCGCCATTTTTCTTGAACGCCACCGCCACGCCGGCGAGCGGGTAATCGATAGAGCCACGAATACGCAATTTCAGGTAGCTTCCTTTCCATCCCGAGGACGTTTCCGGCAGAAACACGCGAGTCAGCAGTTCATCGGGACCAAGCTTCAGGTGGGCATCGCCGATGCCGGAATAAAAATCCTTCAGGGGCAGCCTGCGCCGGCCTGCGGAACTTGCGAGTTCCAGCTCAGCATTGAGACATAACAATGCAGGAGCCGTGTCGCCAGAGAACGCGGCCCAGCAACGGGTTCCTCCCGGCGCCACATGACATAGGTCGCCATCTTTCTTGATACAAAAGCCGCATGACCT
>DATDNH010000269.1:0-9775 GCA_036518395.1 Candidatus Angelobacter sp. | reverse complement strand
TGAGGCCACGGCCCTGGGGGAAGTTGATCGTGTCCGCGCTCGTCCTCATGCGCTTCGGATCTTCCAGCCCGAGCACAGGCGAACCTGCAATGGCGCCGAGACTTCCTGCCGTAATGCTCACGACCGTTCCCGAACACGAGTTGCTGTCGCTCACGGTGCCGGACAAGGCCGGATTCATGCCGCCCTGGACAAGATACGTGGTTGGCGAAACCTGGCTCAGCACCTTGGCTCTCGCGGCGGTCGGTCCGCTTCCACTCGTAATGATGCCCTGCAACGTACCGATGCATGGCGCGGCGCTCGACACCGTCTGCGTCAGCACCAGCGTGTTGAGATTGAAATCGAAGCCGGCATCGAAGCTGGACGGCACCGTCTCGCCGATGAACAGCGGATCGAACGTCGTGGAGACAGTACTGAATCGAGACTGGATGTTGCTCGGCGGCAACGCGAAGTTCAGGTTCGCTATGTGACAAGTTGCGCAGCTCCGCCCATTTCCCTGGAACGTCTCGTTATTGAACAGGTTCCCGCCCTGGGCGACTTGGCTGGCCACCGGGATCGGAGTCGTGAACGTCTGTAACGCATCGTTCTGTGGGGTGGGTGTCGTGTTGATCACGAAATCGGAGTTAGGGACGGAACCACAAGAGATAGAGGTGCGCTTCAGGCTCACCGTATTCATGATTGGAAGGGCGGCCGTCGGAGGGCCTGCGATAACGGTTCCGTTGCAGCCGCCGGAGTCATTTCCGGTCTGGGCAGCAGGGAAGCTCCCGTAGGAAACGCAGTCGGTTCGGGGAAATGCGTTGGGGTTCAACGGATTGTTCGTGAAGCACACCTTCCCGCCAATGGGGCTCAGGAGCGGCGGCATAATGAAATCAGGAGTCGGTGCTCCAGGCAGGTTGGCAAAGTCCTGGGTCGCAATCAACTGCGGGTTGGTATCGGCGTTCACATTGTGCGGGAATTTGAACTTGCCAATTTCTCTTCCCGCGGCGTCGAAGAACTGTAGCATCACCCGCGATTGAGTCTCGCCAGTCTGTGGGCCCCATAAGTTGCCGCCCCCCTCCTGCTTGATGACGATGAATTGGATTCTCGAGTTGCCGTTGACGCCGGCCATGATCTCCTGAATATGGTTCTCATCGTTAGTCGCGACAGCGCGACTCGGCGAGAGCAGAAGAACGACCCCAATCGCAAGGGTATAGGCGAATTGCAGATTCTTGTTCCGGTTAGTCACGGCCTTGGCCTCCTCTTCCTATGTTCTTGAACCCGGCGTCAACGCGAAGCATGCCCGGTTCGTCCGCCTCGCGGATCCTTGATGGCATGGCTGGAGGATTTACCGCCAATTCACGCAGCGGCTTGGATACGTCATGGTGCAGTTCACTTCGCACGATGGGAGCCTGAACCAACGCCCGGCTAGTGGATAGAAGAATAGAGAGAAGAACAAATAAAACAAACTTCGCCAGGGGCCTAGGGTTGGTTACCATTTCCGGGCCCTAACTTTCGTTGGCGAACGGAGGCTATTACCCGGTAGCTAAAACCTATAGTGAATTGGAAGATTTGTCAATCCAGAGTTCCTGAATTTAAAGGATTGTCGCGCGTTGTCGTGGAAGTCTTTTTTGAAAAAGTTGCTTAGTGTTGGCAGAAGCGCAGCCATCGAATAATGAGACGATGGTATATGGAATCAATAATACTCTCGTATCGCGGATACTTTACGCTTTGTTCTGATAGTGCACCTCACTTAGCACGCGCAATCTTTCGGCCGCGACTTCCGGAGTCAGGTCGCGCTGTGGCGAGCCGAGCATTTCGAATCCAACCATGAATTTCGGCACCGTCGCCGAACGCAGCAGCGGCGGATAGTAATGAGCGTGGAAATGCCACTCCGGGTGCGCTGAGTTATCCGTAGGCTTTTGATGAAATCCCATGGTGTAGGGAAACGGCACTTCAAACAAATTGTCGTAACGCACACACAGACGGCGAAGAATTTCCGCCAGGGAATTGAGTTCTGTTTCACTCAGCGCATCCATGGCGCCGACATGCCGCGCGCTCAGTACCATCACTTCAAAAGGCCACATTGCCCAGAATGGAACCAGCACAACGAAGTGCTGGTTTCTAGAGACTACTCGCAGCTCTTGCTTCAATTCCAGATCAAGATAATCGCACAGCAGGCATGAATTGTGCTTCTCGTGGTATTCGGCCTGTGACACCAGTTCCCGTTCTGCCTGATTGGGCAGGCTGGCGTTGCCCCAGATCTGGCAGTGCGGATGCGGATTGCTGGCGCCCATGATCGCGCCTCGATTTTCAAAAATCTGCACATGCTCAACCCAGGGAACGCTGCTCAGTTCCTTGTATTGCTGCACCCAGATATCGACCACTCTCCTGATGTCCCGCTCTGGCATCAACGCCAGTGTGAGATCGTGGCGCTCGGAAAAACTCGCCACGCGGCAGATGCCTCGCTCCCCATGAGCGATCAGCAAGCCGTCGACCTCGATTTGCTCGGGAGATGTTGTGGGAAGCAGCGCTGCAAAATCGTTATCGAAAACGAACGTTGATTTGTAATCCGGGTTGCGGATGCCGGCGGCTCGCGCATTACCGGGACAAAGATAACATTCCGGATCGTAAGCGACTGCGGCGGGTTGCGGCGGCTTTTCCACCAGCCCCTGCCATGGCCGCTCCATGCGCTGCGGCGAAACTACGACCCATTCGCGCGTCAGGGGATTGAAGCGGCGATGCGGTCGATGAAGGAGGTCGTCCAGAGTCATTCGATATCGTCCCAGCGTTGGACTCCCGCGCAAGGAGCTGAAACATAAATCTCCGGAACGGTTCCGGTGCGCGCTTGATAGGCAGTCGCAATGCTGTTTTGAAATTCGGATACCGTCTCTGCGGCTACCAGGTTCACCGTGCAACCTCCAAAACCGCCGCCGGTCATGCGCGAGCCATAGGTTCCCGGGACCTGGTTGGCGAGTTCAACCATCAGATCGAGTTCCGGAGAGCTGACTTGATAATCCTCTCGCAGGCTGCGGTGAGACTCGGCCATCAATTCACCAAGCTTGTTAAGATCACCGGTTTCCAAAGCGGCCGCCGCAGACAGCACGCGCTGGTTTTCATTCACTACATGGCGGCAGCGTTTCTGGATTACCGCGGGAAGCAGTTCTTCACAGCGCTCAACGTCGGACGGAGTCAGGTCCCGCAATGCCGACAGTGCCGGGAACTTCTCTTTCAGCAGCCGGACGCCTTCTTCGCATTCGGCGCGGCGCGTATTGTATTCGCCGGCGGCGTTGGCGTGTTTGACCATGGTGTTGCAGATGACCATGCACACGCTTTCGGGAAAGCGCAGGAAGCTGTGCTCCAGTGTACGACAATCAAGCATGAGCAGATGCCCGGCTCGAGCGTAGCAGGCAACAAACTGGTCCATGATTCCGCAGCGGGCGCCCACGAATTCATTTTCTGCGCGCTGGCAGGCAAGCGCTAGCTGGCGACGGTCACAGGTTTTTTGTTGCGTATCCACCAGGGCAAAGCCGGCGGCAACTTCTAAAGCTGCCGAGGAACTGAGTCCCGAGCCCATGGGAACTTCGCTGGAGATGAGAGTTCTTGCGCCCGGCAGCCGGATTCCTGACTGCTCCAGAATGACGGCGACTCCTTGCACATAATCGCTCCATTCACCCTGGCGTCGCGGCCGATCAAGATGGAAGGTGCGATGCTGGTTGAGATTTACAGAGTGCACTTCGATGCAGCGATCGCTGGTCGGCGCAATTGCAATCCAGCAATAGAACTGAATTGCCGCGGGCAGGACAAAGCCGTCGTTGTAATCCGTATGCTCGCCAATCAGATTGATGCGGCCGGGTGCGCGATAGACGCTGCAGCTCCCGCCATACAGGCTGCGGAACTCCTCACGCAGCTCTTCACCGCGGTCAGCATCTACTCTCATTCGCGCTCCGCCGCGGCTTTGCGGTTTAGGCATGGAAGACCATGGGAGTGATCACTTTGCATGGTACCAGAGCCATTTGCAGCAATCCGTTAGCGGAAGATGAGCGCCTCACGGCTCGGCGACCACCGCAATTGGCGAATTGTCAGGCGAGTTTCAGAACACCAGGAAATGCTTCTTCTTTTTCTTTTTGGCCTGTCTTATCTCATCGCCATTGGTGTTCGCGGCCACGATGATCGGCTTGGTCTGGTTCGGGCTGGCGCCCGAGTCAGTGTATCCCTGGCGAATTTCGATGAAGGCTTCCTCGCGCAGCTTGGTCAGGTAGGCGCGCGCGGCCGGTTCCAGCTTCTGCACGTACAGCAGTTCCTCAATTTTCTTCCTGACATCTTCCAACGGCGGCACTCCGGCCTGCTGGTGCGCCAATACTTTGAAAATGATGAACCCCTGACGGGTGCGGATTACGTCTGAAACGCCCCCCGGCTTCAGCGAGAATGTCTTGTCTTCCAGCTCTTTGTCCATCTCGCCGCGGTGGAATGATCCTATTTCGCCGCCCTGGGCTGCAGTAGATCCATCAGAATTCTTTTTTGCCAGCGCGGCAAAATCCGCGCCTTTGCGCAACTGCTGCAAAAGCTGCTCGGCCTTGGCCTGCGCCTCGGCTACCTTTTGGGGGTCTTCGGGAAGTGGAGCGTTCTGCTGGGCGTTCTGATTTTTGTCATCCGTGGCCGGTTTTGGGGCCTGCGTGGAAACCAGGATCTCGGCCAGCTTTACCTCCTCCGGCGCTTCGATTTCTTTCTGGTGTTCCTTGTACCACGCCTGTGTCTCTTCATTGGTGATGTGGATGTGCGCGCCTACTTCCTGCCCGATCACCTTCTGCGTGATGATGCTGTTCTTGATCTGCTCCTTGAAGTCTTCATAAGAGACGCCCTGCTGCTGCGCCGCTTTTTCCAGGTCTTCCATGGTGGCCAGGCCCATCTGCTGGCGGTATTCGTTCAGCCTCTTCACCATCTCCGTCTCCCCGGTGATGCCCAGCTCTTTGCCTTTATCGATCAGGAGCTGCTGGTCAATGAGGTCGCGCAAAACATCCTTCTGCCGCTCGTCCCATTTTCCCTGCCATTCTGAGGGGAAGCGTTGCTTCAGGTCTTCCTGCGCCTGCTCCGTGCCCCGCTGATAATCAGAACGGGTAATGATGGAGTCATTCACGCGCGCGACGATCTCATCCACAACGTTGTCCGCGCGCAGGCCGGCTGCAACCAGCAAAAACACTGTGATAAATAAGTATGATTTTCTGGCCATGGTCACATCTTTCGGTTTAGTTTCTGGGATTGGAGGTGATGCATTATTGTACCAGCCGCTGCTCTGTCCAGTCATGCTTAGAGCACTTTGGTGTTGCACCAGAGGGACGGGGTTGAAGACCAACACAGTTTTCAAACTTCCACACGTTTCGGTGCTTTGATTCCTAGCGGGATTCTAAAGTGAGTGAATAGATCTCTGTCGTGCCGAGGTTACGCAGAATCACAGGAGAGTTGTCAGGAGCGACGCCGCTCCATCCCCAAGCGAGCCGGGGATAATTGTGTAAACTGACCAACTGCTCGACGCGCCCATGGACGACATCCAGACGACAAAGCACTCGGTCATTTCCTTCGGTATCGAAATAAATGTACTTGCTGTCGGCTGACCAGTTGGGATTATTGACCTTGTAAGCATCGGTCGGCCGCCATTTCCGCGTTTTGATGTCGTAGATCATGAGCTGCTGACCGGTGATAGTCAACGCTGCAAGAGAACGGCCATCTGGCGACCACCGAGCGGTCCAAAGTCCTCGCGACCCCGGCAGTTCAGATAGCTTGTGAGTGCTCAATTCCAATATGTGGATTGCTTCCGTTCCGGATGCCTGGCCAAAGACCTTAGGTACATCGCCGAATGCGATTGTTCCGCCGTCTGCCGACCATGTGGGAACTCCCTGCTCCGCTTCGCCAGGTATCAACAGTTTCGGCTCACCACCCTGAGGAGGGACCAGGTAGATCATCCAGGGCTTACCCGGAGTCCGAGCACGCAATGCAAGCCACTTCTCATCAGGTGACCAGGAGAACCCCTCCACCTGGAGTGGCGAAAAGGTGATTTGATACTTGCGGCTTCCGTCTACCTCGGCGCGCCAGATTGTCATCTCCGGGTAGTCGATGTAAGCAAGCGATCTACGGAATCTGCTGAAGCTGACCCAGGTTGCTGAGATTCCCCCCAGAAAGGGAACAAACTCTCGAACACGTGAATCGAAGCGTACAAGCTCTCCTCGTGGTTGATTGCCAAGGGCAAATAGCTGCTTGCCGTCTGAGGCAACAACGGGAAGCACATAGCCCTGGAGTCCAGAAGAAAGGCGCACTGGCTGTGCGGAATCTCCTGCGAAAAGCTTCCGCTGTTCCGAGACCGCCCACAGATCAGTCCGACCCTCCCGCGTGGATTGAAAGATGAAGAACCTTCCATCCGGCGTCCACGTGCCGCCGCTTTCGTGACCGGAGTTGCTCCAACCCTGCAAAAGCCGATGGAGATTGGAGCCGTCTGCTCCTACTTCCCAAATTGACTGTGAAAGCTCGCCATCGTGATAGTTGTTTTCCGTGAAACGGAGTCTCTTTCCATCCGGGGACCAGCGGGCCTCGGTCGCTTGTCCTGGGACGCTGGTGACTTGGCGTGGTCCCAGTCCATCGGCGTTTGCAACAAATACGCTCTCGTGCAGAGTGAAGGCAAGTTGCCGTCCATCAGGAGACCAGCTGGCAAAATTGGCTCTCAGGCTTCCTACACGCCTGGGCGATTTACCCAAAGGAACGATCCAAAGGTCTCCATCTCCTTGGTCCGAAAATGATCGTCCCGCCAGAAACTCGGAGCCCTGTCGAGAAAGATCATAGAAAACAGCATCGTGCACAGGGAGAGGGATTACCTCAATTCCGCCACCGGTAACCGAGACTGCGGCAAGCGTGACACCGTCTGGGTCCCGCTCTGCGAAGTACACGCGCTCGCGGTCCGCAAGGAGCCTCGCGCCACTTTTGTCCCGACCGTCGCTGGTCAGCGCAGCATAACGGATCACGTTGAGCTGCGGAATTGGTCTAAAGCGGGCTGCGATCATCGCTCCCAAGCCAAGCAGAATAAATACTCCAGAGGCCACGATGAGTCCCATCGGTCGCCATTTCCTCAAAGGGGCATGCGGGGAAGCAATGGCCCGACCAACCTCCGAGTCGAGAGGCTGGTCGTCGGTCAGGGCGTTTCTACTCTCACCGCTGGAAGACCATGCGTCAATTTCGTCCTGGTAGGCAAATACCGGCTGCCGTTTGCCGCCCGGGAGACGATGTACGGGCAGTCTTTTTTCTTTTTCCCACCTTTTGACGGTCCTGATGTCGCGACGAAGATAGTTAGCTATTTCTCCCCACGAGTCCAGGCGTTTGCGTTCTTTTTGAGGCATGCCACCTCTAACCCTCATCAACCCCTTCTTGCCTCTTTACTGATCTTCCCATCCCGTCACAAAATTTCTCGCTCTTTGCTGATTCGTAGTTTCCGAAAACGGAGCTGCGAAATCTGGGCAAGGCTCAGAGTTATGAGAGTGCTAGTGCCAGGAAATTCACAAAGAGTATATCGACACCTTGCAACGATTTACACATTCTTTGAAAACCTTTGGAGGATGGCATGAAACGCATGATGATGTATTTGACTGTCCTGGTTCTTACCCTTTTGGTTCTTTTCACCATGCCGGCAACGGCGCAAACATGGTCGCAGCTGGCTACAGTTGGCTCGCCTCCCGCGACGGGTGTTAGCGGCGGTGGCTACGACGTTGCGAACAACCGCCTCATCGCTTTCTTCCCCGCACAAACAGGAGCCCAGGTCTGGGTACTCGAGAATGCCAATGGACTTGGCGGCGTTGCCACGTGGACCCAACTCACGCCAGCGGGCCTATCGCCGACCAACAACGGGGAGAGCACGGTAGTCTATGACTCCGTTACTAACCAGTTGATCGTCTATGGAGGATGTTTAGCCAACTGTGGCGCACCGTTAGCAGACGTGTTTGTGCTCAGCAATGCCAATGGTTTGGGGGGAGCACCAGCGTGGTCACAGAGCTCAACAAATCCCGCCGAAGCTCGAGAAGCTCAAAGTGCAGTTTACAATTTGTCAAACCAAAGGATGATCGTGTTTGGCGGTGGGCTGGCTTTCTTCGGCACCGACCAGAACGACACGCGGATCCTGGCCCCTGCCAACGCCACGAATTCGGCGTGGAACACCATGACACCCGCGGGACCGTTGCCGGGCATTCGCGAAGGCCATTCGGCCACATACAACCAGACGCAGAACCTGATGACGATCTTCGGCGGGAATGACGCGATCAGCGCCTGCTGTCCATACAACATCGCTCAGTACAACGACGTGTGGGTGCTTTCCAGCGCAGACGGATCGGGGGCCAGTACACCAACATGGACACAGCTGGCGCCGACGGGGGATTTACCCGCACCACGGACTAACCATTCGGCGGTCTACGACTCCGCCGCCAACACGATGTACATTTTTGGAGGCCTGCAATGGTCTAATCTGACTCAAAGCTACACGCCTCTTGGCGATGTATGGAAGCTGACAAATGCGGATGGCCATGGCACGGCAACTCCCAATTGGAAGCAGATCGGGCAACTCGGAACACCCCCTGGAGCCAACTATTCCCAAGTGGCTGTGTTTGATCACGCGAATCGACGCATGATTGTGTTCGGAGGTGCTGACAGGAACTTCCAAAGTCATAATCTGACCTTTATTCTCGACTTCCTCCAGCATTGACGGTAAGTGAGGGGTGTTTGTGACAGGACCCGTTCGGAATCACACGTCGCTTGGAGCCTGTCGGTCTCGGGCCGGTGGGCTCCCTGAACACCCAAAAGATGCGCGATTTGCGCTCCTGCCTTCTGATTTCCTGCTTTTTTGCTAAGTACCAAATCCTAAGTACTAACTACTGCTTTTTCTTCTTCTTATTCAACAGATTGTCCAGCAGCCCGCCAATTCCCTGTTGCCCCTGCTGTCCCGGCTGCGATTGAGATTGGGATCCGCCCACCACATTGGTCAGCAGGCCGGCGACTCCGGCGGCTGTCGGCCGGAACACAGGATTTGCAGTAGTTCCCTCGATGACAAAGGGTATGCCCTTGCTTTGTGCGCTGGCGCCGATGTTCGTTAGCTGCCCCAGCATTCCACCGCCGTTCGCCATCTTGAGCAGCATATTGAACGCTAGCGCCTGATTGTTGCTGATAGTGCCGGCGCCGGTGAGCTGGCCGATGGCGGGCATATCGAGAAGAATATTGTCCGCGCGCACTCCTTCAGGCGCCACCCGCAACCCTGAACTGAACGTCTGGATCAGCGTGTCGCTGCTGGGCTTCATTCCGGTAAATGCGGCAAGCGCGGCCAGCTTGGAAACGAGATTGAAACCAGTGAGATGGGTCCCGGAGATATTTACCGGCCCATTGATGACCAGGCGATCCAGCGGCCCTTCCGCGTTCAGTCCCATGTTGATGACCCCGCCCTGCAACGACGCTCCCGAAGGAAGATTCACGCCGAAAGCAGGCAGCAGTTCCTGGACGTCATTCACCGCCATGTTTTTGCCTTCCAGCTTCACTCGCGCGATCGTATCCTCACCATGGGCATTCAGTGTGCCGTTGGCGCTGGCTGTGCTGCCACCAGTGTGGACGTCGGCATTGATGGTGCCGGTGTCGGAGTCCAGCCCGTAGCTGGACTTGTAGTCCAGACTCACAGGCTTATGCGCAGGCGAACCGCCCTTTACCAGGCGAAGATTGGTGGCTTTCGCTTTTCCGTTGGAGACCAGTTGACGGCCGTCAGATTTGACGGTGCCGTCAAAGTCCA
>DATDNH010000268.1:0-6905 GCA_036518395.1 Candidatus Angelobacter sp. | reverse complement strand
TTCAGCCCGGCGCTCGTTGCGAGCTCGAGCGTTGGGGATATCGTACCTCAGGACCGTTGCAGTCAATCGGCTCAAAAGGAGGATGCCTAACGATAGCGGCCTCGACCATCGGTTAGGCTGCCTCTTAAACCGGATCCGAAGTCTGAACATTTGACTACTTTCACGTCGCGTTGGAACCGCGAACCAAGTCGCCGCGAACGATAGGATCTTAAGTTGAGCTATATTCTAGACTCGCGAATCCTCGGCTCAATTCAAACTCACATCATTTTTTTGACGAAACACATATTAGCGTGCATGTAATGCTCTTCAAAGCAATGTCGGCCGGGGCAAGATTACTTCAGTGACGTTTCACCGGTGCGGGTCCGCTACCACTGGGCACGGAGAGGTGCTGCGATACGGCACTGCTGAATGTGCTGTGATCCAGGAGCACGCGCATCACGTCTTCGCGATGGAAGAGTGACCACCCCATGAACTCACCGTAGGGGATGGGGCAACGGTGGCGCATCTTATCGTATGCGGCGCGCTGATTCCGCCTCACTTCCGAGGATGTCGGGTCCCAATCAGGCTGAGGCGTGCTATCCTTCGTCTCTTTCATAGCATGGGAATTTCCTCTTTCTTCTGGCGAGCGCGCGCTTCTGCATCAATCCGGCGCACAAACAAATACAATCCTGCACAAACGAGAAACAGCGCTCCGGAAATGATTGCCGCCGGCAGAACTACCTCGCGATGTCCGGCGAGATATGATTCCAGCGTAGCCGTCAGCAGCCACATCTGCACGATAAGGAGCAAGGCGATGAGCGCCAACGCGCCATCAATTGCGGTCAATCCGCGCTTTTGAGTCGGTTGGTCTTGCCGATCCATGGTTCAGGTTTCTTTTCAGGTCGCAATTCCGACTGCCACGATTTCGTCGCCGCGCCGTTCGAGGATCACACGCGGCAATGGACGCGGAGGCGGGCCTTGCAGCACGTTCCCGGTCCGGACGGAAAAATACCCTTCATGGCATGGACATTCGAGACGGTCTTTTTCCCGCGAGTAGAAAACCGCGCAGGAAAGATGTGTGCACTTCTGGCTATAGGCGACATAAGTGTCCTCGTCGGGCCGGATCAAAATGCACGGGTCTTTTTCGGAAGGATAGCGAAAGAGCCAAACACCGCCCACAGGGACATCATTCGCACGGCAAATGCTCTTGCCGGAATACGCCGGCGTTTTGCTGAACGCGGAGCGAACTAATATCCATAGATTGCCGGCGAACATGCCCAGGCTCGTGAGCACGAGAAACTTGGTGAACTGCCGGCGGCTGACATAACGTTCGTCGGCGGTGTGAATGGAAAACTCATCCCGCCAGAGCGGGTCCGGATTGCTATGCGGTTTCATGTCTTCGCCTCCCACATGTAATCGGCGACATCCACCGAAAGGGCGTCGCGTTCCGGCGGAATCATCATGAACACTTTGGTTGTCACTCGTTGTTTGCCAAACACGAAAACGTTGGTCGGTTTGTCCCGGCGCATCCGTTCGATCTGCTCGCGCGGCACGTAAGCCAGCGCCTGGCTGGGGCAGACGGTGGCGCACATCGGGCGCTTGCCTTCGGACGTGCGGTCGTAGCACATATCGCACTTCATCATCTGCTCCAACTCGGTCATCATTTTTGGAATGCCGAACGGGCACGCCAGCACGCAGTTCGAGCACGCGATGCAGCGTGGCTTGAGCGACGACTGCACCACGCCATCCTCGGTCTTCTTGATCGCGTCGGCGGGACAGACCTTGGCACAAGTCGGGTCGTCGCAGTGCATACACACGAAGGGCACGGTCGAGATGGAATTGGCGCGGTCCAAGTAATCTACATGAATCATCGGCGTGCCGCGATGGGTCTCGCACTCGGCGCAGGCGTTCACGCACGACTGGCAGCCAATGCAGCGCGAAGGATCAACGTAGAATTCGTACCCGAACATGTTAGCTCGTTTTCACATTTCCATCCTGGGCCCACTCCGGCGGATTCGGGGCCTTTCGGATGCGGCACGCCGAAACTTTGAACTCCGGAATTTTACTGCGCGGATCGAGCGTTCGATGCGTGAGCTTGTTCGCGCTCTTTGTCCCCGCCCAATGATAGGGAATGAACACTGTGTCGGGCCGGATCGTCCGCACTACCATCGCTCGCAAAATGATTTCTGCGCGCCGGCTCGTGATTGATACCCAGTCGCCGTCTTTGATCCCGTGCTCTTGCGCCAGGCGCGGATGAATCTCCACGCGCGGCTCGGGATATTGGTCCACCAACGCTCCGATGCGCCGAGTCTGCGTGCCGGAAAGATACTGGCTCACGACGCGACCAGTTGTGAGATAGACCGGAAACTCCTCATTCACCGGATCGCCGCTTTCGCGATACGGCGTCGGCACGAAGCGGAATTTTCCGTCGCGATGCAAGGACTTCAAATCCTCGAATAGTCGCGGGGTGCCCGGATGATCGAGCGACGGACAGGGCCAAAACACACCCATCTGTCGGTCGATCTTTTCGTAAGTGATGCCGTAGTAATCGGCGTGGCCTCCGCGCGACGCCTCGCGGAGTTCACCGAAAATGTCGCGCGAAGACTTGTAGGGGAAAAACTTTTCTTTGCCCAGCCGCCGGGCGAGGTCGCAATAAATTTCCCAATCCACGCGCGCATTGCCCGGAGGGTCAACCGCTTTCTGAATGTGGATGACGCGGCCCTCCACGCTCGCTGTTACGCCTTCATCCTCTTCCTGCAAGCTCCCGGCCAGCACCACGTCCGCATGATGCGCGGTTTCCGACAGGAAAAAGTCCACCACCCCGAAAAACTCCAGCTTCTCCAGCGCTTGGCGCGTGAAATCCGCGTTCGGGAGGGACACTAAAGGGTTGAAACACATTGAAAGCAGCGCCTTGATTTCGCCCGCGTGAATCGCGTTCATGATTTCCTGCGCGCTCAATCCCGCCTGGGGAATTTCCTCGGGCAAGATTCCCCAAACCTTCGCGACGTGCGCCCGGGCCTCGGGATCGTCAATTTGACGCTGACCCGGCAATTGGTCGCATTTCTGTCCGTGTTCGCGCCCTCCCTGACCGTTGCCTTGCCCGGTGATCATTGCGCAACCCGCGCCTTCGCGCCCGAGGTTGCCGGTTGCCAGACAAAGGTTGATAATCGCTGAACAATTCTCGACCCCCTTGGATTGGTGCTCAATTCCGCGCGCGTGCAGCGCAATAGCGCGATCAGCCTCCCCAAACCAATGCGCCGCCTTTTCAATGGAATCGGGCGGCACGCCGGTCAGTTCGGCCGCTCGTTTCGGATCGTATTGCTTCACCGACTCTGCGATTGGCTCGAAACCGGATGTATATTTCGCGATGAACTCGCGGTCTTCCAATCCGTCGCGAAGGATCACATGCAACAGGCTCATCAGCAAAACTACGTCCATCCCTGGACGCACAGGCAGATAGAGATCGGCATTGCGCGTGATTGGCGTCATGCGCGGATCAATGACGATGAGCTTCCCACCGTTGTCGCGACAGCGCCAGACGTAGTCGGTCGTGATAGGCGAACACTCGGCGACGTTCGAGCCGGCGATGAGCAGCACCTGCGCATTTGGAATGTCGCTCCACGGAATTGGCGAGCGGTCCACGCCAAACGCCAATTTGTAGGCCGTGCCTGCTGAAACCATGCAAAGCCGGCCGTTGTAATCAATGTGGCGCGTGCCAAGCGCGACGCGCGCAAATTTTCCCAGCAGATAAGATTTTTCCGTCGTGAGCGACGCGCCGCCATAAATCGCGACCGCGTCCTTGCCGTGCCGCCCCTGGATTTCACGGAGGCGGTGAGCAGTGAAGTCGAGCGCTTCGTCCCAGGTCGCCACGCGAAATCCGTTTTCTGTCCGCAACAATGGATCGAGCAAGCGGTCGGGATGATTCGCTTGCAAGTAACGCTTCACACCCTTCGGGCAGAGCATTCCTTTGTTAAACGGAAACTCCTCCCAGGGCTCGAAGCCGATGACTTGATCGCCGCGCACTTTGAGTTGAATGCCGCATTGCTGGCCGCAAAAGCAGCAGTGTGTTTTGACGAGTCGGTCTGCGGGATGGCGCGATTCATCGCGCCACCCTCCTGGCGGGGCGTAATTCAAGTGCGGACCATAACGCTCAATCAGCGTTTCGACGGGAAGCGGAGCTTTAGCCATGTTGGTCCTCCTTCAATCTGAGTTGCGCGGTCGCAATCGCCTTGCGTTTGCACGCTGGACAAAGTTGTTGCCAATGACCCGCCGGCCCGGGCATTTCGTAATCGAAGCCCAATTGTGTGAGGACGGATCTCAAATCCTCGACGTGCATGCGCGAGGCAAAGCGTTGCCCACAACGCGCGCATAATGCGCCCTCGTCTTTGTCCCCGGCAGCGTGATAAAACTTCACGCCGAGCTGCGCCGGGCGTTGAAAGATATGGAAAAATTTCCCGAACGGCAGATAGAGCAACGCGGCAATCACAGTAATGGCATGCAGAATTGAAAGAAATCCGTAAAAGGTGCCGCGCAGCCACAGCGACGACACCGTTAGGGCCAGCCCGGTAATCGAAATCGCGAAGAGCAAAATAATTGGCAGAAAATCCATCGCGAACGATTGCACCGCTTGCGCGCCTAGGTCGAGCATCCGCCGCCACAGCGAAAGCGCAATGCCAGCCAGCACCAACACGGCAGCGAAATCCAACCCGTGGAAAATGACCCACGAAAGAATCGTCCGCAGTTTGAATGACATCATCGGGAAGCCAAACAGATAAGTCACGTAAGTCATCTGGTCTTTCGGCGCGGACTCGAAGTAAATCCAACCGAATACAAGAGGGAAAGTGATCGCTGCCGCGAGGATGCAACCCCAAAAAAGGAATTGGTGCATCCACCAGCGCAGGTGTGACCGATGGTAGATGAACGTCTGCCAGGCGATGTTACGTCCGCTCAACGCGAATGCGCGAGTCGTGCTGCGGAGGATTCCTTCCCGACGAAACATCTCCCAACCGCGCCGCCAGAAAACCTTCGTCGGCGGCTTTTGCAGCCAGACATAATAATGATAGGTCACGCCCCACCACGAAAAAATGCAGGCGAAGGTGTAGATGACCAGCGCGGCGTCGAAGTTCTGGAGATTGCGCGAACCAACGACAATGGCAGCTACGAGAATGCCGGTCCACATGGTGGCCCAAGCTGCCGCTCGAAGCCGGTCGGCCATCAAGGTCATTTCGGGAGGCAAGCTCAGTTCGGCGGTTTCCTGACGCGGCAGGAATACTTTGCGATTTGTAAACCACAGAGCGAGCGAAGTAGCGGACAGAAGAATGAAGCCCGGCCAGACCACGCCGAGTTGCTGCCGGAAAACGCCAAGCAACAAGGGTGGAAAGAAGCCGCCCAGACCGCCCAGCGCGCCAACCAGCCCCCCGACCGTTCCGGTTTCTTTCGGAAAGAATTGCGGGACGAGCTTGAACACTGCGCCATTCCCCAAGCCCAACAAAGCTGCACAGCCTAACGCGCCAACAGTAAACGGCAGCATCGCGGGCCACGCCAGCAGGAGCGCAAACAAGGCGATCCCCGGAAAGACGCCTGCCAGCACCCGTGCCCCGCCAATGCGGTCAGAGAGCCATCCCCCGACCGGGCGCAACAATGTGGCGAGGACAACGAAGCCAGCCGCACGAAAGCCCGCGTCGGCAATACTTAAACCAAATTCGTCGCGCAGCAACAACGGCAGATAAATTGAGAATGCGACAAATCCGCCAAAGGTCAGAAAGTAAAACGCGGCGAGAGCCCAGGAGAGCTTTTCGCGGGCCAGCACGGAGAACATCTCGCCAACTGACGCTGGGCGTTTGGTTTGCGGCGGATTGCGCGCGAGCAGTGCAAATGCAATCGCCCAGACGACAAGCAAGACCGCCATGCCGTGATAAACTGATTGCCAGCCAAGCGAGGCGCCGATCAATGGGCCGAGAAAAACCGCCGCAGATTGGCCAATGTTGCCGAGCCCATAAACGCCCAGCGCGCCGCCTTGCTTGGCCGGTGGCGTCCAGCGCGAAACGTAGCCCACTCCGACCGCAAACGATGAGCCAGCTAGTCCGAGAAAAAAACCGACGACGACGAGTTGTGCGAAACTGGCGGCCGTCGGCACGAGAAATGCCGGCACGGCGCAAACAGCCATCAAAACGCAGAACACCAGCCGTCCACCAAGCCGGTCGGTCAACATGCCGACGGGAATTCGCGCAAGCGAGCCAAGGATCACCGGCGTAGCGACCAGGACGGCACTTTGACTCGGCGTCAGTTCAAAGAGCTTCCGGAATTGTGGCGCGAAGGCGCTGATTAAACCCCAAGCCGCGAAGCAAATCGTGAACGAAATCGTTCCCAATGCCACGTGCCACGAAAAGGAGGTTTGCGATTCGTTTCGCATACCGGAATGTCAGGCCCCAACATCGCCAAGCTCCTCGAATTTGCCAATAAAGTATTCTTCGCGGGTCCGCGGGTAAAGTGGGCTGGTAAGTTCAGCGCTGTCGTCTCCAACTCGACAACGAGCCCATTTCACGAAGTTTTCGTGACAGAGGGACGGGGTAACCCTCCTGTGTCTCTTTCGTTTATGTTGCGTGTTCCGTCTAAATCCACCGCCGCACTTTCGTTCGATACGTTGGGTATTGCGTCGGGAACGTCTCTTCCAGCCTGCGCTCTTCGATGCGAATCACACCCCAGTTCACGTAGGCCAACACTAAAGGCAGCAGCAACACAGGCCACGCCTGTCGCAACAGTCCAGCTTCACCGACGTAGGCAAGGCTCAGCCCGATATACATTGGGTTGCGGGTAAATCGATACGGGCCCCAGGTTACAAGTTGAGACGAAATTTTCCCCGGCACCGTGGTGGTCCTGATGCGTCGAAACGTCAGCCAACCCCATCCAGCAATCAGCACTCCCGC
>DATDNH010000267.1:0-15595 GCA_036518395.1 Candidatus Angelobacter sp. | reverse complement strand
CCGCATCCGGCAAAAGAAAGCGTCGGCAACCAATGCGGGAACCACCGCAGACGTGAGTTCTGCCGGTGTCTACATTCAGGCCAACACTGATCTCGCAGTCGGTTCTTCGATTGAATTTGATATCACTCTTCCCGCCAAAGTTCTGGGTACGCCCAGCGACGTGGAGGTGCATTGCACCGGTCGCGTGGTGCGGCGGGAGAGCGACGAAAGAAACGGCAAAGGTAGAAAGAAAAACGGCGTCGCTTGCGTCATCGATCAATACAAATTCATTCGTAAAAACAAAGGAAAAAAATAATGCTGAAGATCATTTTGGCTGATAACCAGGCAATCTTCCGCACGGGCGTAGCCAAGGTTCTTGCGGTGGAAGACGATCTGCGCATCGTGGCCCAGGCCGAAACCGTGGAAAAGATGATGATGGCATTGGAGAAATTTCATGCCTCCGTCATGATTTTCGGCTCAGACATGAATGCCAACCTCCAGGAAGTGGTGGAAGCCGCGAGAAGACTGAAAACCAGGTTGGTGATGATTGCGGAGACTGGGCAGGACTCCCGGCACTACCTCACGAATGGCGTCAATGGCGTCATCTACCGCAACGTCAGCGGAGAAGCCCTGGTGCAGTGTGTCCGCAAAGTCAACAAGGGTGAGACCTGGGTGCAGGACACCCATGAGAGCAAAGAGACCGCGGAAAATGACCTGGTCGGCGCGCGCGTGCGCGACCGCCTCACCGCGAAAGAATTGAAGATTGTTGCCTTGATCGTCCAGGGTTACAAGAATAAAGAGATCGCGGTGCAGCTCGGCACGACGGAACAGGTCATCAAGAACTACCTGCGCAACGTCTATGACAAGATCGGGGTTTCTGACCGGCTGGAGTTGGCGCTGTTCACCATCCATCACCGCATTCTGGCCGAAGCTGCAGCGACCTCAGTGGCTGCAGGAACAAGATAGGCCATAGGCAATAGGCAACAGGCCACAGCGAAAATCAAAAGGGCGGAGGCAGTGCCTTCGCCCTTGATTTTTTGTGTTGAAGCTTTTGTTTTGCTGTGCGGTCTTGATTTTTTGCGGGTTAGCGAAGAACCAAAAGCTAAAGGCCCTCGTCCCTGGTTTTGCTATTGCCTGTGGCCTGTTGCCTGTGGCCTATCTTGGCGCCGCTCTCTCACTGCTCTTCAGCAGTTCATTGACAATGGTGACCAGCTCTTCCGGATTTACGGGTTTCTCGAGGTATAAATCGGCAAGAGGTTCAGCGGCCTGAAAGGCCTCTGCGACGTAACCTGAAACCACAACCACGGGCATACTGCTATGGCCTTTCGCGGCCTGCACGACCGCGCGGCCGTTCGCATCTCCCAGGCGCCAGTCAGTTACCACAGCGTCGTAAGTATTTTTCTGGAGTTTGTCGATGGCATCGCGCGCCGAAGTCGAGGCAGTCACAGTGTGACCTGCTGCTTCCAGGATGGCGCATTTCAGCGTCACAACATGGGGCTCATCGTCCACGCAAAGGATTTTGGCCATAGATGAATCCTCTGACGGCTATGCACCCGGGCTCACGGCGCACTCTTTTTTCGAACTTCCGTTCAGGCTGCCTATTCTCAGCCAGCAGTCGCGGCAAAGTCAAATACCTGAATCCGTATCTGCTAGATTCTTTAGTAGATAGCTGCCAGACCGCAAGGGCCGCCTTAATCCGGCCTTCCCCTACTAAGATGCTGCTGCAGAGGAAAACGTCATTTGTATTCTGCTTTTATCCGCCTCAAAGGGCTAAGCAAGCAACAGCGCCACCGTCATCTTGAGCCACGACCGCCTCGCTGGGCGTGCGGAGAGACCCTGTTGTTCTCGGGAGTTTGTGGAGTAATGTTGTTGGTTCACAGCAATTCGGCGGCCCTGGACGGCGCTGACTTGCTGTTTTCAATGTTTTCAATCAACAATCCGCAGCCTATCTAGACGGTTCCGTCCTGGTTGCCATTCTCTTATCGGCTGGCCCCGCATCCCCCAGCTTCTCCGCTGCGCTCTTGGCCTGGCTGAAGAGGAGCAGATAATCCGGTCCGCCAGCTTTTGAATCTGTGCCAGACATATTGAAGCCCCCGAAAGGATGCGCCCCGACAATCGCGCCGGTGCATTTGCGATTGAAATAGAGATTGCCGACATGAAATTCATGGCGCGCCCGTTCCAGCTTTTCCCGTGACGTCGAATACACAGCGCCGGTCAGACCGAATTCAGTGTTGTTTGCGATTTTCAATGCGTCATCGTAATTGCGCGCCTGGATCACCGCGAGCACCGGCCCAAATATTTCTTCCTGCGAAATGCGCGCATCCGGAGCAATGTCGGCAAACACCGTGGGTTTGATGAAATAGCCTTCGCCGGCATCAGAATCGGGTCCGCCTCCGGCAATCAGCCGTCCTTCCTTTTTCCCGATCTCGATGTAGCTGAGCACCTTGTCCATCTGTTTCTTGCTGACCACCGGGCCCATATCTTTGTTTTCCGCAGGATCGCCGACTGTGATTTGCGAAACCCGGTCTTTCAGCCGCTCCAGGAAAACGTCATACACTTTTTCGTCGACAATGGCCCGCGAGCACGCCGAGCACTTCTGGCCATTGAAACCATAGGCAGACTGCACCACGCCTTCCACGGCCGCGTCGAGGTTGGCATCGTCAGCCACGATAATCGAATCCTTGCCGCCCATCTCCAGCACCGTGCGCTTGATCCACTTTTGTCCCGGACGTGGGACCGCCGCGCGCTGATTGATGTCCAGCCCAACTTCTTTGGATCCGGTAAACGCGATGTAGCGCACCTGCGGATGCTCTACCAGAGCAGTGCCAAACGTCGCGCCTGATCCCGGACAGAAGTTCACAACGCCATCCGGCATGCCGGCTTCCTGGAGTACTTCAAAGAATTTTGCCGCAATGATCGAGGAATCGTGTGATGGCTTGAGCACCACGGTGTTGCCGCAGACAATAGACGCCAGCGTCATGCCGGCCATGATCGCGCTGGGAAAATTCCAAGGGGGAATGACCGCGCCCACTCCCAGCGGAATGTACATCAGCGTGTCGCGCTCGCCCGGCAACTGCACATCCGGCTCGGACTCACTCAGGCGTACAGCCTGGCGCGCATAATATTCGGCGAAATCTATGGTTTCGGCGATGTCCGCATCGGCCTCAGCCCAGTTTTTTCCGACCTCATAGACCATCCACGCCGAGTATTCGAATTTGCGCTCGCGCAGAATGGCCGCGACGGTCGTCAGCAGTTCAGCGCGCTGGGCTACAGGAGCATTTTTCCAGGTGGCAAAAGCCGCAGCCGCTGCCTGAACGGCCAGGTCGGCGTGCTCGCGTCCGGCCTCCTGCGTAATCCCCACCACTTGCGACGGGTATGCCGGATTGACGGATTTGATCTTGTGTTCCGTTTTGACCAGTTGATTGCCGATGACGATGTCATACTCACGGCCCAGTTCCGCCCGGACTTTTTTGAGCGCCTCGCGCATGCGCCGAGCATTCTCGGCATTTTTGAAGTCCGTGAGCGGCTCATTGCGAAATGGGCTGAGGGGAAGGCAGAAGGTTGCTGGTGTGCTTTCAACTGTAGCCATGTTTTGTTCCTTTGTACCCGGCGGGGTCAGAAGTGCGGATCAAGTTTTATTTTACTAGATTGCAAATCCACAGTAGAAAATGCAAAGCACGGTGCAGATGCGGGAACAACCTGGATCTCCTCTGCGAAGTCAATCTGCGCCGATCGGCGTAATCTGCGGCAAGAGTTACATTCTGCTACGATTAGCAGCTTCTCGGGAGGTGATTTGATGAGGATTCTTTCCAAACTACTTTTGATTCTATGTCTAGCCGCTGCTGCTGTCTGTCAGGAGCCTGCCGCAAAGCCTGCGCAACCGGTGATGCGCGTGATTCGCTGCGGCTCCGTTATTCAGCCGGCAACTGGACAGGTACAACACAACGTGCTGATCACGGTGGCAGGCGAGCGCATCAAGGACGTGCAAGAAAACCAGAGTTCTGCTTCAGGCGCGCAGGTTATTGATCTCTCGGATCACACTTGCCTCCCCGGCCTCATTGATAGCCACACCCATGTGTTGTTGCAGGGAGACATCACGGCTGCTGATTATGATGAGCAATTGTTAAAGCAGTCTGTCGCCTATCGTGCCATCCTGGCTACCCGTTCTGTCAAACGCGCACTGGAGTACGGGTTCACGACTATTCGCGACCTTGAAACTGAAGGCGCCGGCTACGCCGATGTCGATCTGAAGAAAGCCATCAGTCGCGGCATTATTCCCGGCCCGAGAATGCAAGTCGCGACTCGCGCCATGGACGTAACCGGAGCCTATCCGCTGCTCGGGTATGCTCCGGAAGTTCCGGTGCCTCACGGCGTCCAGGTGGTGGATGGGCCGGACGGCGGACGCAAGGCCGTGCGCGAGCAGATCAGTTACGGCGCCGACTGGATCAAAGTCTATTCCGACCGCAGTTACTTTCTGCGTCCGGATGGCGTGCTGGACGATATTCCCACCTTTACTCTGGATGAATTGCGCGCCATCGTCGATGAGGCTCATCGCCAGCACCACAAAGTTGCTTCCCACGCTATGGCTTTAAACGGCGTGCACAACTCGGTGGAGGCAGGCGTAGATTCCATTGAACATGGCAACTACATTGCCGAGGCAGACATGAAGGCGATGGTTCAGAAGGGCATCTACTATGTTCCCACACTGTACGTCGGTGAGTATGTGGCACCGGGCCGCGCGGCTGCCGGCGCAAAAGTCTGGATGGACATGCTCAAAATCCATGGTGAGACTTTCCGGCGAGCAGTGAATGCGGGAGTCAAGATCGCTTTTGGCACAGATGTGGGAGGCTTCGATTGGGCCATCGATCCAGCGGTCGAATTTCCATTCATGGTGAAATACGGCATGACGCCGATTCAGGCCATCCGCTCCGCCACCAGCAGCGCTGCCGAACTCCTCGGCATGCAGAATGATCTGGGTGGGATTAGCGCGGGAAAATATGCAGACATTGTGGCCCTAAAAGGCGATCCGCTGAGTGATATCACCCTGCTTCAGAAGATTGACTTTGTGATGAAAGGCGGAGAGGTGTTCAAGTCGCCGCACTGAAGAAAAGCAATCAGAGCAACGTTATCGTGATCGGAAAGCAAAGTTCGCGCCGACGATTGTCGCCACTACCTTGCCCTGCATTGGCCAGTCGTCAAACGGAGAATTCTTTGATTTGGAAAACGATTCGGCGGTGCGGAAGACCCATTTCTTCTTCGGATCGAAAATCGTAATGTCCGCGTGGGCGCCCGGCACAAGTGTCCCTCGGCTTTCCAGTCCGATGACGCGAGCGGGATTGCAAGAGAGCAGCTCAACAATTCTCTTCAGCGGCACCTTGTGCCTGGCGTGCAACACGGAAATGCAGAGTCCCAGTGCAGTTTCCAGGCCAGTGATTCCGAAGGGAGCACGGTCGAACTCAGCATTCTTTTCGTGGTGCGCATGAGGAGCATGGTCGGTGGCTACACAATCTACGGTGCCATCAGCCAAACCGGCGAGCAGCGCTTCGCGGTCTTCACGCGAGCGCAGCGGCGGGTTCATTTTGAAATTCGTGTTGTAGTCCGTCACGTCTTCGTCCAGCAGGGTGAAGTGATGCGGCGTGACTTCACAGGTGACGCGTATCTCTGCTTTTTTCGCTTCCGCAACAGCATCCAGTGCCGCTGACGTTGAAAGATGGGCCACGTGCAGATGGCCGTGCGTTTCTGCGGCCAAACGAATATCCCGCCTTACAACAGATGATTCAGCTTCGCCGGGCCAGCCGCGCAAGCCGAGACGAAACGCAGTGGGCCCGGAGTTCATGCAGGCATCGCGGGTCATCCTCGTATCTTCGGCGTGCTGGACGACAGGCAAATTGAGTTGCGCGGCGGCCGCCAGCGCCTCCTGCATGATCTCGTCGCGCAGAATGGGCTTGCCATCATCTGTCACAGCCACAGCTCCAGCACGCTTTAAGGCGCCGAAATCCGTGAGCTGCAGGCCCAGGCTTCCCATCGTCGCAGCAGCAATTGGAAAGACATTCACATGCGCTCCACGCTCCGGGTCCTGCATCCAGCGAGTAATGGCAGGCGAATCATTGATCGGCGAGGTGTTTGGCATGGGGCAGACAGAGGTGAAGCCGCCGGCCGCCGCGGCCTTTGTTCCGGTCGCAATCGTTTCCTTGTAAGACTGCCCGGGCTCGCGCAGGTGGACGTGAATATCAATGAAACCTGGAGCGACGATCAGGCCCTTGGCGTTGAAAGTCTCATCTGCCGTGGTAGGAAGCTTTCCGGGCTCCGCGATCTCCGCCACGCGGCCATCGGCAAGCAGGAGATCGAAATCGCCATCAACGTTTTGCGATGGGTCGAGGAGATGGCCGTTTTTAATTAAGAGCAGCATTTAACAATTACCAAAAATCAATTTAGCCGCCAATGAAAGCGAACAAAAGCAAATTCAAAGAACCCCGGTGCATATTGCCAGCAGCGCCATCCTTACATACACGCCGTTCTGCACCTGCTCTTCCACTACTGACTGCCCTGAGTCCGCGACCTCAGTTTGGATTTCCATGCCGCGAATCATTGGCCCGGGATGCATCACAAGAGCATCTTTCTTTGCCAGCTTGAGCAGTTCAGTGGTGAGTTGAAAGTGGGCAATATAGCGTTCGACGTCAATATCCAGGCCGACCAGCCGTTCTTTTTGCACGCGCAGCATCATGACGACGTCTGCTTTTCTTACTGCTTCATCCAGGCGCCGGGTGATGTTGAGATTGGGCGCAAGCGTGAGCGCAACTTCGGGCAGAAATTCCAGCGGGCCACAAAGAACGACTTCGGCTCCGAACCTGGAAAGCAGATGGATATTGGACCGGGCGACGCGGCTGTGCTGGATGTCGCCGATCATCGCTATCTTCAGGCCTCTCAGATTTTTCTTGTGTTGCAGAATGGTATAGGCATCCAGAAGCCCCTGCGACGGATGCTCATGCATGCCGTCCCCGGCGTTGATCACAGGGACCCGCAGGTTCCGCGCCAGCACATTGGGCGCTCCCGACGAAGGATGACGCATCACGATGCAATCCGCTCCCAGAGCTTGCAGCGTCTTGCCGGTATCAACCAGTGATTCCCCTTTCTCAATGCTGGATGCCGTGGCGTTAATGACCGAGGTGTGCGTGCCCAGCAGTTTGGCGGCAAATTCGAAGGAGACGCGCGTGCGTGTTGAGGCTTCATAAAAAAGCAGGGCAATACGCTTGCCGCGCAGCAAGGGACGCGGAGGACGCAAATGCATCTTGCGGGCGAGCTTCAGAATAAAAGTAATTTCTCGGGTGCTGAGATGTTCCAGATCAAGCAGCGAGCGAGGACGCGCCATGCTCTCTACGATACACGCTCTACCAGCATGACTTGTTCTTCCTTGTCTACTTCATTCAGCCTGACTTCGATGATTTCAGTGGAAGTCGTCTGGACGGTGCGGCCAATGAAGGCTGCTTCGATGGGCAGCTCACGATGTCCGCGGTCGATCAACACGCAAAGCTGCACGCGCCGCGGGCGTCCGTGATCGAAAAGAGCATCCATGGCGCCGCGGGTCGTGCGGCCGGTGTAAAGGACATCGTCTACCAGGATCACGTTTTTGTTGGCGATCTCCACTCCCAGAGGCGTGGTTTTCTGGATCACGGGACTTACGCCCACCGTGGAAAGATCATCGCGGTAAAGCGTGATATCCAGCGTGCCCGTTGGTACAGGTTTCTTTTCGATCTTCTCGATCAGCTTCCCCAGCCGGTTCGCCAATGGCACCCCACGCCGCTTGATGCCTACCAGCACCAGGTCTTCGATTCCGTTGTTCTTCTCCACGATTTCATGGGCAAGGCGGACCAGAGTGCGGTCAATTTCTGAGGCGGACATGATCCGTCCTTTTTCCTGCAGATTCGGCATGCGCGGCGAAGAAGCGGTTTTCATACTGCATCGCATGATAGCCGATTCATTGCGAGATTGCCAAAGTAGCCCCGAGCGCACTCAACGGTTTTTGTTGCCTGAAAGCGTGACCGTGAGCGCGCCGGCAAAGCTTGAGATTACAAGAAGAAGGGCCAGCAGGAAGAGCAGCATCAAGATTGTGAAGACCAGAAATCCCTGATTGGTCGCTGCCCAATGCAGAAACTGCTGCAGCTGCGGATCAGGATTGCCTGCATAACGTTTTTGCAGCACATCGACCATCTGGCGCCGAAATTCATCGCGGCCCAGGCTCAATATCAGAACAGTAAGAACCGCAAAGGCGACCAAACCATTGAATGCGCCAAGTTTTGCCCCCTGGAGAGGAGAGAACGGGCCGGGCTGCTCCCGACGATACCGGCTCACGCAGTAGACGATTGCGGCCAAGAAGAGCAATGAACCTATTGGAAAAATGAACGCCATGCCGATTCCCGTAACGACTGACAGAGGAACGGCAAATCGGCGATATACCCGCCAGCGAATCTGCCCGGGTGTGCCGAACGACACTGGAACGGCAGGCGGCTGGACCGATTCAGGAGTGCCCGGCGGCAATGGCGGAGTGGAAGGTGAGTTTGCGTTTGCGGCTGGAATCGTAACCCTGATTTGGGGGGCGCCACATGAAGGACAAAATGTAGTCTGGTCTTCGACCGCCGCGCCACAACGATAGCAGGAAGATGACATCCTTCTGGAATTATATTGTTTTCTAGTCCTGCCTTGTTGCGGCGCCCCAGCCCGGGACCCTTCGCGCTCAGCCGCAGGTAGCTTCAGAACAATTCTTTGAGCTTTCTCAGCAGGCCTCTGATATCACCGTCGGCAATCAAAGCGTCGATGCCAGACGGAAGGTCGCCGCGAACAATTTTGCCTCTCACCACCAATACCACACAGATCCGCGGCTTGATCATCTTCAGCGATTGCGCCACCGACCAGTTCTCGGTTACCACGAAGTGCTCCTGGTCCAGGACCACTGCATCCACCTGATTGCCCACACAAACCGCTACGGCATGGTCCGGGGTGAAGCTCAGCATTACTCGATAACCCGCGGCGCGAAGGGCCTTATCGGTGTGGCTTCGGCGACGATCGGCCAGCAGCAGAACGGTCCCGGCATAGTTCATCGTGTGACCGCTCCGGAAGTTCCGGCCGGTCGAAGATCAAGTCCTACAAGTACTCGTTCGGTATTCGACAGATCGCCGATGATTTTTTTCACCGGGGTGGGCAGGTGGCGGACCAGTGTGGGCACGGCAATAATCTGGTCGCCGCTCGCCAGGGCGGGTTGCTGCACCAGGTCGATGACCTGAATGGTGTACACGCCCTGCAGGTGAGTTTCGCAAATCCGCTTGAGATTATCGAATGCGCGAACAGACGTGGGAGTCATGCCGGCGACATACAACCGAAGCTCCCAGATTGCCTCCTTCGAGCGCGATCCACCTGGGCTCGTCCCGGTATTCGTCTTAGCGCGCTTGCGTTGCGCTGATGGTTTGCTCGTTGCCATGGATTACGATTCCTTTATCGCTCAAGATAAAAGTATGTTGGCCCGTATCGTGGGCCATGCCGCGCGATTTCAGCAGGTTCACAGTCCTTACCGTTTCTGCCCCATGCGCAGTGCTTTTCAAAACCAGCCACGTGTCCATAAGAGAGGAGATGCCCACCGCTGTTTCCTCAACCTCCTGCACAACGGCGAGATTGGTGAACATAGCAGTAATGCCTCTCAGTTTCAGGTAGTCGATGAGACGCGTCAGCATGGCTTTTACAGAGCCCATATCACCAACGGAAACCAGATTCGTGATGGGATCGATTACCACTACCTGGGGGGAAAATTCTTCAATCTCCCGGTGCATGATGGCCAGATGCGCTTCGAGTCCCGTGGATGTTGGCCGGGCAGCATGGATTTTCAACAGCCCGCGTTTCAGCCAGCGGTTCAGGTTGATGCCGATGGAACCCATGTTGCGCAGGATCTGGCTGGGAGATTCTTCAAATGCGAAATACAGGGTGCGCTCGCCACGGCTGCAGGCAGCATCGATGAATGCGGCGCCAAAGCTGGACTTGCCGGTACCGGCTGAGCCGGTGACCAGGATGCTGCTACCCCGGAAAAATCCCGTGCCGCTCATCATGGCGTCAAGCGTCTCAACGCCGGAAGAAACCCTCTCTGTAAGCGCGGAATGGGTCAGCCCTATAGAGGTGATAGGAATCACTGAAATGCCATTTTCTGTAAGCAGGAAGGGATATTCATTCGTCTCATGCGAAGAACCGCGGTATTTAACCACGCGCAACCTCCGGGTGGACACCTGTTCGGTAACACGGTGATCGAGCACAATCACGCAATCTGCCACATATTCTTCCAGGCCATAACGCGTCAGGGCATTGCCGCCGGTTTCAGCCGTGATCACGGAGGTGACCCCGGCATTTTTCAGCCAGCGAAAGATGCGCGATAACTCAGAGCGTACAACTCCTTCATCTTTAAGGCCGGAGAACAGGACCTCCAGCGTGTCAATGAGAACTCGCTTCGCTTTCAGTCGATCGATGGCGTGACGCAGGCGGATAAGCAGCGGCTCCAGATCATATTCACCCGTTTCCTCAATCTGTTTGCGATCAACGTGGACGTAATCGATTGCGAGCTTCTTTTCGCGCACCAGCGATTCGAGATCGTGGCCCAGGGAAGCCATGTTCGTAATAATCTCTGCGGCGGTTTCTTCAAAGGCGATGCAAACCCCAGGCTCGTTGAACTGCTCTGCTCCGCGGAGGAGGAATTCGAGGCCAAAGAGAGTCTTGCCGGCCCCCGGCCCGCCACACACCAGCGCAATGCGGCTCCTGGGAAAACCTCCATGCATTACCTGATCGAGGCCGGAAATTCCCGTGGGCACTTTCTCCAAAACCATTTCTTCCAGATCGAGGTGCGGGTTCCTTTTGAACTTAAGTGCGGTGTGCTTAGGCATAAATTGTTGAATCGTTCAAATGAGATTCCGGGTGATCTCGTGACGAAAACGGCCTGGCCAACAAACCAACTGCGCCTGTAGCGAAACCGCTACATTCATCAATACATTGTTGGACAAGAATGACCGCCCAAGGCTTTTGACGTGCAGCTTGAGCAGATCCGCGTCAGGCGTGGTTAGAGCGCTTGCACCAGCACTGCCGCCAGGTATTTACAGGTACTGATCTGGAGCTCCAAAGAGTGCGCTCAAACAGAGGTTCTGATGCGACAGGCGGCAACTTTAGTTGCTTTTTCTAAGCCTAGTCAGGGGCTTGTCACTATGCGATTCTACGAATTCTGACTTCTGACTCCCTGGATATCCACAAAGTGAAGCCCCGCCCAGGCTAGATTGTGTCCTTATCGTCATCTACGCGGGCGCGCACGTAAAGCAGGACGAATTCTGACCCTTTTCCGCGAGGCTTGACGGCAACAACATGCTGGTTATTTTCTGTGCCAACCTTGAGCTCCTTTTCGTAATTGTGCCCGGAGTCGTCACACGTAACCGGCGCGTCCCCATGATGATGGTGATAACTCTGGCTGGGGCCGCCATTGCACTGGATGACCTTGCCAAATTTCCCCAGCGGCTTCTGGTAAAAGTCGAGCACCTTGTCCGGCGCGTCATCAGACTCAAACTTGTGCACCACGACTTTGACGCCGCCGAACGGGCTGGTGATGTTTACGTTTGCATTGTCATCATCATCGCCGTGCCCTTGTGCCGGGCGAGCGCCGGGATAGACCGGCAACCCCAGCTCCTTCACATCCGTATTGCCTGCATGAACACTGATTGAGCCAAATGGGCTGCGGATGTCGACGTCCTTGTTCTTGTCGTCGCCGCTCTTACTTGCATGAATGGAGCAGCCCGCCAGAACCAGCGCGCAAAGAAGGCCGAGAACAGCAAGGATGGCGCGATTTTCGTTTTTCGTCATAAATACTCCTTATTGATTCGCGGCTGCCGGTTTCTGAATCCCGGCGCCACGCTGAGCGATGCCGGGAACAGTCACCGGCAGGTGTCCCTGGATTGGAATCTCAGCAAATAATGCCCGCGCTGCGGCGATCTCCGAAATGGGTACGGGAGAGTAAGCGCAGAGATAATTTTCCACCTGCGGGAAATCCGCCGCCAGATACGGTGAACCAAAACTTACCAGAACGGTTTTTCCCCGGCCACTATCAATTATAGATTGCAATAAGGCCGAGGGTGTTTGCGCCAAACCAATGATATTGACGGCTTTGCCATCCTCTTTGCGGGCGGCTTTGCCTGCTGTGGGCACAACATACGCGGCAACAATCACTTTCCCCGCTGCATTCACCGCTTTTTCAACCTCCGGAGCCATGGGGCCGGCGATTCGGGGATCAATGTAGACGATCCGAGCGTCAGGAATGCGGCGGCGCAACTCGCGCTCGAATTGCCGGCCATATTCTGTACGCACATCGTCGGTCAGGATGATGCAGAGCACAGTATTCTCCTGGCTCACTATCTCTCCATACGCAGGGGACGGGGCAGAAGTTCGATGATTTTTGGTCAACGGGAGAACGTGACCATCGTCCCGAACCAGGGTAATGGAGGCGTTCGCCATCCTCTGCGCTGAATCCAGGTTCTCCGGGCGGTCTACGATGTTGGGAATGGCATTGATGTCCACCAGGCGGGCGCGATCGAGTCCCACGCTGGCCTTGGCTCGCAGGATTTTGAGCACTGATTCGTCAATACGGCTTTCCGGAATCGCTCCCAGCTTGACGGCGTTCAGAACGCCCTTGTAAGCGCCATCGAGGTCGGAGGGGAGTAGCAGAAGATCGTTGCCAGCCTTCACTGCGTCTACCGCTGCATGTCCCGCTGCTGCTGAGCCCAGCGGGTATAGGCGTGTGAGTGCCCCCATGTCCATCGCATCCGTGACAACCAGCCCTTTAAAACGAAGCTCGTTTTTCAGCACCTGGCCAATAATTGCGGGCGAAGTGGTGGCAACTCTATCGGCATCCGGCTCGAGCGCTGGCGCAGTCACGTGGGCAATCATCACGGAGTCCACATCGGCATTGATCGCGGCACGAAAGGGCGGTAGATCGATTTGCTCGATCTGGTCGCGCGTGCGGTTCACCGCCGCCAGCCCCAGATGAGAGTCAGTGCCGGTATCACCGTGGCCGGGAAAATGCTTTGCCGTAGTCAGCATGCCTTGGCGGCGTGCGGCCAGGATGTAAGCGCGGGCCAGGTCGGAGACCTGTGCGGGATCTTCTCCGAAGGCGCGCGTATTGATGATGGGATTGTCAGGATTGGAATTGACGTCCACCACCGGAAAGAAGTTCCACTCTACGCCGATGGCTCGCGACTCCTCCGCTACTATCTTTCCAAACTGCTCGGCAAATTCCGATTTGCCCGCCGCGCCGAAGGCCATGGCGTGCGGGAAGGTTGTTACCCCGGTCAGACGCATGGAGAGTCCACGCTCAAAGTCCGCTCCCACAATCAGCGGCACCTTGGCATCGCGCTGAAGCTGATTGATCAGCATGGCCGCTTCATAAGGCCCGGTTTTGTACAGAAACGGACCTTCGGCGGGAACGGTGAGCAGAATCGAGCCGAGGTGATATCGCTGAATCTTGTCTTTGAGGGCCAGGTAATCGGGGCTCTCGAGGTCCATGAACTGGCCCAGCACCCGAATCATGAACATCTGGCCGACTTTTTCTTCCAACGTAAGCTTCTTGAGCGTCCTGCGCGCCCAGCGGTCGCCTTCATGGTCAAGGTGAACAGGGCGGGGATGCTGAAAGTCTTCCGCGAATAGAGGATGCCAGAGTGCTGACAGCAGAAGGACGGCTGGCAGCAGCCTCTTGAACAGGAAAGGGATTTGGTAATTGGTTAATCTGGTAATTGAGTAATCACCCCGCAAGTGAGCTGATTGCGTTTACCAAATTACCAAATTATTAAATTTATTGATTAAGAAATTTACCGCGGGGTCGGATTGCCTTCGGCCGCCGGTGGATTGATTGCCGCCAGATTTTTGAGGATCGCTTGTTCCTGGGCGGAAAAGGTGGTCGTGAATTTCTCAGACTGGAATTCCTGCTGACGTTCGTTGGGGGACATCTGGCGGAGATGGCGCAACGCCTTATGCACCATGACTCTGCGTTCCACCGGGAGAGTCTGTAACTGCTGGTTGGCATCACGCACCTTCGTACGTTCGTCAGGCGAGAGCTTGTCCCAGTACTCCATGCGCGCCAAGGCCTTATCGCGCTTGTCCGGTGGAAGGCTGTTGAATTTCCGCAGCCGCTCTTTGAGTTGACCTTGATGTTGCGGGGTAAGCCTTTTGAAGAAGGGATCGTTTTCCAGTGCTTTTTCCTGCTGGTCAGGGGGCAAGTCTTTGTGGGCGCGCAGCCAGTCGCCCAATCTCCCGGGGTTCTGGCCTGCCTTATTGGCTTTTTGCGCTTGCGGGTGAGGGGGATTGCCTCCGTTGGCCGGATGTTGTCCGGCTAGCGGAAGGGTCAATAAGCCCGAAAGAATTAGAATGCCAACGGCCCTGGCCCTAATCACGACTCTGTCCCCTTAACTTAATCCGTTACATCTTCTGATGGGTTACCACTCAGTTCATCCAGCAGATCAGAATTTACGTAAAGATCGTGGTTCCTGTCGAGTGATTCCAGATCGCTGACCGCAGTTCCCACCGGAGGAGGCTGGTCCGAAATAATAGGCCCCCTGATCGCAAGATAAACCGCGCTTCCGGCCACCAGCACGGTTGCCAGCGCCGTAGCCAGCCAGGGCTGGCGGAAGCGGGCCAGCCATCCTTCAGGTTGTTTGCCCTGCTCTTCCCTTACATGCGCCTGAAGTCGCGTAAGAAAATAAGGGGAGGGCTCCGGGGCCTCCCACTCATCCAGTAATGCCATAGTCTTGCGCAGCGATTCGAGCTCGCCGCTACAGGCGCTGCACTCCTTCACGTGGGCTGCTACCGAGGGGTCGGCCTGACCTTCGGCCAGCAACTCAATCAGATTTTCCCGTACATCTTTGCAATTCATACAAATTCCTTCAGCCGCTCGCGCAATGTTTCATAAGCGCGAAACAGCAGTGACTTAGTGGCTGATTCGCTCAATTTCAGAACTTTCGCAATCTCCCTGTAATCCATGCCTTCGTACTTGTGCATCAGGACGGCCGCGCGCTGCTTTTCCGGCAGGGCCAGCACATGTTTTTTGATGGCCGCCAGCCGCTCCTGTCGCAAAATCTGTTGCTCGGCGTTCAGCTTGACGTCCGCTACGTCCGGCGTCGTGCCCGTCTCTTCGTCCGGCTCATCCAGGCTTACGATCTTCCCGCTGCGTTCCACTTTGTGATCGCGGGCGTGGTTCACGGCCAGGTTGGTGGCGATGCGATACAGCCAGGTGGTGAACTTGGCTTCCGCAGCATAGCTCTTCCGCGACCGGTAGACGCGCAAAAAAACTTCCTGCGCCAGCTCTTCCGCCGTGGCCTGGTTATGGCACATGCGGTACATGAAGGCGATCATTGCCCGGTGGTACTTGTGGGCCAGATACTCGAAAGCAGCGGTATCATCGCTGCCGGCGCGAAGCATGACTTCAGCGTCACTGAGCGTATCGTAGAGCACCTGGCCTGCTGCCATCGTCGTATTACCCTTTACCTCGCGGGTAAGAGTGGGCATGAACAACCCCGATTTCAAGGCCACGCTGCTCACATCACCTTAAACCCCTTAA
>DATDNH010000266.1:0-73158 GCA_036518395.1 Candidatus Angelobacter sp. | reverse complement strand
AAGAGCGGCTGATGAACCCGCGCCCATGGTTGTTACTCCGCTGGTGGATTGGGCCAGCGTGCTCCAGTTGGGATTTGAATAGTCGAGCCCCCAATCGAAGCTGCCGGTCGCGGCGTGAGGCAGGGAGACGTCGGGACTGGGGCCAGGGAAAGGAGTAGTTATCTGCGCATAGTTGATGCTGACGCTTTGTCCCGGCTGCAAGACATAGATTTGCTCATCTCTATTATCAACGTCAAGATACATTGGGGTCGAGGCAGCATAGTGATCCGCCATCCACTGTGCCGGGTATCCGCCGGGATCGTTTCCATTCGCATCCGCCAGCCGCAAAACCAGGTTCGGATTTGCTATTACGTCCGCCACGCTCGCCACGGTCTTGTTATCCAGTTGCAGATAGAAGAGGTGGTGGTCTGCGTCGAACATATGCCAGGCCCCCTGATAGTAGATTTCCGCCACCTCATGAAACGGCATCCAGACCATACGCGCGGGGTATCCTGATCCCTGCCATAGCCAGGTGAGCAAAATCGCGCTTTGGTCACAGCACCCGAAGCCGAAGCCATTCATCAAGCGCATGGGCTCGGAGGCGTAAATGTTGGTGTCTGCTGACGTCCCCGCATAACAGTAGTGTCGCGTGTGTGCGACGACGAACTGCCACGTAGCCAGGGCAAGGTCCTCATCCTTCAGCGTCTGAATGGGAAACAAGATCGAAGAACGGTTCAATGCAGGATTGCCCTTGAGAACAATTGCGGGCATCACAATGGGACCATTGCCCTGATTGGAAATCGTGAATTTTGCCTGCGGACTAATGGCGGTTGAAGATGACAAATCTACGTCAATACTTTGCTCGAATGGAACTGCGCTGATCAGCGGAGCCGCCGGTGTAGCGGGGGTTGAAGCGGGTGTGCCGCAGCCGATGTAGAGGAGTGACGTCAGGAGTATCAGGACAAGAACGCCTTCTCTATTCTTATGCGGCTTACGATCGGGCATAACTAATTCGCTTCGCTCACGTCTATCTCCACCCCATCACGCGCAAAACCCAAAATCGCGCGTGCTGAGGACCCCGGTCAGGCACGCGATCCGTCGTCCCGGCGAGAATCGCTAGACGCTGACACCGCGAGTAGTCAGTTCGATGAACTGACCCACTCACTTCAGAGTAGATGATAGAACAAGAAAGTTGGGTGGAGTGTAAAGATTCTGTGAGCGTAGTTGTGCTAGAGCTTTAGTTTGGCCAGGCTGGATTCGAACAGGATAAACCGCAAGGTCTCTCCGGATCTCCGCTTTCGCGGGGATCCCTCGAGATGACGTTTTGTCACGATGCGGCGGCTTTAGTTACTTCGCTTCCGCGGTCGCGTACCATCAGGAAGCCGCCCCCGGCGAGCACGGCCAGCAGGCCCGCGCTGGCGATGAATAGCTGCCGGATGCCCAGAACCTGGGCGAGGTATCCGGAGAGCAGTAATCCCATGGCCTGCGCCAGCGAGATCATGGAGATGAAGGTGCTGCTGACGCGGCCCATCATGTCATGCGGCGTCTCCTGCTGCGAAAGAGTTTGCGCCGGCACCAGAACGAAGGCGATGGCAAAGCCCATAAAAAAGGTGCTGACCGCAGCCATGGGGATATCGCGGAACAGGCCCAGCAGCGCGGCGCCGAGCCCCAGGCACAGCAGACCTGCGAGGACAACAAAATGCTTTTCGAAATTGCGCGCCAGGCGCGTCACCAGCTGCGTGCCGGCGATCAACCCGACTCCCACCGTGGAACTGATGATGCCGAACCAGAATGAACTGCCGGAGAGTGAGTCGCGAATATAGATCGAGATGAGGGGGCTGAAGGAACTCAAAACGAACATTGCCACGGCCATGGCGACGAACACGAATGTCAGTTCCCGGTGGGTGAAGATGAACTTGTTTCCGGCAACAAAATCATTGGTCAACGCCTTGAGGGTCTTTTCCCGGTCGTGAGTGGGGCGAGCGATCAACAACGTGGACAGCATGGCCGCGGAGAAAAAGAAGCTGGCGGAATCCAGGTAGAAGCAGGATTTTTCCGAGAGCCACGTGACCAGAACGCCGGCCAAAGCGGGTGACAGCAATCTGACAACATAAAACGCCTGCGACATCAGGGCGTTGGCCGCCAGCAGTCCTTCGCGGGGCACCAGGGTGCGCAACGTAACCGATTGGGCCGGAGAAAAAAAGCTGGAGACCGTGCTCAAGACAGCAAAGATGGCGCAGATCTGGCGCACGTCGGTGACAAAGACCAGCAGCAGCACGAGCAGGCCACGAATCAGGTCGCTGGCAATCATGACGCGCTTCACGTTCCAATGGTCCACCAGGACTCCGGCGGGCGGAGCCACAATGGCCATCGGCAAGGCGAATGCCAGAGTGACAGCAATAACCTGGAACGGTGTGCCGTGAAGGCGGAAGGTAATCAGGCTGATGACGCCGAAGAGTGCGAGGAAGTCCCCGAAGATGCTGACGAACTGCGCCAGCCAGAGCCGGCGGAAGGGCCTTTGTCGAAAGACATCCTTGAGGGTTAGGGCCTGAGGAGGGGAAGACATCTATTTACGATAACATTGAAAACCTTTGAAACACAGCGCGGCAGGGCGGCAACCAAATTAGCCGCGGATTTCGCAGATAGCCGCAGATCAAAACCACTTTGGCCGCGGCCATTAACGCTAATGAACGCGAATAATTCCTCTGATTACTCTGTTGCTCTGCGTTTCAGAGGTTTGTCATTGCTCGCTGTTCATCGCTGCGGTGTGGACACCGATTGCGTCGCCGGACAAGACCAACTCGACGCGGCGATTCTGGCGCCGGCCATCGGCGGTGTCGTTGCCGGCAATTGGCATTGTCTTGCCAAAGCCGCGCCAGGTAATGGCGTCCGCAGTGATCCCTTGCTCGACGAGGTAGTCACGCACGGCTTGTGCGCGCTTTTCTGAGAGTTGCTGGTTGTATTGGTCGCCGCCAACGTTATCCGTATGGCCTTCCACCTGGAGCTTCAAGCCGGGATAAGCCAGCACGATGCCGGAAACCTTGGCCAGTCGTTCGCGGGCATCCGGCGCCAGTTCATAGCTGCCGGTGGTAAACAGCACGTCAGACATGTTGGCGATCAGACCTCGCGCGGTGTCGCGTGTCGCGAGAATAGTGTTGAGCTGCTGGAGCAGGCGCGCGCGCAGTTCCTGTTTCTCGTTCTCAGCCTGCTGTCGCGCCTGTTCGGCCTGTTGTGCGGCCGCTCTGGCTTTTTCCGCTTCGACTGCCAGCGCTGCTTTGGCTGCCTCTGCTTCCTGCTTCTGGCGGGCGGCTTCGCGGGCGGTGTTTTCTGCTTCCTGCTTCATCTTCTCCGCTTCTGCCTTGGCGGCTTCTGCCTGGGCGCGCGCGGCCTCGGCATCCTGGCGGCGCTTGGCTTCCGCCAGTGCATCAGCGCGGGCTTTGGCCTCGCGTTCTTCCGCAGCTTTCTTTTCTGCTGCGGCGCGCGCTGATGCATCCTCTTCAGCCTTTTGCTTTACCGCCATGACGCGGGCTTCCTCAGCGGTTTCAACTACTTCACGCGCGGCAGACTCAACTGTGCTTCTGTCTCGCTTCTGCACGTAACTCTGTTCAGCCAGGCTCAGTTGCTGTTCGGCTTTGGCCATGGTTGTGGCAGCGTATTTGTCAGCCTGGGCAACGCGGGCGATCCTGATCGCATTGCGCGCCTCAAAAAGCTCACGCGGCGTTTTTCGGTCGATGCCGAAGATGGCATTTTCAATATGAGTGTTGGTGGAGGAGTAAATGCCGCGTGCGAGCAGTTCGTAGGTGGCGACAATATTTTCTTCTTTGCCCGTAGTATCAGGGCGCAGCACATTCTCAAGGACAACTGTGTTGCCCGGCTGTGAGACGGCAAAGTACGGTTCGGCCGTCACGATCATGCCGAACGTTTGCATGTCCGTGATGGCTTTGACGTGCGCGCTGCCATTCTTGAGCACGAGTTCGCCCAGGTTCACCGCGCGACCCTGCGGAGAAATGGCCCACAACACATAAGTGAGATACTCGAGGCCGAAGCGCGTGGAGTCATCCACATTGACGAAGTTCGCGTCAATCTCCACGCGGTTGTTTTTGCTGGTGACTTTGGCTTCGCCGGAAGCCTGCTGCATTAATTCGGTGCCGTGGAAGTCGACTTTGGTGGAGTCGCCGGTATGGCGGTAATTTACCGCTTTGGTCGTGCGTGAAACGTTGCTCACCGGCGTCTGCGCAAAGGCAGCCAAGCCACAAAAGATTGCCAGCAAAGACAGATGTTTTCTCATACCAATCCTCATGGAGAAGACAAGGTGCTAATCAGATTAGGGGGAGGGTACAGTCACTATCTAATGTAGGCCAAAAGCACCAAAACGGCTGATTCGGTGGTGCATGTGGTTAATGGAACTCAAGGACACAGCCATACACGGCCTTTTGGAAAGTGCGACGCCAAGGAAAGCTAATGTTAGAAAAACCAAAAACCCAAAAGCGAACCACAGAGGCCACGGAGGAAAAGTGAGGACGCGGAGAACGCTAAAGGATGCCGGATTCACGATTCCAACTCGATTTGAAATTATTGGCTCCGCTCCAGATAATGTTTGGGCAGAAGTGGAGCCAGCCATGCACCGATCTCTAATTGCATTCTTAGTAGTTTTCGCGTTGAGCGCGCTGGCGGCGCAACAGCCGGCGTCGCAACAACAGGAGCAGCAGCCACAACAGCCGCAGTCGACCCAGCAGCAGCGTCCGCCGGAAGATAAGAGCAAGCGGCCGAGTCCGCCGGGGACCGCCGAAGTAACGCTGAGAGGCAAGAAGATAACGATTGAATACAGCCGTCCCTTTCTGAAAGGGAGACATGTGGGGCAGGAACTGGCGCCCTACGGGAAAGTCTGGCGCACGGGCGCGAACGAAGCCACTACATTTGTGACAGAAGGAAACCTGGAAGTCGGCGGCGCCAATGTTCCGGCAGGAAGCTACACGCTTTACAGCCTTCCTTCCGAAGGAACGTGGAAATTAATCATCAACAAGCAGACCGGGCAGTGGGGGACCAGATACGACGCGTCGCAGGACCTGGCGCGCGTGGACATGAACAAATCACAACTTTCACAACCGGTAGAGGAGTTCACCATCTCATTCGACAAGAAGGGTGACGACAAGGCGGACCTGGTTCTGGAATGGGAAAACGTGCGGCTGACGGTGCCGATTCAGGCCAAGTAATCAGTAAACAGTAAATAGTAGGCAGCAAAGACCAAAATCATTTGGCCGCTTAGCCACCCCATCACGCGAAAAGCGCGCGCTGGGGACCCCGGTTTACGCGAATGAACGCGAAGTTCTAAAGGCAGATCAAAAAACCTACATCAAAAGTTTCAATCGGGGGTGAGCGCAAATCAAGAGAAAGCAATATTGAACAAAGAACAAGAAACGGCGAATAAACGCGAATTCGTTTCAGCCGCCGCTATTCCCTAATCCCTAGTCCCTGGTTCACCGCTTATTCATAGCGCAGCGCAACCAGGGGATCGATTCTGGTGGCGCGGCGGGCGGGCAGGAAGCAGGCTGCCAGCACTACTGCCAGCAAAAGAGACGCAACTCCCGCCAAGGTCAGTGGATCACTGGCCCCGATGCCATACAACATCGACTGCAAAAGTCGGGCCACTCCAAGTGACGCTGCGATGCCAATAACGGCGCCCGCCAGCGCCAAGGCAAATGCCTGCATGACCACCATCCCAATCACGTTTTGGCGCTGTGCCCCAACCGCCATGCGAATGCCAATTTCACGCGTGCGGCGCGCGACCTCGTACGAAAGCAGACCATAGAGTCCGGTACAGGCCAGCAGCAGCGCCAACGCGCCAAAGAAACTGGCAAGCTGGGCCAATAAACGGTCTTGAACAAGCACGGCCTCAATCCGTTCCGTTTGCGTGCTGATGCGAAACAATGCGAGGTTGGAATCCCTGCGGTTGAGAATGTCACGCACGGCAGGCACCAACTGCGTGGGGTCACCCTGGGCGCGGATTTCAAAGAAAGCGTCTCCACCGCTGTAAGGAGCGTACATCGTTGGATTGATTTCACGCCGCAGTTGATTGTATTTGGCATCCTGCACGACGCCGATAATCTCCCAGCCGGCGCCGCGGGGCTTTTTGGGATCGTCAGACGGCATGTCTTCTACATGCTGGCCGACGGGGTTGACGCTGGGAAAATAGCGATGCACAAATGTCTCGTTCACGAGAATTGGAATGGGAACTGAACTCGGCTTGGCGTCTTCCATCTGGCTAGCGGCAATGATCGCGGCAGAGATTTGAAAATCCTGGAGGGTAAAATCCCGTCCTGCCTTCATGGCAATTCCCATGGTCTTGAAGAATCCAGGGCCCACCGGGAGGTAATCCGTATCAGCCTCTTCATGCTCCGGCGTGCCCGGGGCATGGAAGCCCTCAGTCCAGAGGCCTCCGCCCAGCAGTGGCCGCCACGAGTAACTCACAGAGGTCACGCCCGGAAGTGCGGCAAATTGTTCCTGGAAGTCGCGATAAAGAACGTCAATCTGGTTGTTCTTGTAACCAGCCAAAGTAGGATTCATTCCAAACAATAAAACATTTCGCGGCTGGAAACCCAGTTCAACGGTCTTCAAAGTGGTGAGGGAGCGCACGAGCAATCCCGCCACCACAAGCGCGATCATGGCGAGGCCGACCTGCGCCACGACCAGCGAATTGCCCATGCTGTACCAGCGATGGCGCGAGCTGCCTGCGCTGGAACCTGCGCTTCCAGTTTTGAGAGCCGGGGTCAGATCAAGGCGGAGGCTGCGAAAAGCGGGAAGCAGGCCGAAAACAATACCGGTGAGGATGGAAACTGCGGCAGTGAATAGAAGTACACGCAGGTCGAGCTCGGAACTGATGTTCGGTCCTTCGCCACCTGACGCTTTGACGACCATGGCGACGATTCCGCGCGCGCCCCAGTAAGCCAGGACCAGGCCTGCGGCTCCCCCCGTGAGCGCGAGGATGAGGCTCTCCATGAGCAACTGGATCAACACGCGGCCGCGGCGCGCGCCCAGGGTAAGCCGAACCGCGATCTCTTTTTCGCGCGAGGAGGCACGCGCGAGCAGCAGCCCGGCAACATTGGCGCAGGCTACAAGAAGAATTACACCCACGGCCAGCAGCATCACGTAGAGCGGTTCCAGGATTTGCTTTCGCTGACCTTGCAGTCCTTGCTGCGCGGAAATGACAAAGATGCCGGGATCATCCTGTGCCTGAAGCACAGGCTTTTCGCCATTCAGTACCTGATTGCGGAAGGGGAGGCTCGCGGCGGTCTGCGCCTGCTGCATGGAAACTCCCGGCCTGAGCCGGCCCACGATCACCGCCCACCAGTAGTTCTCGCCGTCGTTGCTCGGCTTCCATCTGGGCTCGAGGCTGGGGCGCGCGGCGAACGGCACCCATAAATCGACGCGGTTGCCGGGCGTGAGACCTTCAAATCCGTGCTGTGCTACTCCCACAATGGTGAAGGAAGTGCCATTCAATCGAACAGCTCTGCCGACGACATTGGCATCGCTGCCGAAGCCGTTTTGCCAATATCCGTAGCTAAGCATCAGCACGGGTGAAGAGGAGGGGGTATCGTCCGCGGGCGCAAGGGTTCGGCCAATCGCCGCAGGGATTCCGACGGTCTGAAAATAATTCCCTGAAACAAACATCGCGGAATTGAGAATGGTTGCGGGCCCATTGCCGCTGAGTGCGATTCGGGGCGCGCCGGCAAAACCTGCAAGATCGGAAAACAGGTCGGTCCGCGATTGCGCGGCGCGGAAGAAGGGCGAGGAGAAAGAACAGCCCGAACGATTCTGGTTGCCCTCTGCGTTGCGGGGACAGTCGCCGTAGTCGGAGTAAGAGAGGTGTTTGAAGCTTCCGCGCGCGTGCCAGCGCAACAACACGAGATTCTGTGGATCTTTGCCGGGCAAAGTGCGGAACAAAACGGCGTCAATCAGGCTGAAGATGGCCGAGTTCATGCCGATCCCCAAAGCCAGGATCATGACTGCGGCCACGCTGAACGCGGGTGACTTGCGCAGCATGCGCAGCCCATAACGGGCATCGTTGAGAAGAATTTCCCACCAGTGAATCCAGTAAACCCGCTTCACAGATTCCCTGGCCTGCTGCACGCCACCAAAGGCAACGAGGGCGCGCCGCCGGGCTTCAGTGGCAGACATTCCGGAGGCCAGGTTCTGCTCGATTTCTTTTTCCAGGTGAAAGCGCATTTCGTCGTCCAGGTCGTTTTCGGTGTGGCCCAATCCCAGCCGCGGGCGCGAGAAAAATTTCTTCAGCGACATCGGTTACTCCTCGTTATCCCTGCTGCAGTATGAGCGCGATGGCGGCGGAGAGTTTTTGCCATTCGCCCAGTTCTTTTTCCAGTTGTTTCCGTCCGGCGCGGGTGAGGGAATAAAACTTTGCCCGGCGGTTGTTGTCGGAGGTGCTCCATTCGCATTCAATCCAGCCTCGCTGCTCCAGCCGATGCAATGCCGGATAGAGCGATCCCTGGCCTACCTGCAAGACCTCTTTTGATACCTGCTGGATGCGCTGAGCAATGCCCCAGCCGTGCATTGGTTCCAATGCCAGCGTCTTGAGCACCAGCAAATCCAATGTACCCTGCAGGAGATCAAGTTGATCAGCCAAGAGGCCTCCTCTCGAATGTCGACAATAGTAGGCTGTCTCTTGTCGGATGTCAACAAGAGAAGCAGTCAGCATTCAGCTAGAACCATTTTTCGTTGTTCTTATATCCCTTAGATCGTGTCGAAAAAACTTTATGAATGGCACAGAGCTTCGTGAGAATGCCTTGAGGCAGTATCGTGGGACCAGTAATCCTCGGGATCCTTTCCTTCGGCTTCGCAAGCTCACCTCGAGGACAAGCTAACCCCCGCGCCCTCACTCCTAACGTCACTCGTGCTGCGCTCAGGATGACAGCGCTTAGAGAGTTTGTTGAGCGTAAGACAACTATTGTGAAAAACGGTTTAAGGCAACAAATCAAAAGCCGCCGACGTTCGGCGGCTTTGATTTGTGGGCGCATCGGGGTTATTTCGGTGGCTGTGCCGGAGCAGTTGTACTCGGCGTGGTGTTGCTGCCGGGCGGGGGAGTCGCGGTCCCGGCAGGAGTAGTTGTAGTTGATGGCGGCGTTGCCGCAGGAGTTGAAACCGGTGCTCCCACACTGCTGGGAGTTGTTGAAGGCTGAGCCGGAGTTGTAACAGTCGCGCCTGCTGCTCCGGTTGCGCCTGCCACGCCTCCCGCGCCTATGGCCGGAGCAGCGCCGGGATTCGACTTGCCGATGTTCTGGCCGATGGCGGTCCCGCTTACGACCAGCTCTACGCGGCGATTCAACTGCCGTCCCGCAGAGGTGTTATTGGAGGCGATTGGATCTGCCTGACCAAATCCCCGCGCACCAACGTTATTGGAAGAGACTCCCTGGCTTACGAGAAAATCGCGGACAGCATCCGCGCGCCGCTCGGAAAGCCGCTGGTTAAATTCAACAGTACCCGTTGAGTCGGTATATCCGTCGACTTCAAGTCTCAAATCGGGATAGGCGAGAATGATGCCCGCCACTTTCGCGAGCCGCACTTTCGCGCCCGGCTTTAAGGTGGATTTACCGGTATCGAAGAGCACGTCTGAGACGTTGACGATCAGGCCTTTGGCGGTGTCCTTGGTTTGCAGCACCTGGTTGAGCTGCTGGAGAAGGCGCTGGCGCTGCTGTTCTGCCTGCTGCTCGCTTTGCAGTCTGGCCTGCTCAGCCTGCTGCGCCTGAAGACGCGCCTGCTCGGCTTGCTGCGCTGAGATCTGCTGCTGCTGCTCTGCCGATGCGCGGGCAGCCTGAGCCGCCTGCAACTGCTGGTCAGCCTGGGCCTTTTCCTGGGCTGCCTGCTGCGCGGCCTGCTCAGCTTCTAAGCGTGCCTGTTCAGCTTGTGCACGCGCGCGCTCAGCGGACAAACGCTCCTGCTCGGCCAACGCGCGCTCGTCGGCTTGGCGACGAGCCTCCAGGCGAGCTTCGTCGGCACGGGCCGCCTCACGTTCAGCCTGGTTCTGTGCCCGGCGGATGCGCTCCTGCTCGCGCTCGCGTTGCGCGGTGACCAGTTCCTGGTTTTTCTTTTCCAGCGTGATCAGCCGGGCATCTTCCGCCGACTCAGCGGCAGCGCGCGCCACCGTGCCGATGGGCGTCCTGCCCTGCTTACGGCGCTGATAATCGAGCGCCTGGTTCAGATAATCCTTCGCTTTCTGCAAAGGTTCGGGAGCGTATTTGGCTGCGCCGGAAGCTTCAGCGATGGCAATGGCATTCTCTGCTTCCAGAATCTGCAAAGGCGTGTATTTCTGGTGCTCAGCTTCAGTGGCCGGCAACTGTGCCGGACTGATGTTTACTGTGTACTGTCCTTTTTGTAACAGCTCGTAGCGGGCGGTGATGGGATGAATTCCGCCTTCAGTGTCAGGACGGACAATGTTCTCCGCCACCACGAGATCGCTGGGACGTGTGACAGCAAAATAAGGTTCGGCGGTTACGATCATGCCGAATTCCTGAAGCCCGCTGGTGACCTGGACGGAAACGTCTCCGTCGCCATTGGGAACCACCTCACCCAGATTGGTAGCGCGTCCCTCAGGAGTTATGGCCCACAGGACATAGGTCAGATACTCCGGACCAAAGCTGCGCGCCGGTTGAAGATGATGGAAGCTGGCGTCAACGGCGAGGCGTCCGGTATGGCCTGTGACTTTGGCTTTTCCGTCAACTCTGGGCATGAGTGACGTGCCTTTGAAATCGATTTGGGTGCTGCCGCCGCGATCGCGGTAATCCACCGCCTGCGTGCTGCGCTGGATCACGTTGACGCGATAGCTGTACTGAGCCGGCGGCGAATTCTGGTCGTCAGCATTCTGGGTTGTGCTTTGCGGCGTGGTTGTATCCATGCTGCTCGGCGATGAAGTTGTGTTATTGGGATTCTGTGGCGAGTCGCTACTGCTGGTTTGCGCGCTTAGCGGCAACGCCAGGACAACAGCAAGTGCAAGTACAAAGAGCTTGGTTTTCATAGAGTTACCCCACGGCAGTTGGCCGGCCTTCTATATATGGAGATGCCCGGTACTCGGGTTTGAGTTTTCCCAATCCCACACCACGGAGTCACAACCAAATACTTAGCCGCAGATTTCGCAGATGAGCTCAGATTGAGTGTGTTGAGAATCGGGTCACCACCACCCATCACGCGAAAAACAAAAACCGCGCGCGCTGGGGACCCCAATCATTCGCGTCGTCGGAAAAACAACGTGCAAACTCCGTGTCTCCGTGACTCCGTGGTGAGATTTTTTTATCTTGTCTCTCACATCTTGATAACCAAGAGGAGAGTGGGTAGTCTAAGGGAATGATGGATGCGCCGAATACGGATGTGATTCAGGGTACGCTCGATATGCTGATCCTGAAGACGCTGAGCCTGGAGCCGATGCACGGCTTTGGGATTGCGCGCCGCGTGGAGCAGATCTCGCGCGGCGTATTCAAAGTCAATCCGGGATCGCTGCTGATCGCGGTACAGCGATTAGAGCGGGCCGGGTGGCTGGATTCTGAGTGGCGGCAGACGGAGAACTCGCGCCGGGCCAAGTTTTACAGGCTCACGCGGGCCGGCAGGAAACAGCTCGAGGTGGAAACTGCCGAGTGGACGCGCCGGGCATCGGCCATTACCCGGCTCCTGAAAGCGGAGATCTAGTATGTCATTTTGGCGGCAGCTCACGCGCGGCCTGCGGGCGCTCACGAACCGCAAGGCCGCAGACCAGGATGTCTCTGACGAAGTGCAGCACTATTTCGACGAAGCAGTGGCTGCCTTTGAAGCGAAGGGACTCTCGCGCGAGGAGGCGCGGCGGGCAGCGCAATTGGAATGTGGGAACGCCACAGTCGCGCAGGAACAGGTGAGGACTTCTGGATGGGAGAATGGGATCGCAACTCTTTTCGCTGACTTGCGATATGGCGGGCGACAATTGCGCCGCAATGCGGGTTTTGCCACTGTTGCCATCTTAACGCTGGCGCTTGGTATTGGCGCAAGCACGGCAATCTTCAGCGCCGTAGGCCCGATTCTGTTCGAAGCGCTGCCTTATCCCAATGCTGGCCGAATCATGATGATCTGGGATACCTATCAGGGCGCGCGCAGCGATGTAACTTTTCACACCTACCGCGAACTGGCGGAACGGAACAGGTCTTTTGCGGCGGTGGCCGTCATGAGGGCCTGGCAGCCGACCATGACGAGCGACACCGAGCCGGAACGGTTCGATGGCCAGAGAGTTACTCCGAACTACTTTGGCGTGCTCGGCATTCCGCCCGCGCTGGGCCGCGACTTTCAGTCGTCCGACGACCTGTTCAACGGCCCCAAAGTGGCGATTCTCAGTGATGCGCTCTGGCGGCGGCGCTTTGCGGCGGACAACGGAATCATCGGCCGCCAGATCAGACTCGACGATGATAGCTACACCATTATCGGCGTGATGCCGCGCGACTTCGAGAACGTCCTGTCCCCTTCTGCGGAGCTGTGGTCGCCCTTGCAGTACAATCCCGCCGACATTGCCAATTTCGAGACCCGCGAGTGGGGCCATCACCTGCACATGGTCGCGCGTTTGCTCCCGTCCATTGGAATCAACCAGGCCAGGCGCGACCTGGAATTGATTGCCAAAACTCCAGTTCCGCAGTTTCCCCGGCCGCGGTGGGCAGCCCTTCAGTACGGCTTTATGATGGATTCGCTTCAGCGCGAAGTCACGCGCGGAGTCAGGCCCGCGCTGCTGGCAGTTTTCGGCGCCGTCACTCTGGTGCTTCTGATTGCCGGCGTAAACGTGACCAACCTGCTGCTGGCACGAGGCGCTCAACGCCACAGCGAGTTTGCCATGCGCTCTGCGCTCGGCGCGGCACGCTCTCGGCTTCTCCGCCAGCTGCTCACGGAGAGCCTGCTGCTCGCGGCGATTGGCGGTACTTTGGGAACATTCGTTGCTCGAGTTGGCATACGCGCCCTGATCGCGCTCAGTCCACCGGGGCTGCCTCGAGTTGGCGCCATCGGCCTGGATGCTACCGTGCTCGGGTTTGCCATTGCCCTCACAACTGTTATCGGCCTGGTAGTGGGATTGGTTCCGGCGCTTCAGGCTTCGCGGCGTGACCCCCATGCAGCACTTCAGCAAAGCTCGCGCAACACCTCGGGCACTCACCAGCTCACCCGCCGCGCGCTCGTGGTTGCCGAGGTCGCATTGGCGCTTGTGCTGCTGGTCAGTGCGGGATTGCTGTTGCGCAGCCTTAAACGCGTCTTCGCAATCGATCCCGGCTTCTCCGCATCGCACGTGCTCACCATGCAGGTGCAGGCCTCCGGCCACAAATTTCATGACCGCCAGTTCGCCCCCGAAGAGCGGACAAAGTTGCAGGACCATCCTGTCCAGCGTCACTTCTTCGAACAGGCATTAGAGGCCGTCCGCTCCACTCCCGGTGTTTCGGACGCTGCGTTTACCAGCCTGCTGCCACTGAGCGGCGATCTGTACGGCGAATACGGTGCGAACGTCGAGCAAAGCAAGCGCACCTGGAGCGTATTTCGATACGCGGCCACTCCGGACTACTTCAAGACCATGGGCATTCCACTCCTCCGCGGCCGCTTGCTCGATTCCCACGACGTGTTCGGCGCGCCTGCGGCGATTCTCATTAGTGAATCTCTGGTCCGGGCCGAGTTTTCCAATCAGGATCCCATCGGTCAGCGGGTTCAAATCGGTCCTCCCTGGGCCCCGGTCTACACCATTGTTGGTGTGGTGGGTGATGTGAAGCAGACCTCACTGGCGCTCAGCCAGTCAGCCGCCATATACATGACGCCTGCGCAATCGTGGTTCGCGGACGATGTGATGTCCCTGGTGGTCCGCACGTCGGGCGACGCGGCGGCGCTCGCGCCGTCGATAAGAAATGCAATCTGGTCAGTAGATAAAGACCAGCCGATTGTGCGCGTAGTCACAATGGACAATCTCGTCGCGGCGTCCTCGGCCCAGCGGCGCTTTGTGCTGATCTTGTTTGAGGCATTCGGGCTGGCAGCGCTGGCGCTGGCGGCAATTGGAATTTATGGCGTGCTGTCCGGCAGCGTAACCGAACGTACGCGGGAGATTGGAGTGCGCGCGGCGCTGGGCGCTTCGCGGGGTGACATTCTCGGGCTGGTATTGCGCCAGGGAATGAATCTTACCGCGTTTGGCGTTGCTATCGGACTGGTGGGAGCCGTGGCCGCGAGCCAGGCATTGATCTCAATGCTGTTCGGGATTTCGCGTCTCGATCTGATTACTTATGCTGGAGTCGTCGTGCTGCTCGCCGCCGTTTCAGCAATGGCGTGCTGGGTGCCGGCATGGCGCGCAGCGCGCGTCGATCCGTGCATTACGTTGAGAGCGGAATGATCAACGTGATCGCGCGTGATCGATCGCCACGGCGACTGATCGCCGTGATCTGAAAAGCAGAACCATTTTCCGTTGCCTATCTTTCTGTTCCCTGTAACCTGTAACCTGTAACCTATGCTGCTGGGTGCGGCTCTTTACGCTTTGCTGCTGGTAGTGTTCTGGTTTGTCGCGCAGCATTTTTCCGTCGAGGCACGCATTGGCGGACACATGCTGAGCGGCTTCGTGTGCTTTGCCCTGCTGCTGGCGCCGTACTGGTTTTTTGGCTTTGGAGCAGCGGATGCACTCAGGCAAGCGTTGCGTTCCAGAACGGTACGCGCGCTTGCGCCCGGACTGCTGGTTGTCCCCTACCTGGTTTTCTCGCTGCCTCGAGGTGAGTTTCTCTGGAGTTATGCGCTGGTTCTGTTTGCGATGCCGGTAGGACTGGCAGCTCTGTTTGAATTCGTTCCACCGGGCACGCAGAAACTCTGCTGGCAGGATGTACTGGCTCTGGCCGCTGTCGGTTTTCCCGTAGAGTTTCGGCTGCTGGCAGGATCGTTTCCGCATCCGGGCCTGAGCGCGCTGCCCAAGTTTCTGCTGGTGGATGCAGCTTTATACGCGTATCTGGTGGTCCGGCGGCTGGAAGGTGTGGGATATGATTTTCGCGCGCGCCTGCGCGATCTGATCGCAGGTGTGCGCGAGTGGGCTTTTTATGCTCCCATCGCGATTGGCTTAGGGCTGGCGCTCAGTTTCATCGAATTTCATCGCAGAATGCCCGGCGCGACGGCCATTGGTTCGGCGCTTATGGTGACGTTCTTTTTTGTCGCGGTTCCGGAGGAGTTTTTCTTTCGCGGTCTGCTGCAAAACATGTTGGAAGCCCGCTTAGGGAAGCTGCGATCACTTATTGTGGCGGCGGTCGTCTTTGGATTGTCGCACTTTAATAAGCCGCTGCCGTTTAACTGGCGCTATGTCGTGCTGGCCAGTATTGCCGGAATTTTCTACGGCCGCGCCTGGCGCTCCCGCAGACGCATTGTCGCTTCAGGCGTTACTCATACGCTGGTCGATGTGGTGTGGGGATTGTGGTTCAGAAGGCAGTAGTTAGTACTTAGCAATTAGCATTTAGCAAAAGCAAAAACCTAGTTAAAACCAAACTCGAGAAAGACACGCCAAACGAAACCCCGTAGCGCCCATGGGAATCAAGGGGACGAGGTGCGCCATGAGGCGCACCTTGTCAGGTGAAATTTACTTCTTCTTCGAAGGATCGTCTGCTGGGTTCACGTAAGTCAGTTTGAAGGGGCCCATGCCGTTGACCTGGACTTCGGTGTCACCATGCGCCATGGCGTAATGAGGATGACGGGCCGGCATGGCGGCGAAGGATCCGGGAGTAAGCGCTCCCAGTTTGCTGTCGTCCCATTTGTCTCCCATGGCCGCACGAAATTCTCCCGAAATTACGGTCACATCTTCCTGCGTCGGATGCCAGTGCGGCATGATTTTGTAGCCGTCCGGCATCTTGAGGCGCACGACGAATTCGCCGGCGCCGTTGGGATTGCCAGAAAGCACTGCCATCTTGGCGCCAGGATTGAAAATTGGAGGCGGATCGCCCCATGTGATCTTGTCCGGAGTGGCAATCACTCCGGTTGGAGTGGTTGAGGCCTTTGAGGTTGGTGTTCCTGTCTTTTTCTTTACAGTCTGCGCCAGCACCAGGCCGGCCAGCAGAAAAACGATCAACAAAACTTTTCGCATACCCTCTCCTGAGATTTGAAGTGAGGACAAAATTCGACGCCTGAAACTTTATATCACACAGCCCATGACAATCTTTCTTAGACGCCTCGAGACTTGCTTCGGATAGACTGAGGCATTATGGCCGAAGCGAAGGTGAGGCTCTCTCCGGTTTTGCAATCGGCGCTGGAGTCAATTGATCGCAGCATTGATGGCATGTCTGACGAGCAGATGATGTGGCATCCGGAAGGCAAGTGGTCAGCGGCGGAAATTCTTGAGCATTTGTCGCTGGCATATTCGCGCACGACAGAACGAATGACATTGACATTGCAACAGGGAGCGCAACCGCAGCTTCCGCGCCGTACCATGAAGGAATGGGTTGGCGGACTGATTGTGCTCCGGCTTAGCCGCATACCTGCGGGAAGAAAAGCGCCAGAGGCGCTGTTGCCGAAAGGCATGAGCCCGCAGGATGTAAGAAGCTCGATCCGAAAAAATCTTGCCGCGTTGGACAGAACGATTGACGGATGTGAAGAACGGTTCGGAGGCACACGCAAGGTGCTGGTACATGCTGTTCTTGGGCCGCTGTCGGCCCGCGAGTGGCGCAAGTTCCACCGCCTTCATACGCTGCACCATGTAGGGCAGATTGAGGAGTTGAGAGCAAAGATGAAGCAGACAGAATTCAGACAGTCCTCAGCATAGTACGGTTCAGAGAAGCACTCAGCCCGCCACGGCGGATCTTCGACATTCAGCACTCAACACTCAGCCCGCTTACTTCTGGGCTTCACGAGGCGGGAACGCCGGCTTGGTGAGAGCATCGGTGCGCGATAAGGACCCCTAACTAAACTTCGAAATATTTTGCCGAGCTCTTTAATGCGCTCCGCTCCAAAACCGGGAGCTGCGCGCAAGCCTTCGGCAGAGCGGAAGGGATTGCTTTCTGAGCATTTAACCGTGGGCTGAAGCCCACTCCAGCACGACTGAAGTCGATGCCCTGATACATGTCTTCTGGCGGGACACACCGTTCGCAAGAATGCGCTAATTCTTCATCAGGAAAGAAAATCCTTTGAACTTGTATTCCTGTTTGCCATCGCGGGGAACGGGTGTGACTTTGCCGCTGCGGACTTGCTCGATGGCCCGTACAAGCTCGGGCAAGTAGCTGGACCGCGCCACGGGAAGATTGTGGGCCGGCAAGAGCAATTTCAGACGCGGTGACATCGCTGCCAGCTTTTTTACTGATGCGACATAGTCATCCAGGTTGGTCTCCGGCCGATAAAGGAATATAGGTCCGGGATAGAACGTGTCACCGGTGAAGAGCAGGCCGTTTTTTTCATCCAGAAGAGAGATGGCATCCGGCGTGTGCCCGGGAGTGGCGATGACCTGCAGGGTGCGTCCGCCAAGATCAATTTTATCGCCATCATGGATCCAGTGAGTGATGGTCCAGGGTTTTATGGCGTAGTCGGCGGCGTTGAATCCCGCAGGAAGCTTCCCGCAAATCTGGCCCGGCGCAATTTCTGCCTGAGCGTCCTCTTTTGAGCCTTTGGCGCTTGCGCGCGTGAAATCGGTGTCCATGCCGTAGATATCGTTGAAGCGCCAGTTGTCACCCACGTGGTCGTTGTGGGTATGTGAATTCAGGACAATCACCGGCAGTTTAGTGATTTCTTCCACCACTTTCCGAATGTTGCTGATTCCCATGCCGGTATCGAAGAGCGCAGCTTTTGTGCCGCCGATCACCAGGTAAGAAATAATTTCCTCGTATTGGTGCGGTTCATAGATGGCGAACACGCCCGGACGAATGCGGTACACCTCAAACCACGGATCTGAGACATGGATTCTTTTCAGCGTGGCATAAGTTGGGCGCGGAAGCGGCCGGCACCATTCGGGAGTTTGAGCCAAAGCGGAGACGGCAAGAGAAAGGAAGAGAAGGCAGGTCGTTGTGAATTTCACGAACATCGAATCTACCACGGAGGCGCGGAGGCACGGAGAAAAATATCAGGGAAAGTGAAACTTAAATTCGAAGGTTCTTCCAGGGACGAAAACACAGAAGGCATCCCTGTGTGGGATGCCTTCATGGCTTTCTTGCGGGATCTTACTGTGGCGGTTTGATGCCGCTGGGTGGATTGCTGGGCTGCGTGCTGCTTGGCGGCGGGGTGCCAGGCGGCGGTGTGCTGCTCGGAGACGAGCTCCCAGGAGGCATGGCGCCGGGGGTGCCGCCCTGTTCGCGCTGACGGATCTTCTCATCCTGCGCCTGGATCATCTGATCGAACTTCGGCTTCTGCTCATCGGTCAGCACTTGCCGGACTTTTGCAATCGTGCCTTCGCGCAAAGTGTGGATCTTCGCCATTTTATCTTCGCGCGATAAGGTGCTGTCCTTCACCAGATTCATTGCCTGCTCATGCTGGTCGACAAGAATGCTGCGAACTTTGGTTTGCTGGTCCGAGTTGAGAGTCAACTGGTCAGCAAGTATCTTGACCTGGTCGTCAATGTTGCTTTGACCCCGATTTGCCATCTGTCCCTGGCCAGGCTGGGGCGCCTGCTGACCTGGAGTGGTTGATGGCGTTTCCTGTGAGGGTGGGGTTGTTGGTGAAGGCTGAGTTGTCTGCTGCGATGGACTGCTTGGCATTTGGCCTGAGCTGGACTGACTGCCTGCAGATTGAAATGCATAAGCCCCTATCGCCAATAGTGCAGTGCAGATAAAAGCAGCGGCCCTGATCTTCTTCATTTGGATGTGGTCTCCTTCCTTGGTGAGACGTGGCGCTCGGTAGTTTGATGCCGGATGCCACCAGCAGGAGGGCAGCCTGGAATTCGTAATCCAGAGCTGGTTCAGCTACCCTGGCCATCGGGGCACCACCACCCCATCACACGCAAAACCCAACCCTGCGTGTGCTGGGGACCCCGGGCATCGGGGCATTCCTTCATCGCGTGGTGGCGAGACTTGCTGTTCCGTCCAGGACGATGAGCTTGGAAAAGCGGATGAACAGCACATTTCTCCCTCTGCTGGAAATGACAAGACCAGTGCAAAGAAATATCAAGAATCAAACTCCTGCCGCAGTCACCCTTTGTGCCCGTTTATAATTGCGCAGCAATTCTGTTTGCCAACCAACGGGGAAAAGGAGCAACAAGTGAAATTCATTATTGGCTTTTTGCTGGGTCTGATCATTTTGCCGCTTTGCGGATATATGTATTTCCGTTTTGGGTATGCGCCGGTAGCCACCGCGGCCTCACCCATGCCCTTTGAGAAGAAGATGGCCAGCTTGGCGCTGCGGGCCAGAATTCGTGCGGAAGCTCCCAAAGACTCGCCGGTGAAGGCCGACGAGCCGAACCTGACCGCGGGTGCAAAGATTTATGTGGAGAATTGCTCCTTCTGCCATGGAATGCCAAACGAGGCGTCTGCGTCTCCGGCAGCCAAAGGGATGTTTCCGGTTCCACCACAACTCTTTAATAAAGACGGTATGGTGACGGATGATCCGGTCGGCACCACATATTGGAAGGTGAATAACGGAATACGAATGACTGGCATGCCGGCATTCAACAATTCGCTTTCCAGCACGCAGATGTGGCAGGTGAGCGAGTTGCTCGCGAATGCTGACAAGATGCCGGATGCGACCAAAGCAGTGTTTAATACCATGACCATCAGCACACCGCCGAAAAAGTAATGGCGCATTGTGCGAAATGTTTTATTCCCGGCGGGAGCGGTCAGCGCGAATGATCCGTGATTTCAGTGTGAGCAAAGGATGTGGTACAAAAGATCTTCGTTCCTGAATGACTGAGCGCCATATCTCCTCGCCCGCAGGAAGCCCGTGCTAAGGGCCACCTTCATCGCCCTTTCTGCAAGCAAGTCACTGCGTTCTTTTGCGGAGAAAACCGCGCTGGGGCAGCGGCTTTCCCGTCGATTCGTTGCCGGCCTGACAATCGATGATGCGTTGCGCGCCGCGCAGGCCATGAACCAGCGGGGGCTCAGCGTGAGCGTCGATAATCTCGGCGAGAATGTTACCAACCTCGATGAAGCACGGCACAGCGCACAACTCTATCACCAGATGCTCGACCAGATGGCCGGCCTGGAACTTAAAGCCAACGTGAGCGTGAAGCTCACGCACATGGGCCTGGACGTGGATGAGAGCATGGCTTACGAAATTACTTCCGGGCTGGTGCAACATGCGGCGCGAATCAAGAACTTTGTCCGCGTAGATATGGAAGGCTCGGCTTATACGCAGAGGACCCTGGACTTTGTGCGCCGCCTGCACAGCGAAACGGAAAATAAAGACCATGTAGGAGCAGTGATCCAGTCGTATCTTCATCGCAGCGAAAAAGATGTGGTGCAGCTTCTGGCGGATGGCATCCGCATCCGTCTGTGCAAGGGCGCGTATAAAGAGCCGCCGGAAATTGCTTTTGAAAAAAAAGCTGATGTGGATGCGAATTACGTAACGCTCATGAAGATGCTGCTGAAGAGCGGCATCTATCACGGGATTGCCACGCATGATGAAAAGATGATTCGCGCGACCATAAATTTTGCGCGCAGTGAAAACATTCCGGCGGCTGCGTTTGAGTTCCAGATGCTGCACGGCGTTCGACGCGATTTGCAGCAGAAGCTGGTGAAAGATGGCTGGCGCTGCCGCGTTTATATTCCCTTCGGGACGGAATGGTATCCGTATCTGATGCGACGACTGGCGGAAAGGCCGGCGAACGCGGTGTTTATCTTGCGAAATTTGTTCCGGTGAGTCGCAGCTGCTGGCTTCTAGCTACTAGCGAAGATCAAAAGATCACCACGGAGACACGGAGAAAAGCTCGGGATCGGAAAGAAATCAACCCAAGATAACAGCATCCAGGCACGGCCGGATTGTGGACGAACTCAAATTCAGCAGTGGTTGTACAACAGGGAATTCAGAACAGTAAGACAGAGAACACGGAGGAAAAGCTAAGAATGAGGTGGATTGGGTAACCCGGCGAAGTTGGGTGTCAAAATTGCCAACTTACCAAATTACCCAATTACTAAATGAACTTACGCCGTTCTTCGTGGCCGGATGCTCAGTTCGCGGACCTGAGACAGCAGGCTGGAGCGCTGCATGTTGTCCAGTTGCTTGAGGTAAGGCATGACCTCGGCGATAAACTCGTCGTCCATCAGGTCGGCAATCTCGTCTTCCAGGCTCATATGAGAGCCTTTGACGAGGTCGGCCATGGAGACTTCGAGTGCAATGGCCAGTCGCTGTAAAGAAGAGAGTGTAGGCATGGCCTTTTCGTTTTCGATCTTGGAAACGTAGGTGCGCGGCACCTGCATGCGCATGGCAAGCTGACGCTGGCTCAGGCCGGATTTCTGCCGGTACATGCGAATGGCGGTGGCAACCTGAAGATGCGAATGATTACCATTCACGGGCTCCACCGGCGGAGGCTGTACTATAACAACGGGTTCAGGCTCGTCCTCATCCAGGGACGTTTTGCATTTTCTGCAAAGGTTATTGGCGGTCCTGAATTGGACCAGGTGACAGTGATCACAACGCACAACTTCCCGGGAATCAACCGGCGCCAGTGTGGTAGCCATTAGTTTGTTCGGGGAGCTGCCAGAGCGCGGCTACTCCTATTTATACAACAGGTCCCCAAGCTGGCGGTAGTTTCGAGCATTATTCTAGGATTGTCAAGGGAAATCTTCCCAGAAAAGCAGGAGTTAGAGGCAATAAAGGGAGAGAAAGCAGGACGAAAACAGGTAAAGATCATGATGAACCGTGAATCGGCTTGGAGCTTACTTTGCGAATATACGCAGTCGGAGAACCTGCGCAAGCACATGCTGGCGGTGGAGGCGTGCATGCGTGCTTATGCGCGCAAGTTCGGCGACGACGAAGACAAATGGGGCATCACCGGCCTGCTGCATGATTTTGATTATGAGAAATACCCCACGCAGCAGGAGCATCCGTTTGTGGGCAACAAAGTGCTGGAGGAGCGCGGGTATCCGGAGGAAGTTCGCCGGGCGATTCTGTCGCATGCCGATTACAGCGGCGTGAAGCGCGAAACGCCCATGGAAAAAGCATTGTTCGCTTGCGACGAACTGGCTGGATTCATTACCGCGACCGCGCTGGTGAAGCCAGGGAAGTCGCTGGCCGAGGTGGATGCAAAGTCGGTGCGTAAGAAGATGAAAGACAAAGCCTTTGCTCGCAGCGTGAGCCGCGATGACATTATCAATGGCGCCATCGAATTGGGAGTGGATCTCGACCAGCACATTACGTTTTGCATTGAGGCGATGAAGAGCGTGGCGGGAGCGCTGGGGCTGGCGGGGAAAAGCAATTGATGATTTCTGATTTTTGATTGAAAGAATTTGGGACAAAAGGTCTTATGAGTTGGGCGAGCAGATACATCGAAAAGCTGATGCGGGGTGAGACCGTACAATTCAGGCCTCGAGGCAACAGCATGAGCGGTAAGATCGATAGCGGTCAGCTTGTTACTGTCGTGCCACTGGGCAACAAAACGCCCCAGATTGGCGATGTCGTGCTCTGTAAAGTAAACGGAGCCCAGTATTTGCATCTGGTGAAAGCCGTTTCTGGTGACCGCTTCCAGATCGGTAATAATCGAGGCCGGATAAACGGCTGGACCTCGCGCCGGAATATTTTCGGGATTTGCACGAACATTGCAGATTGACTTACTGAAGAAAAGGGAATCTTTTTATGCCGCTGGTGCGAATTTCTCTTCTCGAAGGCAAGCCGGAATCGTATTTAAAGAAGGTTGGAGAGCTGGTACATGGAGCGATGGTCGAGACCATCGGCGTGCCGCCGCAGGATCGGTTTCAGATCATTACCGAGCACAGCAAATCGCACTTCATTTACGATCCGTCGTATCTCGATATTCAGCGCAGCGATGGGCTGATCATTATTCAAATCACGTTGAATCAAGGGCGCACGACAGAAAAGAAGAGAGCGCTGTACCGAAAAATCGTAGAGTCGCTTCACCAGGAGCTTCACGTGCGCAAAGAAGATGTGTTGATAAACCTGGTGGAAGTGGCGCCGGAGAACTGGTCTTTCGGGAATGGGGAAGCGCAGTACGCTATGTGAGAAACCTTCAATACAGAGGAGCAGAGTAATCAGAGGAACGCGAAGAAAGAGTTACCAGGGCAAATGCTGATGAGAGGACGTAATTTAATGTGCTGCAGCCGTGGCCGCGCTGGAGCAGGGCATGAGCTTTTGAGGATAGATGACTGATGTATCTTTTAGGTGTTTGTCGCCAGAAGTATCGATGCGAATTTTCAAATTAGCGGTTTTGGTCAGGCTGCCCGGCAGTTCGACATTCAAGAGATACCCTCCGGCCACGCCATTCAGCCAGAAGTTCTGCAGCATGGCAGCTACCGGTTGCAGCCATTTTTTATCCATGTAGGGCCAATCGTGATAAACCGCAAAAACCCTCCCGCCAGTTTTTTCCGCTACTGAAGTAAGCCATTGAGGTCCAAACTCCTCTTCCGGCGGAGTAATCGCCTGCGGAGCTACTAACGGCACAACAGCAAAGACGCGGACACCGCTTGTGCGGAGCTCTTTTTCTGTCGCCGACTCGCGAAGCTCGCTAGAGTTCTCTCCGCCATCAGTGATCAGCAACACCGAGTCGCCAGGATTTGCGGGCTTGAAGAGCTTGAGTCCCTGATGCAATGCATCCCGAAGTGGTGTTCGACCCTGTGCCCGCTGAAGGCTGAGTTCCACAAGGGCTTTGGCGAATTGTTTTGGGTCGCTGATAAAGCCCCGAGTGAGCTGCTGTTCTTTGCCAAAGAAGCCATAGGCAACGGAGCTGCCAGCTGGAAAGTTCTCGATCAGTACCTGTAGCACTGCCTTTGCAAAAGGCAGCTTCTTTTCCATGCTTCCGCTGGTGTCTACGAGAACGAGAATTCTATTCGCTTTGATCTTTTCCAAATGCGAAATTGTAAGCGGTCTGCCCTCCAGGGTGCCCTGCAGTCGTTGTGGCTGGAAAGAAACAGGTTGATGGGTCTCGTAAGTCAAGACATTGATAGGCACCATCCGGGTGCAATCCTGAGCGAAGCTGCCTTGTGATGTCACAAGAAGAAACAGCGAGAAAATATTTCGCATAACAACTCTCTAATGAGCGGGTGCTGCACTGGGGCACGGCAGCAGGTACTCTGGATATGTGACGACACCATCCCAGAGAGCGTTGTCTCCTTTTTTGTCCAGTTGCAGTCTCAACCCCCCGGGTTTAGTCAGGTTCGCCGGCAGTCTCACGGTTGCGCGATAACCTCCGCCGACGCCTTCAATCCAGAACTTTTGTATGGACTGTAATATGGGCGCACGCCATTTCTTGACCGACCAGCGCGCGTCGTCGAGCATAAGGAGATAAATTGTCCCGCCGGTTTTCTCTGTCAATACGGAAATCGGCGCTGTCATCTGCATCACCAGACTTGGAGCAGGTGGCGGAGAGGGTGACCCTTCAGCCGGGAGAAACACTGGTAAGGAGACTGGAACAATGGCAAAAACGCGCACACCGTTCTCCATTAGTTCTTTTCTGACCATCTTCTCAAGGGCTTTGCTCGCGTTTTCTCCTCCGTCAGTGATGAGCAAGATGGAGTCGCCCGGCACTGGCTGCTGAAATAGCTTAAGCGCCTGGTCAAGGGCATCGTAGAGAGCGGTGTGTCCCTTTACCTCGAGTGGAGGCAGTTGCTGGATTGCTTTTTTAACTTCGTTGAAATTACCAAATCCTTTGCTAAGGAAAATCTTAGTACTAAAGAATCCATAAGCCAGGGAACTGTCAGGGGGACCTTGCTCAAGAAGCAAGTCAAGTACTTCCCGCAAAGATTTGTCTCCCATGCTTCCGCTGATATCTATTAAGAGCAGAATCCTGTTACCTTTGATTTTTTCGAAGTTAGAGATACCCAGCGGACGCTTCCCGACGCTGGCGTGAAGCCGCTCCGGTGGGAAAGCAATGGGCTGAGAGGTTTCGCTGCTGAATACATTGACCGGCACGATCCTGGCGCAGTCCTGAGCAATGGCAGCCTGGACAAGTACAACAATGAAAACCCACAGGGCCTTTTGCATAGCCCAACCTCGCGTTAATTATCGCAAATCCTGAGTTCTTCGTTTTAGACAATCAATGCGCCGGACTTCACCAGTTCTGCCACTCTGGCGAAGTCGGCGCCCAATGCGCGGTCCTGTTCGACTTTCGGGCTTACGTCGCGGATGCGGGCGTGGGCGTGCTGCAAGGGTTTGCTGGTCTTCAGCGGAGCAAGAAAATCCAGGGCCTGGGCGGCTGTGCAGGCTTCAATCGCGAGCACGTGAGTGGTGTTAGCAACAACTTTCTTCAACTTGATGGCTGCAGCCATCCCCATCGAAACATAATCCTCTTTATTTCCTGAAGTGGTAATGGAATCCACTGACGCCGGATGGGCCAGGACTTTGTTTTCGCTCACCAGCGCGGCGGCGGCAATCTGCGGCAGCATGAAGCCAGAGTTAAGTCCGGCATCAGCGGCGAGGAAGGGAGGCAATCCCTCATTCAGGAAAGGATTCACCAGCCGCTCGGTGCGGCGCTCGGAGATGCCGGCGAGGGCAGTAAGAGCAATGGCCAGGTAATCAAGAGCGAAGGCCAGCGGCTCACCGTGAAAATTGCCGCCCGAGATCACGGCACCTTCAGCTTTTTTCCCCACGAAGACCAGCGGATTATCGACAGCAGAATTCATCTCAATGCCAAACGTCTGGCGACAGAAGGCGAGGGTGTCGCGCACTGCGCCATGCACCTGGGGAATGCAGCGGAGCGAATAAGCATCCTGTACGCGTCCACATTCTTTGTGCGACTGGCGAATCTGGCTGCCGCCCAGGAGCCAGCGCAGGTAGCCGGCCACCTCGACCTGGCCGGAGTGGGGCCGGGCGGCGTGGATGCGTTCATCGAATGCGACATCTGTTCCGCGCAGAGCATCGAGAGACATAGCGCTGACCACATCCGCGGTGACGGCCAGCGTTTCCGCCGTCATCAAAGCAACTGTGCCGACGGCCAACATGGCCTGCGTGCCATTGATCAGAGAGATCGCTTCCTTGGCTTCCAGAACCAGCGGTGAAAGGCCAGCGCGCCGCAGTGCTTCTGCTCCGTTGAGCCGTTCATTTTGGAATATCGCTTCGCCTTCCCCGATCAAAATCAGCGCAAGATGGGCGAGAGGCGCGAGATCGCCGCTTGCGCCCACGCTGCCCTGCGACGGGATCACCGGATGTACTCCGTGGTTCAGCAACTCGCACAGCATGTTGATCACGTCCAGACGAACTCCGGAGTGTCCTTTGGCCAGCGAGTTGGCGCGCAAGAGCATCATTGCACGCGTCTCCTGTTCGGACAGCGGCTCGCCCACTCCGGAAGCATGCGAGCGGACGAGATTGACCTGGAGCTGGCGATTCTGCGCAGGATCGATGCGGACGTCGCTGAGTTGGCCGACGCCTGTTGTGATGGCATAGGCCAGGCGGTTTTCCCGCACCAGTTTGTCGACAACGGCACGAGACGCTTGTACTTTTCGCTCTGCGTCCCTGGCCACTGTTACGGCGCGCTGCCCCTGAATGATGTGGCGAAGGTCGTCGAAGCTGAGATCGTTGCCGTTAATGTGCAGTTGGCGCATTACTTTCACTTTGCCAAGGCCTGGCTGAAGGCCGTGACATACTTTGCCGGCAGCGAGCGCCGTTTGAGCTGTTTGTCGACCACAAGATGAGTGGTTTCGCCTTCCGCGAGCACCGTCTGGTCGGCGGCGCGCAGAATTTCATACTGAAAACGCAGTAAAGATCTGTGAACTTGAGTGAGCCGCGTGCGCACCACGATTTCATCATCATAATGCGCGGACTCTTTGTAGCGCACGTGCAGGTCGGCAACCGGAATATGGCAGTTTTCGTTTTCTTCCATATCGCGATAGCGAAAGCCGAGCTGGCGCATCAACTCCACGCGTCCAATTTCAAACCATATTACGAAATGCGAGTGATAGACCACTCCCATGCGGTCAGTTTCAGCGTAGCGCACGCGCAGTTTAATTTCGCCAGTGGTATTGAGCATCGCCAGCCGCTACTTGCCTTTCCAGGAGGGCCTTCGTTTTTCGAGGAAGGCGGAAACGCCTTCTTTGAAATCGGCACTCTGCCGAACCTCGGCATTTTTCCTGGCCGCCTGCGCTACCTGGCGATCCAGTTGCTCACGCGTGTAGCCGGAAAGCAATTCTTTGGTGGCGCGCATGGATGCAGGGCTGTTCTCCAGGAGCTGCGCTGCGAGTTCGCGGGCCCGCTTCATCAATTCGTCCGGATGAACAATCTCATTCACCAACCCCAGTTTGTGCGCTTCTTCGGCACTGAAGATGCGACCGGTGAGCAGCAGATCGCGCGCGCGTTTTTCTCCCACGCTGGCAATCAAAAAACTGGAGACAATAGCGGGAATGAATCCGATGCGAACTTCCGTGTAGCCGAATTTCGCCTCCGGCACCGCGAGTGCGAAATCGCAAACCGTAACCAGACCGGTACCACCGGCGATGGCGGCGCCGTTTACCGCGGCAATTGTTGGTTTGGGAAAATCGTAAATCATGCGGAAGAGGCGCGCTGCGGTTTCCGAGTCCTGGATGCTCTGGTCTTCCGTCCGTCCCAAGAGGTTTTGGAGGTTTTCCAGGTCCATGCCGGCACAGAACGATTTTCCCGCACCGGTAAGAATGAGCACATGGCACGAGGAAGCCGCGGCGGCTTCCAGGCCCGCCAGCAGGTCGCGAATCAACTCATAGCTGATGGCGTTGCGCTTGTCGGGACGATTCAGCGTGATGGTGATAATGCCGTGCGATTCGGCATATTGAATGGTGCTGAATTGCAAGTTGGCTCTGCTTTCTTACATCACAGTTGTATATCTCTTTTCAATTTCCGCAGACATCTGAACCAGCGAGTCCAGCGGCCTGCGCAAGGGCACCTGCGCGCCGTGCGCGGTAAGCGTCTGGACTGCAATCTCCGTCGGAATGTTTCCGACCAGCTCATTCTGGGCGAAGGGACATCCGCCCAGACCACCGATGGCGGAATCAAACCGCCGGCATCCCGCATTATAAGCAGCAAGCACTTTTTCTGCTGCGCCCGCACGCGTGCTATGCAGGTGCGCGCCAATTTCCAAATGATCGTAGGCGCTGACGACTGCGGCGACAAGATTATGGACCTGCTCGGGCGTAGCCAGCCCGACCGTATCGGCCAGCGAAATCTGGCGGATGTCCATGTCGGCGAGCAAGCTCACGGCTTCGACCACTTCTTCGGCATTCCACAGGTCGCCGTAAGGGTTGCCGAAGGCCATGGAGATGTAAGCCACAACGTCGAGCCCTGCCTGATTGGCTTTGTTTTTTATTTTTTCCATTTCGTCCAGCGCGTCTTCGGGAGTCTGGCGCTGGTTGCGCTCCAGAAATGTGGGCGAGATCGAATAGGGGAAGCCCAGCGTACGTACTGCGTCGGTGGCGATGGCGCGTTCCGCCCCTTTTTCATTGACGACGATCCCAATGATCTCCACGTCGTCAGGCGGATCGAGTTCCTGGAGAACGGCTTCAGAATCGGCCATCTGCGGAATGGCCTTGGGCGAGACAAAGGAGACCGCATCAATGTGCTTAAACCCGGCAGCAACAAGCGCGCGAAGATATGCGGTTTTTGTGTTGGCCGGAATTTGTGCTTTGAGCCCTTGCCAGGCGTCACGAGGGCATTCGATGATTTTTACTGATTCAGACATAATCAAAAACCAACACCCACCACAGAGACACGGAGGCACGGAGACACGGAGAAAATCAGGGTCATAAAACTCTCCTCACAATTCCATATTTCAGAACAGGAACATTGAAGTTGATAATGAAGCCCACAGGCTTTTTCATGAGCCGCATGTATGTTAGGAGTTGAGCTTCGTGGACCGGAAGAATATTTGCGACACTCTTCAATTCCAGAATTACTGTGTCCTCAACTATGAGATCAATGCGAAAACCACATTCCAAGTCCACACCTTTGTAGTGCAGCGGTACTTCAATCTGCTGTCTAAAGGAAAGATTTCGAAGTTTCAATTCATGACAAAGTGCCCTCCGGTAAACCGATTCCAGCAGTCCAGGCCCTAAGACTCTATGGACTTCGATGGCTGCTCCGATGATCTTCTCGGTCAGCTCTTCGTAAATAAGTTTCGTCCCTTTTCCGGTTCCTTCGTTATCCATCGCACTCCTTTAGATTTGCTTTTCTCCGTGCCTCCGTGTCTCCGTGGTTAAGCCTTTGGTTGGTTTTATGTTTGCAGCACGCCCACCTTGAATTCCTTCACCTCTGGGTTCAGGCTGGCGGCTTCGAGGGCCGTGATCAGGGTTTGACGGGTTTCCATGGGATCGATGATTTTGTCGAGCCACAGGCGGGCCGCGCCGTAGCGTGGATCAGTCTGGTGATCGTAAGTTTGTTTGACGGAATTGAAGAGTTCCTGCTTTTCTTCCTCACTCAATTTTTTGCCCCCGCGCTCCAGTTGCTTGATCTTGATTTCCACCAGAGTACCTGCGGCGGAAGCGCCGCTCATCACCGCGTAGCGGGCTGTCGGCCACGCAAAAACAAAGCGGGGATCGTAAGCCTTGCCACACATCGCGTAGTGACCGGCGCCGAAGGAGCCGCCAATGATGACCGTGATTTTCGGCACAACGGAGTTGGAGACGGCATTCACCATCTTGGCTCCCGCTTTGATGATGCCGCTCCACTCGGCATCGCGGCCGACCATAAAGCCATTTACATCGTGGAGAAAAATCAGAGGTACAAGGTTCTGGTTGCAATCCATGATGAAGCGCGCGGCTTTCTCCGCGCTCTCGGTATAGATCACGCGGCCGAACTCCATACGTTTTTCTCCGACATGGCGGTCAGCCTGCTGCACGTGCAGCGCCTGGTTGGCCACGATGCCGACGGAAAAACCGCCTACCCGCGCGAAACCACAGATCACTGTTTTGCCGTACTCGGCTTTGTATTCGTCAAAGCGGCTGCCGTCCACGATCCGGGCAATAATCTCTTTCACGTCGTAAGGACGGCCTGGGTCGGCTTCGAAGATGCCGTAAATTTCCTCCGGCGAGTAGGCGGGTTCCTCACTCTTCCTGCGATCGAAAGGAGCGGTAGGCTTGTGGCCAAGGCGTGCCGCGAGTGAGCGAATGCGCTCGATGCATTGCTGGTCGTTGGGTTCGCGAAAGTCCACGGTGCCGGAAATCTGCGCGTGCATCGCCGCGCCTCCCAGCTCTTCGGCAGAATATTTTGCGCCGATGGCGGCCTGCACCAGTGCCGGCCCGGCGAGAAAGAGGCCGCTGCCTTCCGTCATCAGGATGGTGTCACACATCACCGGAAGATAGGCGCCACCGGCCACGCACATTCCCATGATGGCGGTGATCTGAGGAATACCCATGGCGGACATGACGGCGTTGTTGCGAAAGACACGGCCAAAATCGTCCGTGTCGGGGAAAACATCTTCCTGGAGCGGGAGGAAAACACCGGCGGAGTCAACGAGATAAATTGTCGGGATGTGATTTTCAATCGCGATATTCTGCGCGCGAATGACCTTCTTGGCGGTCATGGGGAAGAAGGCGCCGGCTTTTACAGTGGCATCATTCACAATCAGCATGCAGAGACGCCCGTGAATGCGGCCCAGCCCGGTTACAACTCCAGCAGCGGGAGCGCCACCCCATTCTTCATACATCTCGTATGCAGCGTAGATTCCGAGCTCAAAGAATTCAGTTTTGGGATCGATCAGCAGATCGACCCGCTCACGCGCGGTGAGACGGCCCTTGCCGTGTTGTGACTCGATGGCCCTGCTGCCGCCACCCTGGCTAATCTGCTCTTCCTCATTGCGGAAGGTCGAAACCAGCTCCGCCATGCTGCGCATATTTTTTTCAAAGCGCGCCGAGGTGGCGTCGACTTTGGTGGCGAGTTTATCCGGGTGCTCAGGCATTGTTGTGAGGCAGACCAGTTAGGGTAAATGAGATAGACAGCACTCAGCAATCAGTGCGTAAGAATCGGGTCATCGGGTCGTCGGGTCATCGGGTTATCGCAATTTGGTAATTGAGTAACTTAGTAATTGGGTAATTGAGAAGCCGATTCGTATGACAAATGTGGGGCCGAGTGCTGAGCGCTGAGTGTTGCTTTAATAGAAATCACTACAGCTCAGAAAAAATCCGCAGGTGGGGCAGATCATCTTGCAATGGGATGGCTGCATTTGTGAGCTGCAGTTTGGACAAATGCTGGAAACATCACCAGGCGATTTCGAGTCGATGCTCTGTTTCGATGCTGTCTGAGAATGAAGATCATCAGTCATTGGTTTCAAAGTGCAGTTTACGCCTATTTGCGCCCTTCAGGCGCACCCGATCAGCTTTGTCTTTGCTGATTGTTCAGTACTGAAATCCACGGCAACCAGCACTGCTTTGCCATTCATCTCACCAAGTCAGTCTGTCACATCAGGATTCATGGCTTTGTGAAGATTACTGTATTTGGACTCACGATTTCTTCTTCCTGGGGCAATGGCCATGCCACACCTTACAGGGCCATTTTTCGGGCTTTGCATGGCATGGGCCATGAGGTGCACTTCTTCGAAAAAGACGTGCCTTACTACAGTTCGCGGCGTGATTTGGCAAGTTGCGACTACTGCAATCTTGTTCTTTACCCCGAGTGGACGCAGATACGTGAGCGTGCTCTGCAGACGGCAAATGAGTCTGACATTGTAATGGCCGCCAGCTACCTTCCGGATGGGCGGCGCATCTGCGACGAGATTTTGACTTTTTCGCGTCCCCTGCGCGTGTTTTATGACCTGGATACGCCTATTACGCTGGTCAATCTGGAGAGCGGCGGAGTGGATTATGTTCGAACAGAGCAACTAGCCGAGTTTGATCTGGTTCTTTCGTTTACCGGAGGAAAGGTCCTCGAGCAACTGGAGACTAAGTACAACGTTCGCATGGCGCGGCCACTCTATGGCTGTGTTGACCCGGAAGTCTACGAGCGAGTGGAGCCGGACGCGGAATTTATCTGCGACTTGAGCTACATGGGGACGTTCGCCGCAGATCGGCAAGCCAAGGTGGATGAATTATTTCTTGAGCCTTCGCGGCGTCACCCGGAAAAGCAGTTTGTGCTGGCCGGATCTTTATATCCGTGGGATTGGCAGTGGGGCGCAAACGTAAAGAAGACAGAGCACGTGCCTCCGCAGGCGCACCCGACTTTTTATTCTTCTTCACGCATCACGCTGAATCTCACGCGGGAGGAAATGGCGCGCAACGGCTGGTGTCCTTCAGGACGATTTTTTGAAGCGGCGGCATGCGGCACACCGCTGATCACCGATTCCTGGCCAGGGCTCGAATCCTTTTTTGAGCCCGGAAGCGAGATTCGCGTCGTGCACACGGCAAACGAAGTGGAAGCTGCGCTTGATTTGCCGGATGGCGAGGTGCGGGCGATGGCGGATCGCGCGCAGCAGCGGACGCTCGATTGCCATACTGGCGCAATTCGCGCGCGGGAGTTGCTGCAATACATTGAGGAAGCGCGGTCAGCCCCGCCTTCAGAGGCACTGGTCGGGAAGGTGGCATCATGATTGGAATCATTCCCGCGGCCGGGGCAGGGCAGCGCATTCAGCCGCTGGGCTGCTCGAAGGAGCTACTGCCGGTGGGGGCGCGCGTTTTGGATGGCATTGAGCGTCCCAAAGCCGTTTCTGAATACCTGGTGGAGAGAATGATTGCTGCCGGCGCAGAGCAGATTTGTATGGTCATCTCCGCCGACAAGACCGACATTGTGAAGTACTACGCGGAGCGCGACTACGCTGCAGAGATTTTTTATGTCGTGCAGCAGAAGCCGCAGGGGCTTTGTGACGCCCTATTTCGTGCTGAGCCATTCGCCCGCCAGCATGATCACGTATTGATCGGTCTGCCGGACACCATCTGGTTTCCTGAAAATGCGTACCTTCCAGCGCTGGAAACGGAAGAATGCGATTGCAGCCTGGTGTTGTTTCCGGTGCCGAATCCTTCGGCGTTTGACGCTGTTGTTTGCGATGAGCAGGGCTACGTTCAGGAAGTGCAGGTCAAGAAAAAAGACGCCCGCTCACAGTGGATCTGGGGCGCAGTCACAGCTAAGGGTGAATCCTTCCGCCGACTCAAGCTTCTGTGGGAGTCACGTCACCGGGCTGACGAGTATCTGGGCGACCTGCTCAATGCGTTCATTGCCGCTGGAAATGTGGTTCGCGGCAAGTTCAGCGGAGAGGTTTATATGGATGTGGGGACGCTGGAAGGGTACAGAAATGCGCAGGATTATTTGCGGCAACAGAGCAGGAAACCACAAGCTGCTTGAGTGAAGACGGTTTGAAAGTGATCCTGGATTCCAGGGCATTCGCCCTGACACTTCATCGAAGAGAGTAGCACTGCCTCTCCCGCCCTTTGATCGAAATAATTGCTAATCCGGACCTCGTGGAATAAAGGCGTGATCGGGATAAACTACAAGAACAACAAAAACCAGAAGTTAAGTGCTGGCGCGCAGGATTTCCCGGATTTCGCGGTTGATGCGGGCGGCCTCGCGGCTGGCCTGATCGATCAGGTCTGACCATCTCTTGGTATTTTCATCCAGCTTCATCTGAGCGAGCAGGTAAGAAGCCTGCATGATGGTTTCGATGGAGTTACTCAGATCGTGGGCCAAGGCCCGAAGCTTGGTATTGATCTCCGCTGGGATTCTTGGCGTAGTTTCCATTTTCGGTTGCGCACTCATGTTCGCCGTCCCCTCTTCCATAATAAAAGACAATAAACCCCTCTGGCCCTTCGATCTACCAGTTTCTTTTGAAGCAAATAGCTGCCAATGAGTTGTTTTCTGACGGAACTTTGCTGCGCGATTGCGGCACACTGCGTGAGCGGCGCAAGTCCACATCCACCTTAATCTCACCTTAGTTCACTAAGGCAAAAACCAAATCTGCGACCAGTATTTCGTTCTAGTACGGGTTAAGAGCTTCCGATCTAAAATTCCCGCCAACTTTTCAAGCAAAACCTGGCCGAAAAAGGTCCTTGCCGCAGCAGGGAACAAGGATTGGGCTGACGATTACTTCAGCGCGCAGGCCTTCATCGGCAAGGGCTTAAAGACGCCCTCGCTGTCCTCCCGGGGACGCGGATGCGGGGAGGCATGTGTGCAGGGTTGGATTCGGCTCATTCTGGCTGTCTTTACCATTACCGCCAGCAGTTTTGCCGGCGCAACTTTTCAGGCTCAGACCACGCTAACGGCGGAGACTTCCAACAATACCAGCGCCGCCAACAGCTTTGTCAGCCAGACGAACGGCAATCTGGGCGCGACGAACGTCAGTAAGGTGTCATTACGCACATTACTGTATCCGGGTTCGACGGCGAAGATCTACGCCCACCTGGTGGTCTGGTTCGGGTTTGGCACCAACATGGACGTTGGTTACACCTCCAGCGACCCAACGCAGGTCCACAATCAGGTGACCGACATGATCAGCCGGGGAATCGACGGCGCGATCATCGACTGGTATGGACAGGGGACACTCGATCCCAGCCACGTCAAATATGACCAGGCCACACAAGCGGTGATGCAGGAGTCGCAACAGCATCCGAACTTTAACTTCGCCATCATGGACGATGGCGGCTCGGTCAGAACATGCTCGCAGACATCCGGATGCGATGTCACACAGACAGTGATCAACGACCTCACTTACGCCTACAACACTTACGAAACCTCTTCCGCGTATCTGTATTTCAACAATCGACCGGTTGTGTATTTCTTCGGGATGGAGTTCTACTCGATTGACTGGAACCAGGTGCGCAATTCCGTGCCAGGCAATCCGCTGTTTATCTTCCGCAACACCGGGGGATTCAGTGACGCCCAGAGCAACGGCGCTTTCGCCTGGGTAGAGCCGGAGACGGTTACATCGACTGATCCCATGGGGTTGGGATACATGGGGACATTCGACAGCCTGGCGCTGTCGCTGCTTCCGACGTATTCGAATGTTGCTGGCTATAAAGGATTTAACGACTCGCTCGCCTCCTGGGGGTCGGGCCGATTGGTCCAGCAGCAGTGCGGCCAAACCTGGTTGCAAACCGTCGCGCTTGCGAATAATTACTTTTCGACCAGCCAGCAGATGCCGGGCATTCAGCTTGTCACCTGGAACGACTACGAAGAGGGTACGGAGTTCGAAAGCGGGATCGACAATTGCGTGGCCCTCACCGCTTGGGCACAGGGAAGCGTACTTTTCTGGAGCATCACAGGTCAGTCGAACACAGTCGATCATTACACGGTGTTTGCTTCCCAGGACGGAGTAAACCTGAATGCGCTGGCGGATGTGCCTGCGAACACCAATGCGCTGGATCTGTCGCAATTCAATCTGAACGCCGGCGCTTACACAGCATATGTAAAGGCAGTGGGGAAGCCGTCGCTTGCCAACAAAATGTCGGCTGCGGTTTCGGTGGCGATTACCCGCCAGCCACCCACGATCACGTTGACGGTATCGCCGAACTCAGGTGTAGCTCCGCTGATAGTAAATGCTTCGGTGGCAGGAGCGAGTGGAGGCACAACCATCATTGATTTCGGGGATGGCACGCCTGATGTGAACGCGTCCAGCGCATCTCACGTTTACAAAACTCAGGGGAGCTACACGGTAACAGGATCTTTCACCGATGCCTCGGGCGCGAGCACCAGCATGAAGACAACCGTAACGGTGAGCGGGCCGGGAACGTTTGCATTCACGGCCAACGGCAACACGTCTGCAACCGTGGTGGCTGGACAAGCCGCGACTTTCAATCTGGTTCTGGCCAGCAAGAGCAGCTTCGTGGGAACAGTATCACTTTCCTGCGCAGGAGCCCCGGCGGGGGTGAGTTGCAATGTGAATCCAGGCTCAGCGAGTTTCTCTTCGAGCACAATTTCTGTTCCCGTGACGGTGACCGCAGCCACGACGACGCAGGCCCGCCTGACAGCGCCCCGTTTCTGGGCCATGCCTTTTACCTTTGCGGCGATTTTGGCAGGCGGGTTGTGCGCGACCAAAAAGAGAACTCGATCGATCATCCTCACAGCACTGGCTGCGTTTGTGATTTTGGGAATCGTTTCCTGCGGTGGCGGAGGAGGCCAGAGTAATGCCAATAATCAGACTGCTTCACCATCCGCGCCGACAACTGCCACCCTGACGGTGACGGGCTCGGGCGGCGGCCAAAGCGCCACAACAATGTTGAGTCTGACTATTACCCACTAAAACGCGCATTCTAAGGCTAAAACCAGTGCCAAAACGGGTTTTTGTCTAATTCGCGCCAACGATTACCGCACATAGTATTTGCCAACATACCCAACATAGGTCTTTTGCCTCAGCAACTCAGGGGTGCGTTGTCCGTTCATCCGGCGCGCACGCAGTTCTCAAGAGACCTGAACTCTCGCGGTCTCGGCAGGGGGGACGCGAACTGCAGGGAGGCACAAGTGCACGGTCAACGACCGATCCGAGTCATTCTTTTTGTTGTGGCTGCAGCAACCAGTGGTTTTGCGGGCACGAATTTCCAGGCCACGACCACGCTGACTGCCGAGACTACCAACAATACCAGTACGGCGAACACGTTTACCACACAGACGAATGGCAACCTTGGAGCTACGAACGTCAGCAAGGTCTCCACGCGCAGCTTGTTGTATTCGGGTTCAACGGCCAAGATCTATGCCCACCTGGTGGTCTGGTTCGGGTTTGGCACCAACATGGACGTCGGTTACACCTCCAGCGACCCAACGCAGGCCCACAATCAGGTGACCGACATGATCAGCCGCGGCATCCAGGGTACGATCATCGACTGGTATGGACAGGGGAAATTGAATCCCAGCTTCGTCAACTATGACCAGGCGACACAAGCGGTGATGCAGGAGTCGCAGCAGCATGCGAATTTTAATTTCGCCATCATGGATGATGGCGGCTCACTGAAGACCTGTTCGCAGACAACCGGATGCGACGTCACACAGACACTGATCAGCGACCTCACTTACGCCTACAACACTTACGAAACCTCATCCGCGTATCTGTATTTCAACAATCGACCGGTTGTGTACTTCTTTGGGATGGAGTTTTACTCGATTGACTGGAACAAAGTCCGCAATTCTGTGCCCGGCAATCCGCTGTTCATCTTCCGCAACACCGAAGGATTCAGTGACGCGCAGAGCAACGGCGCCTTTGCCTGGGTAGATCCTGAAAACGTCAGCTCGACCGATCCCATGGCCCTGAACTACATGGGGACTTTCGACAGCGAGGCGCTCTCGCTGCTGCCCACATATTCCAACGTGGCAGGTTTCAAAGGATTCAACGATTCCCTTGCATCGTGGGGATCGAACCGTCTCATTGCGCAGCAATGCGGGCAAACCTGGTTGCAAAGCGTTGCGCTGGCGAATAACTACTTTTCGACCAGCCAGCAGATGCTGGGCATTCAGCTTGTCACCTGGAACGACTATGAAGAAGGTACGGAAATTGAGAGCGGAATCGATAACTGTGCAACCATAGGCGCATCGGTGAAGGGAACTGTAGTTTCGTGGAGCATCACCGGACAATCCAACACCCTGGATCATTACACTGTATTTCTTTCTCAGGATGGGCAGAACCTCATGTGGCTGGCCGATGTGCCAACCACGACCAGTTCCCTCGATTTAGCGCAATTCAACATGAATGCCGCCAGCTATATTGTGTTCGTGAAAGCGGTGGGAAAGCCGTCCATTGCGAACAAAATGTCCAGCGGAGTTTCGGTGACCATTGGGACGCCCACCGATCTCCCGCCGGTTGCCGCGCTTTCTGTTACTCCCATCAGCGGCTATGGTCCCCTCACGATTACGGCAAGCACATCCGGGTCCTATGATCCGGATGGAACAATTGCAAGTTCCACCATCAACCTTGGCGACGGCACAACTGCTGCCGGACCGAACGCCAGCCACACGTATGCGAACGCCGGCACTTACGTCGTAACAGCTACTGTGACTGACAATGCCGGCTTGGCTTCCAGCGCCACTACTACCGTGACGGTGAGCGCGCCGCAAGTGATCGTCAGCAGTCCGGCAAACGGAATTACGACGACTTCTCCTGTTCACGTGGTTGCGACCGGCTATTCCGGTTATCCGGTGACCGCCATGCAGATCTACCTGGATTACAACCTGATCTACACCATTCAGTCACCCAATCTCGATACTTCAGTGACGATGGCCACGGGCAGCCATTTGCTGGTGGTCAAAGGCTGGGACAGTTCAGGACGGAATTTCATGACGTCACTGAACATCACGATTGCCAATTCTTCTCTTTCGGCGGCGCTGAGCGTGAGTCCGGCATCGATTCTGGTGGGCGGATCGGTGACAGCTACGACCGCCGGATCAACCGGAAGCATCACATCCACGCAAATTAATTTTGGTGACGGAGCGATCGTGAATGCCGCAACCGCTACTCACCAGTACATTGCTGCTGGAACGTACACGGTTACTGCGACGGTCATGAACAGTACCGGCGCGTCTTCGACAGCCTCGGCGGCTGTGACGGTGAACCCGCAGTACGTGGCGATCAGCAGCCCGGCGAGCGGGAAGGTTGGAGCTACAGTCCAGGTAGTGGCTACTGCTAATTCGGGGTATCCCATTACAGTAACCCAGGTCTTTCTGGATGGGGCATTGAAATTCCAGACTTCAAGCAGTACCGTGAACACGACCTTGAGCATTCGTCGGGGGACGCACCAGATTGTGGTGCAGGGCACAGATTCATCGGGGGCAACGTTTAACGCGTCGGTGACCGTCTTCCGATAGAACCGCCGCCTGAGGGTCTTCGCTTCGATTTGCGCGGCCGGGTCCTGGGAAATTTGTGTTCGCACTCTCTCATGCGCACGCGCCGGCCGCTGAAGCGAACGCCTTCGCTCTCCAGCCGAAACCGCTGTTCCAATCCAAGTTCCTGAGGCAGCGCGATCCGTCCACCCGCCGCAACCACGCGCTGCCACGGAAGACCATGCGATTGTTGCAACGCGCGAACCACCTGGCGGGCCGCGCCTGGATATCCGGCGGCACGGGCAATGGCGCCGTAAGTGGAAACCTTGCCGCGCGGGATTTTCAGGATTGCTCTGCGGATGTGAGCAAACATTGTTCCCGATGAGGTTGGTCGTTTGGCCATGATTTCAGGGTGCGATTTTGTGGGCAGTACCCTGGAGGGTGACGATCCAGTGCGCCCCACCATCGTCAGAGAACTCACTCTTGAAGGTTTCTGTGTCTGGGACAGAAAAGTCATTGGTGGTTCTGACCTGGACCTTCTTGCCTTTTGCTTCGAAGCTGCCGGGATACGTCCACACGTTTCCGCTAATGATTACGGTTCCATTCCACGGCTGCTTCCCTGGTCCCGCCATGCTGCTGATGGTGTAATTACTCTCTTTGTTGTTGTAGGAGTAAATGGAGAGCTGAGTGTGCTTGCCCGCCGAGTCGGTAATCAGTTGCTCACATATGAGGAAATTGCCCTGTGGTGACCAACTGCACTCAATGCTCGAACTGATCTTGTCGGCGTGGCTGAAGGCGGTTTCCATCATCGTGCCTTCACTTTGCCATTTGCCAACAAAAGCCCCCAGTCTCTTCGTTGCTGTCTGGTCGTCGGGTGTGCCGGCTTGGCTAGCATTCGGCGCCAGGATCACTACTGCGACGACTAAGCTTGGAAGAGCCAGTCTTTTGTACACGAGTGTCTCCTTTGGATATTGCCTCGTCCGTGATTATAAAGTCCAGCAATGCTTCGCGCCTTCTCAGAGATTGGGCCATCTTGTTCGTTGACGAAGGTAAACCGCCCACTTAAGATTCAAGTGCGAAGACTCTGTGGCATCAAGATGATGCTGCAGAAAACTGATATTTATTATTTATGAACGCAAATTCGCGCGCGAACAAAACGCTGATGATTGGGGTTCTGATAGGAGCATTGCTCACGGCGGGAGCTGGTCAAACTGCGAACGGAATTGACGCGGCTTACCAGCAATCTTTTGATAAATGGAAAGCCGGCTTGGCCGAGGGGCTGAAGCAGGATTGGCTACCTCTCGCTGGTCTGTTCTGGCTGAAACAAGGCGAAAACAGTTTTGGCAGCGACCCGAAAAATGCCGTCGTCTTCCCTAAAGGACCGGGACGCGCGGGATCGTTTCTTCTGCATGACAAGGACGTAACTCTGCAGCTTGCTCCAGGAATCACGGCCACCATCGACGACAAGCCCGGAGCCCAGGCCAAACTGCAACCCGATATCTCCGGCCATCCCACCGAGGTGGCCATTGGCAGCCTGTATTTTCACGTGATCGTCCGTGGACAGCGGATTGGCATCCGCCTGAGCGACCAGGAGAGCGATGCTGTCCGAAACTGGCCCGGACTACAGTTTTTTCCGCTGAATATGAACTACCGCGTCACGGCAAAATGGGTTCCTGCTGAGGGCAAGCGGACGGTTGCTGTTCCGGATGTCCTCGGCGATGTCCATGAGCAGCCGGTCGCGGGAACGGTTGTCTTTAAGATCAACGGCGAAGAGGTCCAGCTCACTGATCTACGCGGCGAGCCTACGAAGGGGCTGTTCTTTGTCTTTAATGATTTGACAAGCAAGACTGATACCTACCCTGGAGGAAGATTCCTGCAAACAGGTGGCGTGGTTGACGGCAAGGTGGAAATTGACTTCAACAGGGCTTACAACCCTCCGTGCGCTGTAACGCCTTACGCCACTTGCCCTCTGGCTCCAAAAGAAAATCGCCTGAGGGTGGCTATTTCCGCAGGCGAAAAGTACGATCATGCCCGTGGCCAGCGCTAGTTCTGTGTGATTCGCGATATCAGCAGTTTTCTGGGAAATCGCAGGCGGCCACAATTTCGAACGCAGGAGCAAAGAGCTTATCTTGCCTCGTCTCCAGACTCCAATCCTATATGTTCAAGATGGCCGCTCTTGTCCTGTGTCCATCCGAACCTGGGCAGAAGCCGCTCGAAGATTTCATCGACAGGCGTTTTTTCAGTGGCTTCCGGTTCCCACTCGATGACTTTTTCAGTTACCTTCAGCACGTAGCCTTGGCGCCTGGTTTTCTTAAGTTTTTTGCTGGCCCGCTTCATGTAATCAGTCTTCTCCTTAGGTCCCGGGCAGCCGCACCTGAGATTTGTTTGGTTCTTATATAAATTGATGCTCGAAAGGCGAATCGGTTGCAGCGGAGCTGCCCGGCAAACGTTTGTTTTCGTAAAGCGACGGGTGTCTTGGGGCGAAAGCCGCCAAATTGTAGCTTGCAGATGAATGGATCGGCATTGCATACTGCCGTTGGATCGGAGGCTTATTCGAATGTCCAGAAATAACGGCGATAAGGCAAGGCACCACCGGCAGCGTAAAGCAAAACTCAAAAAACGCTCTAAGTGGCGTCATCTCAGAGGGTTAGCGGAAAACCAGAAAACCCCGAAAAGCAGGTAAGTTCCTGTAAAATAGAGGGTGGACAACCTGAGTACATCCAGAGTGCGTCCTTAGACAAGGTACTCTGCTTTTCCAAGGGTACCTCCTGCCGGAAAAGAGAAGTAGTCATGCGATGGGCTTCCCATGGTCTCCGTCACTGGGACGAACTTTTGTGTCCCGAATGCCAGAACAGTCTGGATCTTCAGCAAGACGATATCCAGGAAGGCGAAATCGTCTCCTGCAATAATTGCGGCTCTCAATTTGAAGTCCTCACACACCCATTTGAGTTGCGGCGGGCTGAGGATGGTAGACCAGTGCAGCGCCCGCCTGTGCACCGACCGGCAGCGTAGAACAGGCAACACGCCAACCCGCTCTCTGAACTGCGGCTTACTTGTGTGACGTGCGTCACAGCGGGCCATTCCCTGGCCGCGATAGTGTCTCCTTTTACGGAGGCATCATGAGCGCCTTAGTGGCGGAGCCAGTCGTCGTTGAGGAAATCAAAGCACAACCAACCTTCACCATTGTCGAAGACAAACCGGAAACGCAGCAATCCACCAGAGTTGCGGAACCAGAAAAAGAATTCCATCCCATGCTGGTGGTGTTCATTGCCTGTGTGGTTGCGCTTCATTTGGCAGCGGCCATGATCGGGACCTTGACTGCGTGGATTTATCAGCTGCGACATTCAGGCGCCTTCACTCCGTAGTAGAAAGCCGAACAGCTACACCAATCCTTTAGGATCGAAGTGCGCGCCGAAGCCGGACCAAGTCCGCGATGAAAACTACTTCTTCTAAGTCACTGACCTACATAGATTTACAGCAGATAAAAAGACAACTTTGAAAATGCAAGCAACGCTGATGCACGCAGAAGCATCGCAGTAGTGCCACGACTATCCAAGCCACTTCGCCTCGGGTCTCGCAGTCCGACAATTTTCTGCCTTGTAAGGAGTCACTGCAATGAAGAGATTCTCCCTCCCGCTGCTTGTGCTTTTCACCGCTTGTCTTGCCTGGGCCGCTACGCCATCTACAGGAACTCTGGCGGCCGCAGGCGCAACCGTAACCTGGGCAGGTGGCCCGCTTACCGGAGCGAATGCCGATGCTGTGAATGATTTTGTCGGCGATCCCATTCCACCGAACTTTTGTTCGCTTTCCAGTTCCTGCGAAACTTTCACCTTAGTAGTCAACGTGCCAGGCACCTTCTATAACACCTTCCCGAACTATGGAGTGCAAATCAGCATCAATTGGGCCTCAGTAACCAACGATCTTGATGTTTATATGTTCGACTCGGCGGGGAACCAGATTTTCTCGTCCGCACAACAGCTCTCCACTTCCGAATTCATCGGTGCCGGCCGACTGCCGAGCGGGAGCTACACGGTACTGGTGATCGCGGCAGCTGCAGCGCAGGCAACCTACACAGGAACTGCCAGTCTGGTGCAGGAGCCAAGCGTGCCTTCCGGCAAGGCGCGCTACACTCCCGGCAATTTCGTCTTCAACACCGTCCAGCAATTGCAGCGGCCTGCTGACTCAATCAATACCGTGGGCGCCAGCGCCGGACTGCTCCTCGTTCTCGACCAGGACGTAGAGCCCAGAGTAGTCCACGATGCCCTGGGAAATCTTTATGCCGCGGCAATCCAGGGAGTTCCCGGGGGCGTAGATATGTGGAAGTCGATGGATGGCGGCGCTACATGGAGCTATCTGGGTGAACCTGATGGCGCACAGGCGCTGGCCACTTTTGGCTTGAATGGAGTGGGAATCGGCGGCGGGGATGAAGACCTGGCGGTTGGTTCGAATGGCGCAGTGTACATGGATTCACTTTGGCTGGGCGCGGTGACGCAGACAGTCTCCACTGATGGAGGCTCCGTGTGGACGAACAATCCTGCAGCTTCCAACCTGCCGGGCGATGACAGGCAATGGCTTGCTCCTTTTGGCAGCAACATTCTGTATGAGACTTATAAGCAAGTGGGAGCGGCGTTGAACGGAACTGACAGCATTTTTGTGGCGAAATCATTTGATGGCGGGCTTACGTTCCCTCAGATCAGCGAAGTGACGACACCCGAACTGGGAGTGCAGCCCGGAGTGCAGGGCAACATGACCGTGGACCAAACGAATGGGAACGTCTACACAGTATTCACCGGTGCGGATGGCGGTGAGATCTACCTGGCGCGCTCAACCGATGGCGGGCAGACCTGGACCCTGAAGCTGGTCTATCAGGGAGTTTCCGGCGTTTCACTTCAGAACATATTTCCCACCGTAGCGGTGGATGGCGGAAGCAATGTGCATATCGTGTTTTCCGACAGCCGCAACGTATACCTGACAAGCTCCAGAGATCAGGGCGCCTCATTTACTCCGCCCGTGCGCGTGAGCAACGGTGGCGGCACCAAAACCGCGGTTGCTCCATGGGTGACAGCAGGATCCAGCGGCAAAGTGAACATTCAGTGGTGGGGCACCTCGCACACCGATCCCATGGATTTCACTGATCCGTGGAGGGTCTTTATGAGCCAGACGCAGAATGCGTTTGCCAATGTGCCGGCATTTGCGCAATTGCCGGCGACAGGCGTGATGCACGTGGGCGCGATCTGCGTGAACGGTCTGGCCTGTCCTTCAGGAAGCCGCAATCTGGCGGAGTACCAGGCAGCTGATGTTGGCCTGGATGGCAATGCGCTGATTGTTTATCCGGATGACAAGAATTCAGGCACAGCGACCGGTGCTGCCCGCACCTGGTTCGTAAAACAGGTTGGGGGCAACACCGTGAAATAAAAGGAGCGCAGCCTGGATGGGAGGCGGTTGGCCGCCGTCTCTCATGAAATTCATCGTCTAGGCAGACGATAAAGACTCAGGCGCCGTTATCGGCGCGACTGCCCTTGGGCAGCGCGCGCCGATAAACAGGGAGAAGGTAGCCTGACAGGTGGGGGCGGTCGGTTGGGTATCCGCCCCCATTCTGAACTTCCCCATCAGATTCCAGCAGATTCTTTCCGCGATTTTGTGTTGCCCGCCAGCCATCGCAATCTGCTGAATCCGGTTCCTTCATGCTGAGCGTAGTGCGCAGTGCAGTGCGCAGCCAGCGAAAGTTCAGGCGATACCATCATTTTCGAGTTAGAATTGGCGTATCTGGAGGAGCTTTGATGAGACTTCTCAGACTGGCTCTTTTCTTCCTTCTGGTTTCAGCGCTGGTTTCAATACCGGCTTCGGGGCAAAGCTCATCGTCACAGCAGACGCCGAACGCCACACCCTCCCAAGCCCCGCAGGCACAGCAGCCATCGCAACCGGCTCAGCCGCCATCCGGAGATTTCGTACGCAATCCATTTGCGCAGCAAACGGCGGGGCAAAGCTCTGAACGGCCTGAACTCAAGCCGCTTCCCAGATTCAAAATTAAAGTAATGCAGCGAAAACTGCAGCCGGAACAGGAGCCGCAGCCGCTTCGTCAGGGGCCTATTGATCCCGGGATTTACCTGCCGAGGCGCGCCGGGCTGGACAATGCATGCGGATCAATCGTCAGTTACAACTTCTCTCCGGGTGAAAACCCGCGGCTGGAAAGCATAACCACCTGCACTTCAGTCGATACGGTGCTATCGCGGCGCGCTGGCGATGACGGCAAGAAACCACCTGCGCCAGGGTTGGTACGGACCAAGTACTAGATTCAGATCCTTTTAGCTAATCCTTACTCCCTACTGCACTCCCTACTGCGACCGTCAAGCTGAGATCGTCGGTTCTCGGAGTCCCTGCGCCGAAATCCTGGACTGCCCCTACAATTGAAAAGAGGGCTTTATCGGCGCGCAGTTTCGCCGAGCGGCGGATCGACTCAAGCAAACGCTCAACACCAAACTCTTCTCCGTTCTGATTACGACATTCAATCAGCCCATCGGTGTAGCCCACCAGCGTGTCTCCGGAAAAAAACATCGTTTGTGCTGTTTCAAATTGGGCATCGTGAACTGCAGACAGCACCGGTCCGCCGATCGATAATTGCTCGACATCACCATTGGCACGATGAAGTAAAGGCGCGCAGTGTCCGGCATTGGAGTAATCCAGTTCAGCCCGTTTCCAATCCAGGCGCGCGATGAACATGGTAGTGAGCGGGACAGAACCCAGGGCATACAAATCACGATTGATGGCCTGCAGCACTTCCCCGGGCGAGCGCAGCGCCGGGGAGTACGTTCGTATCAGGCCCAGCACATGCGTGGACCACATGGCTGCGGTCAAGCCCTTTCCGGCGATATCCCCAACGGCAAAGAAGGTAGCGTCAGCGGCATCGAAAACGCTGACCAGATCACCGGGAAAAAACTGTGCGGGAAAAATCTCGCTGGCAATTTCATACTCCCCGCGACGGACGCGGCGCGGGCCGCTCAATCTGCGCGGAACCTGCAAGGCATCAAACACCTCACGATAGAGTGCGCTCGCCTCTTCAGGCCGGAAAGCCGGACCCGGCTGCGCCGCCGTCGCGGATCCTGCGGAGGCGTCCGCGTCGGGAGCGTGAATGCCCATCCAATCCATCCATGACTCGGGCATCAGAATCTCCAACTTGCTCTGCATTGTGCTGCTGGCCATCGCCTTCAACTTTCAGATGTGCTGTTGGTTTTGCGGTTGCTAATTAATTGAGCGCCACGTCTCAGCCCACGAATCGGTATCCAGTGCCATGAACGGTAAGAAAGAAGCGTGGCTGCTCCGGATTCGGCTCTAGCTTCTGGCGCAGCCGCACCAGGTGAGCATCCACGGTGCGGGTTGTAGGGTAGCTATCGTAGCCCCAGACCTCCTCCAGCAGGCGGTCGCGGCTGAGGATTTCGCCGGGATGAGAAACAAAATATTTCAGCAACTCGAATTCGGTCGATGAAAATTCGAGTTCCTTGCCATTGCGAGTGACGCGGCAGGCGCGCATGTCAACTTCAGCATCGCCAAAGGAGTAGCGGTCGTGCTCTTTGGGAAGCGTGTGGCCGCGGCGCAGCACAGCTTTTACTCGCGCCAGTAATTCGCGGATAGAAAATGGTTTGGTGACGTAGTCATCCGCTCCCAGTTCCAAACCGACAACCTTGTCCACTTCCTGTCCCCGGGCGGTAAGCATGATGATCGGGATGGATGGACGCTTGGCCTTGAGCTGCTTGCATACTTCCAGGCCGCTCATCTTTGGCATCATCACATCGAGAACGATCAGGTCTGGTGAATCGGCCAGGGCGCGCTTCAGACCCTCTTCGCCGTCATAGGCAGTCAAGACTTCATAGCCTTCAAACTCAAAGTTGTCACGCAGGCCGGCAACCATGTTGGGTTCATCTTCCACGATCAGTATGCGCGTCATGCTCTCACCTCGTGAGTTTGCCTGCTCGCCGCTGCTTCAGAACTGCCGGATGCCGTGGCTTCCGGTTTCAACGGCAGAGTCATTGTGAATTTGCTGCCTTTTCCCGGCGTGCTTTCCACAGAAATTTCTCCACCATGTGCATTCACGATGTGTTGCACAAGAGAGAGTCCCAGGCCGCTGCCCTTGGTTTCATGCTGCATGGGATCGCACACGCGATAAAACTTATCGAAGATCTTGGCCTGCTCATTGCAGGGAATCCCGATTCCGTGGTCCACCACATCCAGCTTCACCGAACCGTTCTGGCGATAAAGATTCACCGCAAGGTATTTTTCATTCCGCGAATACTTGATGGCGTTATTCACCAGGTTGAGAAGCGAGCGCGCAATGGCCTCGCGGTCCACTCGCACTGGAGGTATGTCGTCATTAATGTGCTCCTCATATTGAAAACCATTCTGGTCGATCTGGTAGCGATAAGAATCCAGTGTCTCGCGAACCAGCGACGGCAGATCGGTCTCGCGAAATTCATATTCCTTCTTGCCCGCTTCAATGCGCGAGAAGTCCAGGATGTTGTTGATCAACGCCGTGAGCCGCTCACTTTCCTTGCGGACGATGCGGTAATACTCCATCTTCTTCTTCTCGTCGGGGATACGCCCTAATTCCAGCGTCTCGGCGTACAGACGAATCAAAGCCAGCGGCGTGCGCAATTCATGCGACACATTGGAAACGATATCGGACTTGAGTTTTGCCAGTTCCATGGCCTTGGTGACGCTGCGATAAGTAAAGAACAGGCCGGTGATCAGCAACAGAGACAGGGTGCCCAGGATGATGTAGCTGGTACGGAAAAACCGCTCGTTGATGGCTTTGATTGTTGTGCCGGGAAGGCGAATCGACATTACAAGCTCCGGCAGCGCGCCTTCCATCTTGTGCTCCAGTTCCGCCGCCCCACCGTCCCACCCGGTGGAGGCCGCAAGAGGAGCGTCATCTTTGTACCGCAACATGATGGCCGGCCTGGGCCCGGTATCGTGCTTCGGGTCGGCGGCGATGTCTGCCATGATGCCATTTACGGCGCTGGCAAGAAATTGCTGAAGGTAGTCGGGATCAAACATGACTCCCCCGATAGCAATGTGATCTTTCGGAGCCGCATCGATGGGGAAAAACTCCATCGGTTTGTAGGTCTGCCTGGGGTAAGCCGCAGCCGGTTCTGCGTACGGATGATATGGGGGCTCCCCCTCTTTCTCCATTTTTTGCATTCGACTCAGCATGGGCTTGGCTTCGGCATCGAACCAAAGTTGAATCATGTGTCCCATCTCTGCGGTCCTGATGTGAGCATCTGGGTCTTCCAGTTCACGTGCGCTAAGGCGAATAACGACTCCGGAAGACCTGTCGTAGATAAACGCACACGATGCCCATGGATTGGCGGCGAGAATCTTGTCGAGTTTTTCATCTGCGTCCTTGTCGGTTGGCGAGGGGAAACTTAGACGCACCTGATCCACTGTGGCGTAAACGCGTTCCGAGAGCCGCTTGTCGAAGATCATCATCATTTGCTGAAAGTCTCGCTGGATTGCCGCTTCGACTGTATGGCTCTTTTCAATCGATTCCAGATGCTGGAAGCCAAAAAATACCAGCGCGACTGCCGGGCATACAACCAGCCCAAGCGTCAGCAGCAGCTTTGTACGCACATTCCAGAATGGTTTTTTCATCTATTGCTCCGCAGGAGAGAAGAATAAAACATTCCCCCCCCGCTGTTTGGAAGATAGCAAGCCCCGTCTGCCGGGGTGTCAAACCGCTGTAAATGCTCGTAAAAAGTTGTAAAAACCCACCCCTGAATAAACCGATGAGCAATACCCAGGACTCGCTTCAATAAGTTGCTGAAATGTAACCTGGCTGGCGAAAATGCTGGTCAAAAACCAGGGTGCGCCGCGGGCTGAATGCTGAGTGCCGACTGCTTCTTAGCTGACTTATAATCTCGGCGTTATGTCCAGCGACATAAACTGCTCGCGCAGGAAATTTGTCAAAAATGCTTTGTCGGCCACCGCTGTTGCTGTCATGAGCGGCATTGGCGATCGGGCGGAGGCGCACATGGCAGCTCAGAAGCAAGCACAAAACTCAAACCTAACCAGCCTGAGCCTTGATGAGGCGTCGCAGCTTGTTCGCAACAAGAAGGTGTCTCCGGTCGAGTTGACACAGGCGTGCCTCGCGCGCATCGAGCGGCTGAACCCCAGGCTGAACGCCTTCATCACAGTGACCGCAGAGTCTGGCTTGGCAGAGGCGCACGCAGCGGAAGCTGACATCCAGCATGGCCGCTGGCGCGGGCCGCTGCATGGCATCCCCATCGCCCTAAAGGACCTGTTCGACACAGCGGGAGTGCGCACCACCGCCGCCAGCGGATTATTCAAAGATCGTGTGCCTGCCGAAGACGCAGAGGTTGTGCGCCGTCTGAAGGCGAGCGGAGCCGTGTTGTTGGGCAAGCTGAACATGCACGAGTTTGCCTACGGGGGAAGTTCCGTCATCAGCTACTTCGGGCCGGTGCGCAATCCCTGGGCGCTGGACCACATCGCCGGCGGCTCCTCTGCCGGCTCAGCCGCAGCCATGGCCGCAGAACTGTGTTACGGAGCCTTGGGTTCCGATACCGGAGGCTCCATCCGCCAGCCCTCGGCCTATTGCGGGACTGCAGGCATCAAGCCGACTTATGGCCGCGTCAGCACGCGCGGAGTGATACCGCTCTCGTGGTTATACGACCATGTCGGGCCGATGACGCGCACTGTCACTGACGCCGCTCGGATGCTCCAGGTGCTGGCCGGATACGATCCGGAGGACACCAACAGCACGGAGACCGCTGTTCCTGATTACTCTGCGGCCATGCATGAAAAGAAGCCTGTGCGTGTCGGCGTGCCACGAAAAGTCTTTTATGAATCGCTTCACCCGGAAATTGAGAGTGCGATGAATGCGGCGCTTGCGGTCACCGCAAAGCTGGCGGTGAGCCAGCAGGAGGTTGAGATTCCGGCAAGCAACGACACTACCATCCTCAGGGCGGAGGCTTACGCCTATCACTTCGAAAACATTAAGAAGAGCCCTGAGCTTTATCAGCCGGAAACATTGCGAAGGATCCGCTCGGCTGAAGATGTAAACATGGTCACTTACGTTCAGGCTCGCCGCCAGGTGGACCAATTCCGGCGAGCCATCCATAAGACGTTTGAAACCGTAGATCTGCTGATTACTCCCACCACCCCGGTGCCCCCGTTCATCATCGCAGAACTGCTTGCGGACGTTGATAACCTGCGCACCAGGGAGATCCTGTCTCTGCGCAACACGCGGCCATTCAACATCCTTGGCCTGCCTACGATTTCTGTCCCCTGCGGTTTCACCAGCGCGGGACTGCCGATTGGCATGCAGATCACCGGCCCGCCGTGGGCGGAAGGCGCCGTTCTGCGCCTGGCGTATGCCTACGAACAGGCAACCGACTGGCACAAGCGCCGGCCAAACCTGGAGTAGGTTGGGCCGTTATGCGCGTTGCAACGTGAACTTTGTTCTCGTTAGCAAGGGTTTTTATGTCTTCTGACTTCTGGCTCTGACTTCTGTCTTCTGACTTCCATTGTTTCGTGCTATTGCCTACTTAGGTTGAGGCACGATCCGCATATAAGGCCTGGGCGCCTTCCAGCCCTGCGGATATGTCTTCTTCGCCTCGTCGTCGGAGACCGAACCGGCGATGATCACATCTTCCCCTTGTTTCCAGTTCACGGGCGTAGCCACTTTGTGTTTCGCCGTGAGTTGAAGCGAATCAATCACGCGCAAAACCTCGTCGAAGTTGCGCCCCGTGGTCATGGGATAGACGATAATCAGCTTGATCTTCTTGTCCGGCCCGACAACAAACACATTGCGGACAGTCTGATTGTCCGCCGGCGTCCTGCCTTCGCACGTTCCCTCGATGCTGGCGGGCAGCATGCCATAGAGCTTTGCGATTTTCAGATCGGTATCACCGATCATGGGATAGTTGGGCGCATATCCTTGCGTCTCTTTGATGTCATTGGCCCAGCGCGAGTGATTGCTGACCGGATCGACGCTCAGACCGATAATCTTGGCGTTGCGTTTGTCGAACTCGGGTTTCAGTTTGGCCATGTACCCCAGTTCGGTGGTGCACACGGGCGTGAAATCTTTCGGATGAGAAAACAACACCGCCCACGAGTTGCCAATCCAGTCATGAAAACGAATTGGGCCCTCAGTGGTTTCGGCTTGAAAATCTGGAGCGACATCCCCAATCTGGAGAGCCATAAATTACCTCCTTAGGGTATTTAAAAATTCTATGCGTCAGGTAGTCAAGCTAGCAAGACGGCTACACAAGGAATGCGGAAACACAAACTTACGTGTGGAGCGCCGCCGCCCTCGGCTGCGTCTTGATGTTCAGCACCGTTTCAAGTTAACGCAATTGCTCTAGAATGGTGGACTTCATGTCGTCTTCCATCAAAGCGCTTCTCTTCGATGTATTCGGCACAGTAGTGGACTGGCGCACCGGTATTGTGCGTGAAGGTGAAGAGTTTGGCCGCAAGAACGGCCTCACGGGAATCGACTGGGCCGTGTTTGCCGATGATTGGCGCGCCTTATATCAACCAACGCTGGAAAAAGTCAGAAGCGGAGAGATGGCATGGCAGCCACTGGATGACCTTCATCGCATGGAACTCGACAAGCTGCTCAGTGGTCGCGGCATCAAAGATGTGCCCGAAGCCGCCATTGATCACCTCAATCGCGCGTGGCACCGGTTGCCTCCCTGGCCCGACGCGGTTCCCGGCCTGACACGAATGAAAACGAAATACATTCTTGGTACCTGCTCGAACGGGAACGTCGCGCAGATGGTGAACCTGGCCAGGCACAGCGGCCTGCCTTGGGATGCAATATTGGGAGCGGAAATGGCGCGCCAATATAAACCCAGACCGGAGGTTTACCAGACTTCGGTTGCGTTGTTGCGCCTTCAGCCGGTCGAGTGCGTGTTAGTTGCAGCGCACAACTATGATCTGCATGCAGCGGCCAAATGCGGGCTCAAGTGCGCCTTCGTCGTGCGGCCGAAAGAATACGGGCCCAAAGTCAAGCCAGACCTGGAGCCCACAGGTAAATGGGAGTTTATAGCGAAAGATTTGAATGATTTGGCTGAGCAATTGGGATGCTGAGACTTTCACCAGCAGGGAATGGAGGAACAAGGAATACAACACCGCTTGGTGGTTGTTGCCCTCGCTTTTGCTAAGTACTAAGCACTAATTACTCTCTGTATTCGATCAAACGCTTCCTGCAGAATTCTTCGCGACGTGGCAAAGCAGATGCGAACGTGGCCGCTGGCGCCGGGGCCAAACCAGCGCGCAGCGCCAGGAACAAGAGCAACGCGCGCTTGGTCGCGCAAATGTTCGCAAAATTTTTCTGCATCATCGCTGAGGCTCCGAATACACGGGAAAGCCACATACGTTCCTTCCGGCGGATGCACGGTCACTCCCGGCCAGCGCGCCAGGCGCTCCAGCACGTAATCCCGCTGTCCGCGCAGGTGACGAACAAAGTCGGCGAGCCAATTCCGTCCTTGCTGGAGTGCCGCGATGACCGCCACTTGAGAAAGAACAGAAACGCCAAAGACCGTGCTCTCCGCGTCTGACGAGGCGACAATCTGTTTGCGCCACTCCGGGTCCGCGCAAATTACGCAGCCCACCCGCAGCCCGGCAAGCGCAAAATTTTTGGAAAACCCGTATACCGTCACGGTATTGCGCGCGATCTCCGCTGAAAGCGAGGCCAGACTCGTGTGCTGATGAGGCGCATAGACAATGTCGGACCAGATTTCGTCAGAAAGAATGCGCAGCTTGTGCTGCAGGGCCCATTCAGCCACGCTTTGCTGCCACTTGCGGGAATACACCACGCCCAGAGGATTATGGGGATTGCATAGCCAGAGCATGCGCGTACGCGGAGTGAGCCTGGCTTTCATTCCGGCGATGAATTCTTCCGCCGTGGTTGACGGCTGTGAAATCACCCCGATCGGAACAGCCCCGGCGCGTTGGATGGTGTGCTGGAACAAAAAATCTACGGGGTCGGGGATAAGCACCTCATCGCCGGGCTGAAGGGTAGCACGGGCGACGACCGCCATCGCCGATGCTGCACTGTCTGTAGCGAATACGAAATCCGGAGTGCAATCGACCCGGCGAGTAGCCCACATCCATTGGGCCACAGCTTCACGGAATTGCGGCAGGCCTTCCGGTGGGCCATAGCTGAGAACGCCATCCCGCACATAGCGAATGAGGTGTTCCTGAATGGCAGGGCAGATGGGGAAGTCGGGATCGGCGGCCGTGAGCGGAATCACGTCTGCAGGCTGCTGTGCCCAGCGCAGGTTGAACGCGCGCTTGCGCAAAAGCTCCAGAGGAACCGCATCATCGGAAAATGGGGCATTACTCATGGCAACTCAGGATGGTAACAAAAGAACGTTGCGCGCACAGACGCAACGGGTATCCAATATAAAAGAGCAAGGCGGGAGGCAGGCCATGAATCGCAGAGAGTTCCTCAAAACCGCATCGAGGTTCGGAACCGGCATGTTGGTGGCGCCGTCATTTATGGCGGGCAATGAGCCGCAGCCGGCAAAGACTCCAGTGGCATTCGTCAAGACGACGGACCGGGCAGCGGGTGTGACCCGCGCCATTGACCTGTTGGGTCTGGAGCGCTTCCGCGGCAAAGACCTGTTTGTGAAGCCCAACTTCAACAGTGCGGACGTGACTCCCGGCTCGACCCACCAGGACACCCTGGTGGCCATCCTGCGCAAACTGAAGGCGATGGGCGCGGGGCCGCTGACGATTGGTGATCGCAGCGGAATGGGAAACACGCGTGAAGTCATGGAACAGAAACAGGCGTTCGTGATGGGAAAGGAGTTAAACGCAAAAGTTGTCGTCTTTGATGACCTTGCTGCTGACGATTGGGAAACCATCAGCCAGCCGGACAGCCATTGGCAGCAGGGTTTCGCGCTACCGCGGATTGTCCGGCGCGCCGGCGGGATCGTTCAAACCTGCTGCCTGAAAACCCACCGTTACGGCGGACACTTTACTTTGTCGTTAAAAAATTCGGTGGGACTGGCCGCCAAATACGTGCCCGGAAATTCCTACAACTTCATGCGAGAGCTGCATTCCTCGCCCGACCAGCGGCGCATGATTGCGGAAATCAACGCCGCATATCGTCCTGATCTGATTGTGCTGGATGGGATTCAGGCCTTCACCACCGGTGGACCAGATCAGGGCAAGCTGGTAAATGCAAATGTGATCCTGGCGGGAACTGATCGTGTGGCGGTGGACGCTGTCGGCGTCGCCCTCCTGCGCCATTTTGGCACCACGCCGGAGGTGGCCCGCGGAACGATTTTTTCGCAGGAACAGATTGCGCGCGCGGTCCAGTTGAAGATCGGCATAACCAGCCCGACGCAAATTGAAATCCTCACCGCCGATCGCGAGAGCGCCGAGTATGCGAGTCAGATCCGCCCACTGCTGAATTAGACAAGTCGCCTGCCTGAGCCTTGCAGGGGGAAGCGGTCTTCCGGCTAAAAAAACAACACCGTTTACTGGGTCAAGCGCCCTCTCCGTCGTTATCAATATATGGGGTATGTCCCGGAATGGGCGGAAACACCGCAAAAAACTTCTTGCCAAGAACATTAAAATTCTCTAATCTTACGCGAAGTGACCGCGAATTTTGCCCTCCGGATCATTTTGGAGAAGCCCGATGTATGACGCCATCATAGTAGGCGCTCGCTGCGCCGGTTCGCCCACGGCGCTGTTGCTGGCCCGGAAAGGTTACAAGGTCCTTCTGCTGGATCGCGGAACCTTTCCCAGCGACATGCCGTTTTCGAATCATTACGTTCATCAAACCGGATCGGCGCGCCTGAAGCGCTGGGGACTGCTGGACAAGCTGGCTGCTACTGGCTGTCCGCCCATCACCACCAATCATTGGAATTATGGTGCGTTTACCCTCACCGGTTCTCCGCCGCCGGCCGAAGGAGGAGTGAAGGAGGCATACGCTCCGCGACGCAAAGCGCTTGATCCCGTTCTGGTAAAAGCAGCAGTTGACGCAGGGGTCGAATTGCGGGAAGGTTTCTCGGTACAGGAAATTCTCTGGGAAAACGATCGTGTAGTCGGGATTCGTGGACACCAGAAAAATGGAGCCATGGTGAGCGAAAAGGCGCGCATTACGATCGGCGCAGATGGCATGTTTTCCACGGTGGCCAAAGCAGTGAAAGCGCAGGAATACAACACCAAACCTCCGCTGGAGGGCTCCTGGTACTCCTACTGGAGCGGCGTGAAGATGAAGGGCTGGCATCTGTGGCTGCGGCCCCAGCGCGTGATTTTCGCCTACAACACCAATGACAACCTGGCGCTCATTGGAGTGGCATTTGCCGCCAAAGACCTGCCAATGGTGCGGACCAATATTGAATATCATCACCAGCACGCGATTGATGGTATCGCGCCTGACTTTGCCGAGGAGATGCGGCGCGGGCGCCGCGAAGGCCGATTTGTGGGCGGCGCCATTCCCGGACATGTGCGCAAGCCTTATGGCCCTGGATGGGCGCTGGTGGGCGATGCCGGATATCAAAAAGATCCGTGCACGGCTTCCGGCATTACCGATGCTTTCGGCAGCGCTGAATGGCTGGCGGAAGCCATTGATGAGGGGTTCAGCGGCCGCCAGCCACTGGAAGAAACGCTGGCCGCCTACGAGCGAAAGCGTAATGAGGCTGAGCTGCCGTACTACGAAATGACTTCGCAGTTGGCCACTCTGGAGCCGCCGCCGGCCGAGATGCAGCAGGTGCTTGCGGCCCTGGCCACCAATCCGGAACAGAGGAGCCGGTTCTTCGGAGCCGTGGCACACACCGTTCCGGTGACGGAGTTTTTTTCGCCCGAAAATATGAAAAAAATCATCTCTGGCGCGCAGGGCGGCAAAACGGCGGAGGCTTCATGAATCCCGTTTTTTGGTTCTATGCGAACTGGGGAGGTCTCTTTTATCATTTTGGTTTCCAAAAAAGGAAAGGATGTGCCGTATAGAGGCCGGGCAAGAGAAAGCATCATTTATTTAAGCGCATGCGGCGCAGGTTCCATTTTGTGATGCAAAGCCTCTGTTGATCTTTAAATTTTTAGTTTTGCGGTTCGCCAGCGCCGGCGAGCGCAAAAAAGAACCACAAACAGCATTAAAAGATGTTTGCGGTTCGCGAATTTTGCGGTAACATCCATTCCAAGTAGTTCATTTTTGCCCAAGTAGACGTAAGGTTGTTTGAGTTCCACCAAAGCCAACGGAGCCAGGCGTTGCCCTGAACGATGAATGCCTGCTCCCATTAGAGGAGAGGGAAATGAAAGCACGCGGAAAAAAAGGCAGAAGAAACCGTCCAGAGAAATATCTTGACCAACTCCGGAGAAAGCTGGGAGTAAGGCCGCTCTACGAGACCAAGATGAAAGAGGTCAAGAGAGCAGTCTCCGTTGCTCAAGGCGACAAAGTGCTGGCCGCAGCACTGCTGGGGATTGGCAAGACAACGATCTACCGCACATTGCAGGACTGAAGCTGCGTTCAGGCGATGGGCAGAACAATGCCCTTCCCGTCCAAAGGCGCGAGGAAGTTCTGCATTAGTTCGCGTCCCCGTGACACATACGGGGCGCACTGCTCACGGCGTTGAAGGGAATAATGCGCGAGTGCTGTGCCAAGATTCCTGGAGACGCCGGTGAGGTGTGCCAGGGCGACGGCATCCGCAACTGCGGATGACACGCCCTGACTCGTGAACGGCAGCAAAGGATGCGCTGCATCTCCCACCAGGACCAGCTTCCCTTTATGGAAACTGGGAATCAGATCCATATCCAGCGCGTGCCAAAGGTGCACCCGCGAGAAGTCGGTTGTGGAGAGGAGATGCGGGATAGGGTCGGCCCAATTCCGCAAAAGCTTTTTTACGAATGCTTCGCACGCCCCGGCGTTTTCCTCCGGCGGCGGGAAGCGCAAGGCGTCCGCCTGTACGAACCAGACCAGGTGATCGTCATCCACCGGCAAAACGCCGAAGGCGAGACCGCCATCGGGGTGGTGAAACTTATTGAAATTATGGCCGGCCCACTGCACGGTCTCGCGGCAACGGACCAAACCTACAACTTCGGGGACGCGATCCTTCGGCGCAGGCCAATCCGGAAATAATGCGCGTCTGGCGCGGGAACAAATTCCGTCCGCACCTACATAAAGGTCCGCTTGTATGCGTACTCCCGAGCTCAGGCGCGCAGCGGTGATTGAGCCGCATGAATCAATTTCCAGACGCTCAAGCTCAGCATCGAAAGTGAGCGGGCTGTCGCTGGAAAGGCTGTGCACAAGGGCGGCCATGAGATCGCGGCGTCGAATTGCGCGCGTCCCTGGCGGAATATCTTTTTGTTCCAGGAGTTTTCCTTTGTGGTCACGGCAGTTGTATTTGTGCAGACAGGCGCCGCCGAAAGCTCCGGTTAGATGCACGCCATAGTTTTCCAGACATTCGATCGCGGCATGGACCAGAATAAACCCCATGCCCGCCTCATGACTCTTGCGATGGCGTTCATAGATGCGGCAATGATGGCCCTGCGCGCGCATGGTGATCGCGGTCATCAGACCGGCGATTCCGGCGCCAAAAATTGCGACATCCATACCCGCTCCCTGAATTCACCCGTCGATTGGCGAGTAAACTGCCTTCGTGAATACCGCGATTTAGCGAAAAAGCTCAGTCGTTGTATGCAAAACGGTCCGGCTGAGCGGCCAGAAAATCCCGCTCTCATCATATGATAGAAACTCCTGAATGGCCATTTTCCCTAATGTTGTAATTGCATTTAAATCAGTGATTTACGGGGGAAGATTAGAATTTCCTAAGCATCGCCTGAGCCGGCGGGTACAGAGGTCGCAGTGCAATCCTCTGCAAAGGCGTCCAAATTAGGGAAACAGCGCGCGCACACGTTGTAAAGAACAATAGCTTCGAGGAAGGAGGTGGAGTATGCCCTCCACCAAAGAAACCGCAATTCTGACACTTGTCGCTACGCGCAAGGTCAAAGGAAGAACGGAGTATCTCTTCAGCGAGAAAGAAGCCATCTTCACGCTCGCCGGAGACGCCAAACTCAAGCGCGCCTCGGCGGCGACTCTGAAGAAGGTCCGCGAAAAAAAGCTCCCGGTAAAAGCTGAAATTGATACCAAAGCAGGAGTGATTCATGGCCTCAGTGAGCCGGCGGAGAAGGAACTGGAGCTGTTTCACTCGAGCCGGGTGCCGCTGGAAAGGCCGGAGAAGACCAACCGAGTGGAAGTTGCCGAACTCGATCCCACGGTTTTCAATCTCGTCGACAATCATCGTGGCCTTCGGTGTTTCAAGGAATGCACGAAGATCATTCCAAGCTATAAGAAGGCTAAAGAGATTTTCGACTTTTGCGCGAAGCAAACCTGCAGCTTGGGCGGGCCTTTCAATGTGTCGCCGTGCATTCCGTTTCAGTACGTCATTGACGGATGCTATGCGCGTGCGCACAAAATGCGCTGGATCATCACCACGAAATACGGCTACTGTTGCGACAAAGTATTCAGCTTCGCCATCAATACCCCCGACACTCTGGCAGTTCAAGCCAACAAATGGGGTGGATGCTGCGTGTTCTGGTGGTATCACGTTGCTCCGCTCGTCCGCGTGCGGCTGGGAAGGCTCGGCGCGTTGCTGCTGGTTATCGATCCGGGAATGTTCGATAAACCGGTGCTGCTCACCTCCTGGCTCGCCGCGCAGGAGAACAAGCATTGCAGTCCGAACGCGCACGTCTCGCAGTACTCGATCCAGCCAGGATCCGCGTACACGCCCCTGGGAGGTCCGAACGCGTTTACAACAGACCCGAATTACACAGCAACGGATGCCACACTCACTGCATACAAGAATCTGGTAACTTGCTAGAGAGGTGAAGGCAAAAGACCCGAATCCGAGCCAGCGCGTGTATCGCGAGATGACAGTCGCACTGATTCGTGAGCGCCAGGACAGCGAAGATGTGGAAGCGGCGTTCTCTGAATCAGCGCGCTTTTATAGAGTGTTGCGGCAAAATCCAAAGTTCGAAGATATCGTCCACGAACTGCGCGAAGCCAGGAAGCAACAGCGCCCAGTGCGCGTGTTGCTGGACTTCCCCAATGGTGACGTGATCGAAGATGTGCAACCTTGACTGGGATCAGCCAATGGAAACTTGTTGCTGCGTAGGTTAGTGCTTTTGCTGTTGCCTGTTGCCTGTTGCCTGTTGCCTATCCGTTGCCCGTTGCCTGCTCTTCCGCTGTTTTGCCCAGCCCTCTTTCACTGCTTGCCGCCCCCGGCCAAGCGCCAGGGCGTCGGCTGGCACGTCGTCCGTAATGGTGGAACCGGCGGCAACGTAAGCGCCTTTACCTATGCGAACGGGAGCAACCAGAGTGGAATCGCTGCCGATGAAGGCTCCATCTTCGATGATGGTGATGTTTTTGTTTACGCCATCGTAATTGCAGGTAATCGTGCCGGCGCCAACGTTTACGTCTGAACCGATTTCGGCATCACCCAGATATGCGAGATGGTTTGCCTTGGAACCGCGACCGAGGCGCGTCTTTTTCACTTCGACAAAATTGCCCACGTGCGTCTGCTCGCCAAGTTCTGCTCCCGGACGAAGATGGGAATAAGGGCCGAGCACCGCTCCCGCGGCCACCTGCGATTGATCGATGATGCATCCCGCCCTGATCTGTACTCCCGCGCCGATTTGCGTGTCGCGAATGATGGAATAGGAGCGAATGTGGCAGTCGCGGCCGATGCGACTGTGGCCCAGGATCTGAACGAAGGGTTCAATGGTCGTGTCTGGTTCGATTTCCACTTCGGAATCAATCACGCAGGTCTCCGGGCGGTAAATTGCGACACCCGACGCCATAAGCTCTCGCGTCTTGCGCATCCGCAACTTCGCATCCAGATCGGCCAGTTCGGACAGCGTGTTTATCCCCAGGACCTCGATTGCATCGTCGACTTTCACTGCGACGACCCGCTCTTTTGCGGGAGCGCTGGACAATAACCCCGCCATATCGGTCAGGTAATATTCGCCGTGGACGTTATCCGTCTTCAGCCGGTCGATATTGGCAAGCAGCGGCCTGGTGGCGAATGCATAGATGCCGGAATTGATTTCCTTGATTTTTTCCTGCCCCGGCTTCAAAGATTTCTGCTCCAGAATTGCTTTCACCGTGTCTCTGGGAGAGACGTTACGGATGATTCGCCCGTAGCCCGTCGGGTCGCCCGGCTCGGCGGTAAGGATGGTCATCGCTGCTTTGCGGCCCATATGCAGGTCACGCAGAAAAGCGATGGTCGCCGGACGGATAAGCGGCACATCACCGGAAAGCACCAGAATGTTTGCATACTGCCGAACCTGTTCGCGCGCGCACATGATGGCGTGCCCCGTACCCTTTTGCGGCTCCTGAAGAACAAACCGCACGCCCGTGTGCTGGACAGCAGCGCGGACCTCCTCGGCCTGGTGGCCGATGATGACGTAAATTTTTTCGGCCGGAATAACACGGCGGACGCTTTCAATGACATGGGCCAGCAGTGGCTTGCCGCCAATCTGGTGGAGAACTTTTGCGCGCTTGGAATTAAGCCGTGTGCCCTTGCCGGCAGCCATGATGACAACAGCGAAATCGTCGCTCGGGCTTACGGTCTTTGGCGTGGCCATGAAGAAACAATGATAAATCAGCGGTAGTCAGCACTAGGCCGTTATGCGGACTGAAACGAGAATTTTCTTCTCGTTGCTTCTCTACCGACTTCTGACTCCTGACTTCCCATATCCCGGCAGGGATATCAAGGGCGACGCCCTTGGCTAGTATTTAGTAGTTAGGAAAAGCAAAAACAAAACCAGAATCAAATCAGGTCGCGGATCAGCGCCAATCACGCGTTGCTCTGGGTCTTTTCCAGCAGCGCTGGTCGCCTGGATTCGGCCAGGCGCAGCAACTCGCCACACAAACGGCCGGTCGAGTGCCGGGCGAAGTGGTCCTCTTCCACGAAGTCGCCGGTAATGCATTTGACCCCGAGCGCCTCGATAGCGGAACAGTCGCATGCCACCTGTTGCGCGTGTTCTTCCGCGTAACGCTCCAACATGCGGGACGAGACCGGCTCGGAATTGACCAGGGCGTAATCGAAGATGCGCCGCCGGGCATGCTTGAAAATGGCCGCGATGTGCTGCGAAGCCGTCATATTCAGGCTTTCATTCGCCTCTGTCATCAGGTTGCAGATAAAGACCTTCACCGCGCGCGCGCCGGCAATGGCTTCGGGAATACCGCGGACAAGAACATTGGGAATGAGGCTGGTGAACAGCGAGCCTGGCCCGATGGTGATGATGTCCGCCTCGGCAATCGCCAGCAAGGTTTGTGGCAGCGGTTCAGCATTGGGTGGAACCATGCGCAGTTCGACAATGCGTTTTTCACTGGCAGTAATATTGGTCTCGCCGGAGACGCATGATCCATCGTTCATGAGCGCCTCCAGTTCCACGTTCGAAGACGTCGCCGGAAGAATATGGCCGCGTGTGGCCAGAATTTCCGATGCGCGCTTCACCGCCTCGGCAAAATCTCCGGTAATTGCCGTGAGCGCCGCCAGAAACAAATTGCCGAAGCTGTGGCCTTCCAGATCACCGCTGGAAGAGAAGCGATGCCGAAAAAGTTTAGAGATAAGATTTTCGTCTTCAGAAACTGCTACCAGGCAGTTGCGAATGTCGCCGGGAGGAAGAATGTTCAATTCCCGGCGCAGTCGTCCGCTGGAGCCGCCATCATCGCTCACCGTAACCACCGCGGTCAGTTCTGAGATAAAGGAGCCAGGTGGCGATTCTCCCGGAAGAACCGTGTAGTGCTTCAGCCCCTTGAGCAGGGTTGAGAGTCCAGTCCCGCCTCCGATGGCAACTACACTGAGCCCATGGCTGGCACTGCGGCGATCGCGTTGTTGGCGCACAGGCATCTATTCCATGCTAGCGCTTCTTGGAGTCGGCGAGAGGCGCAGGATCCGTAGGCTCAGGGTAGAGCAACTCCGTGAAGCGCGGATCGTCTGCCATGTTCTGGAAGTCCGAATCGTTGCGGGCCTGGAAACGGTTCTGAGGGTTGAGGCGAATGGCCTCGCTCAGATTCTTGAGTGAACTTTCCACCTGGCCGGTCATGCAATCGAGCAGCGCCAGACCAAACAGCGCGAAGTCAGCCTTAGGGTTCTGCTTCAATATTTTTTCCAGGTGCGTGCGCGATTGCTCGTATTGTCCCGCGTTCATCAGGGACACAGCGTAATCATAGTGCTCTTCGTGTGTCTTGAAGGTGGTGGAATTGCTCGCGAGTTGCTGGTTGCACGTATTGAGATGCAGACGGGCGCGGTCCGCCAGCTCTTTGGGGCCGGAAGCGATAATTTTCTCCAGCAATGGCTTAGCTTTTTCAAACTTATGCTCCTGCATGGCCTTGAGTCCGGCTTCATAGTTTTGCACAGCCTGTGCAAAAGCAGGGTCCTGTTTGAAGGTGGGCTTGGGCTGCGGGGCAGCGGATTTCTTCGCAGTCATGGTCTTTGTTCTTGTAATGGCCTTATTTTTCTTGGGTTTAGCACCCGAACGTTTAACGCTTGCTGCCACTTTTTTCTTCATTTCATTGTGTCCTTGCGGCCAATCTCAGAATAGCGGCAAATCAAGGCTGTGGAAATCACCAATTTGGCTACCCTGAAGCATTTGGACCGCCAAGGGAAGCAGGCCATTTATACGGCAGAATCTTTGGATGCGTCAACTGCACTGGAAGTGGTGCAGAAAGAGCAGCCTTTGGCTCTTAGCTCCTGGTCCTTAGGATGGTTGTCGTAGCAGTCGGATTTCGCGAGAAGGCTGATCTTCTGTTTCGGTCGAAAGCAAGAACCAAATTCAAAAATCAACAATCAAAATTCAGAAATTCTTCCTAGTTCACCGGCTCTGGATGTTGCAGGTCCATCTGTTTCCAGTCGCCGCGGATGATTCCATCGCGGATCATCTTTGGACTCCAGCCCTTTTTAGACATCTGGTACGAATAAAGGGCCTCGCCCATGCAGACACCGCAATTTGCGCCGTGAGGGCTCTCGAAACAGGAGTGCAGGCTGGTGTGGCCGTGACCGCGGTCGCAGTAACAGTAGCATGGCTGCTGATACATCACGTTCGGCGCTTTGGCTACTGCCTTGTACGCGGCGATTTGCACCGGCTGATTCATTCCCTGAGCGGCAAGCTGTTTTTCTGTCAGCACCGGAGGAAGCACTTCAGCTTTGGGAGGTGGCGCGGGGTGAAATGCCGGCACGCCATTTGGCTGATTGCTGAATTGTGCCTGCATCATCCCGGCGCCACAGAGTAATGCCGCAAGAGCTAGAAAAGTTTTCATGCACCTGATTTTACATTAGGAGCAGTAGTTACTAACCTGGCATTTAGCAAAAAGCTTTCCGTATTACCCATGGCGGATTTCTTCTTTTTCGCGCAAATTTTCATCGCTTTTTCTTCGTATCACTTTTTATGAGCTCAGCATTCTCCGTCTTGACTCCGTGGTTTCTGCTTTTGCTTTTGTCTTTGCCTTTCCCCAATCGTTTTCTCCGTGAAACCTCCGCGTCTCCGTGCCGTATAGCCTGTCCTCGAGGTGAGGTCGCTATAGGCGACCGTAGCCGAAGGATGGTGCAATTTTGGTTGTGGCTTCGCTACGCCGTGATACCAGACCTATATTGAAAATTGATACTTGGAGTGAAAGCGGAAAAAATTAGTTGCTTTCTCCCAGCAGGCGGCGCACTTCGTCGCGAAGCTGCGTAGGACCAACAGGTTTGGCGATGTAGCCGGTGAACCCGGCCGCCAGCGCTTTCTCGCGGTCCCCCCTCATGGCGCTCGCAGTCAGGGCCACGACGGGGAGGTTGGACAAACGTTCATCACCACGAATTGCTTTCAACACGTCATAGCCATCGCGGATTGGAATCTGAATGTCCAATAACACAAGATCAGGTGTGGACTGTTTGAGCTGCTGAAGCGCTTCTTCGCCGTCGCGGGCTTCAAGGATGGTATATCCCTGCTTCTCCAGCACAGTGCGCAACAGTTCACGACTGGTGGCATTATCTTCAACGATCAGGATGCGCTTCATCATGCAGATAGAAGGAAATCAATTCGGTTGGGCGGTGTTCTTTGCCAGGGGCAAGGTAACGCTGAACCGAGTGCCCTGGCCTTTCTGACTCTGCAGCCAGATTCTCCCGCCATGCAGTTCAACCAGCTTCCTAGTGATTGCCAGTCCCAATCCGGTGCCTTCACGCACTCCGCGAGTGGTGTCGCCCACCTGGTAAAACTTTTCAAAAATAGCATCGTGTTCTTCGGCAGGAATGCCAATCCCGGTATCTGAGACGCTGATCTCCAGATAGCCGTTCTGCGGAATGGCTTCCAGGCATACAAATCCGCCCTCGGGAGTGAATTTAATGGCATTGCTGAGAAGGTTGTAGAGAATCTCTTTGGTCCTTACCCTGTCTGCATGCAGGAGGCCGTGAAAGTTATTCTTATTTTCCAGCCGGATATTTTTGGCCTCGCTTTGATTACGGATCGCGGCCAGCACCTCCTCGGCACACGCGGCAAAATCAAATTCCTCGCGCTGCAGCTCAAGCCTTCCCGCCTCAATTTTGCTCAAGTCCAGAATCTCATTGATCAGTTCCAGCAGGTGTCGCGAATCCTGAAGGATGTGCGACAAAAACCGTTTCTGCTTTTCATTCAAAGCTCCTTCAGACTCTTCCGCCAGCAATTCGGAAAAGCCGATGACCGTGTGCAACGGGGTACGCAATTCGTGGCTCATGCTGGCGAGAAATTCGCTCTTCAGGCGATTGGCTTTTTCCACCTCACGATTGCGAGCTTCGAGTTGCGCATTTTTCGCCGCCAGCTCTGCCGTGTGCTGCTCCTGGATGGCGCGGATGCGATTTTCCGCCTGCTTGCGTTCGCTGATGTCGCGCACAATGGCGATGACCCGCAGCCCTTCTTGAGTCCAGTTCGGACTCAAGCTGATTTCCACCGGAAACAGCGATCCATCCTTCCGTTGCGCGTTCAACTCCAACCCCGATCCCATGGGGCGCGTCTTAGGATGGTCGGTGTACGATTCCCGGTAGCGGTTATGTCCCTTGCGCATTGCGGCGGGAACAAGCTGGTCAACATTCAGCCCGAGAAGCTCTTCGCGTGTATAGCCAAACATCCGGTCGGCGCTCTCATTGATAAGAACGATGCGGCCTTCGTTATCGACTTCAAGAATGGCGTCCGGCGCAGCTTCCAGGAGTTTGCGGAAGCGGCTTTCGATGCTGGAGAGCCCTTGTTCGACCTTCTGGCCAGGCCCGCTGTGAGGTGCGTTGGCTGCCATATTTTTGTATTGATTGTAACGTGAAGACGATGTGATCTAAAAGCGATCCCGGAAAGCCATAGTCATGTCTGAACTGCCAAAAACTCGGCGATATTTCACGGGGATTTCACGCGACACGGTCCTGCTTGCTTTCGCCAGTTTGTTTGCCGATATTTCCACGGAAATGCTTTACCCGATTTTGCCGATCTTCCTCACCCAGGTTCTGCGCGCAAGTGGCGGCGTGGTTGGCCTGGTCGAGGGCGTGGCCCAGGCTACCCAGAATATCGTCCAGGGATTTTCAGGATGGCTTTCCGACAAGCTGCGAAAACGCAAGGCGCTGGCCCTTACTGGATACTTTCTGGCCGCGATGGCCAAGCCGCTGATGGGCCTTTCGCAGACATGGCCTCAATTACTGGCGGGCAGGTTCATGGATCGCCTGGGCACAGGGATCCGTTCCGCTCCACGCGACGCGCTGGTTGCCGCTTCGGTTGCGGAAGAAAACCGGGGACGAGCTTTTGGGCTTGAGGGTTTTGGCGACAACCTGGGCGCCTTTCTCGGCCCCCTGCTCGCAATTCTTCTTGTCACCTCGTTCCATTTCAATTTTCGTTGGATCTTCTATCTGGCCCTGGTTCCCGGACTGCTCGCATTTTCTATGACCTTGCTGGTGAGTGAAACGGCAGCGGCTGCGCCGGTAAAAGTAAAGACGAGCGCAAGTTGGCGGCAACTTCCCGAAAGCTATTGGAAGTATCTGCTGGTCACAGCATTATTCGGCATCGGCAATTCCAGTAACTCATTCCTGATTCTTCGGACCAGGGATGCCGGCGCTTCGTTTATGCTCACGATTCTCATTTATGCGGGTTTCAATCTTGTCGCTGCACTCATTTCCTATCCCGCCGGCTCTCTTTCCGACAGATTCGGGCGCAAGAGAATCCTCCTGCTCGCTTTTCTGGTGTTCTTCGTCGCCTATCTGGGATTTGCACTGACCAAAGCCACGGCTGCCATTGCCTTCCTGTTTATCTTCTATGGATTATTCCAGGGAATCTTTCGCTCCGTCGGCAAAGCGTTCGCGGCGGATTTTGTCCCACAGCACCTGCGCGCCAGCGGCGTGGGATGGTACAGCACCACAGTGGGACTTCTCGGTCTGGTTGCAAGCATTGTTGCCGGGCAGCTTTGGGACCGCATCGGCCATGCTGCCGTATTTTATTTCGGCGCATGCTCCGCAATAGCGGGTAGCATTGGATTGTTGGTGCTGCTTCCCAACAGGCAGGGAGCAGGCCCGCTGAGCAGCGAATCGCATCTGAGCGGAAGGCCCGGATTTGACCATCACTGAATATCTCGAGAAACAGCGGAAGAGTGTATTGCTCCTGCTGGGTACAGTCTTGTTTCTTGCCGTTGCGGCCGGCGATTATCTGACCCATACGAATTTCGAGCTCGAGTTTTCCATCTTCTACCTCGTCCCGGTTTCTTTCTTCAGTTGGTTTATCGGAAAGCGGGCCGGCACCATGGTTGCGATTGGCAGCGTAGTCCTTGGCTTCTACATCCGGCTCAGGCCGGTGCCACGCGCAATCGCATATTGGGACGCGCTGGCATTGCTGGTGTTGTTTCTCATTTCCGTCGTGATGATTGCTCAACTGAAAAGAATGTATGCGCATGAGAGACACCTGTCCCGAATCGACCCGCTCACCAGGGTTGAAAACCGGCGCGCCTTTTTTGAATCTGCGCAACGGGCCAAAAGTTTTTCTGAACGGCATCATGCGCCTCTCAGCATGGCTTACCTGGACCTCGATGACTTCAAGAAGTTGAACGACGATCTGGGGCACATCAAAGGTGATGAAATTCTTGCGGGGGTGGGCGCAGGAATAAGGAAAAGCCTTCGGCCGACTGATGTGGTGGCCAGAATCGGCGGCGACGAGTTCGCCGTTTTACTGCCGGAGACCGATGAGGAAACCGCGACTCACATCCTTGATCGTGTGCGGGCGGAGCTTGACCGCAGCGCGCGGCGGCGGCAATGGCCGGTCACGTTCAGCATTGGCCTGGTGAGTTTCTCTCCACCTTTGCCTTCCATCACACAAATGATCGGCGCCGCCGACCAGACTATGTACGCCGCCAAAACTCAGGGTAAGAACCGCACCGAACAGCGGGGAGGGAACACCTCTGCCACCGGAAGACCGGATTGAACAGGCTTCCAGGGCCGGGTCTTCCCATAGCTGGAGAGCAAAGCCTCCAGGACGGAGCCGCTCGCAATTTTCTAGAGCGTAAGCACCTGAAACCAAAGCATTTATTCAAAAATGTGACAGCACTATGACAGCCAATGGCTGTCATAATGACGCACTTTTGACGCTATCCTCTTCCCAAACCCTCCCGCCCATGTAATTCTGGTTGCGACCCACATAAATGTGGGCCGTCGCCCCAGGGCGACCGCAGTTTAGCTTTGTGGAACTGCGTCTTGATCTTTGACAACTTAATAAACTTGAGTGCTGCGCTAAATGGACCGCAGCACCACGGCTGTCATTCTGACCGAAGCGTGTAGTGTGCGCTGAGGAAGAATCTCAACTCTTCTTCCTCTTGGCGTGAATGGCCGAGCTTCAGCACCAGTATCCTTGCGCTCGCCAAACGCGAGCGCAAGGGTTCGAGCGCAACACGTGTGTTTGGACGTAGGAGGCAAGTCAGTTTGTTCACGCATGAGGGAAATCAGAAATCGCCAATAAAGACGCGGGTTGTCACGCTGTCACGGATTCCCGCGCAGTTTGGGGGTTCTGGTTTTGGTTGCTGTAGCCTGTTGCCTATTGCCTGTTGCCTGGGTTTAGGTGAATAGGCGTATTTTCCAGGAGCGGAATGGAGCGGATAGAGCGGATGTCGCTCCCGAATCCGCTCCCGAGGATCTGGTTGCGATTCAGCAACATAGAAGCGCCGGAGCGGCAGCGCGGAAAAGAGCTCGTTTTTAGCGGCGGACCCGAGGCCGAACAATCCGACTTCTTTGCCTTCTTTGTATCCTTAGCCTGCACTGAGAAGCCAGCAGCTGATCTCCGGTCCCGGATTTCCTGGTTCAATTTTCACCAGTATTTACGCGGGTTGTTACGCAGTTACGGATTCTCGCACAGATTTCCTTCGCGGGGCAGTTTAGGGTTTGTCCTGTTGCCTGTTGCCGATTGCCTGTACCCTGGATTCTCCTGACGTCAGGAATTCGCTGCCGTCAGGAGTTCCGTCAGGAACCTGTCTCTGCAGAATCATTAACTTTGACGGAATGACGGAATCTTGAGCCGTTTTCGCGGCGGTTGAGCTGCGAGGTGAAATCCCGGCATGCCGTGGACCGGGCCGATTTTCGTTTTGGCTTGCCTGCGTTGTTCAAGTTTTCCTTGACTGCTGGAACCTGTGGCCTACTGCCTTTGCCTGCTTCGATGCGCTTCCGATCGAAAAACGAGGATCAACAAACCCTTGTTTTTCTATCGCCTCCGGACCGTCGTTTTTGGTCGAGGTGACACCCACCCCTTTTTGTAACCTGAAACCTACCTAAAACCTACTTTTGGAGACGGGTATAACCAACGCGGCTGGTTTTGGGTTTGCTGATGACTTCACTCAATCCTGACTGCCGAATGTCGAACATCCGCCCTGGCGGGCTGAAGGGATACATCTCCTGACGTCAGGAATTTCGTGCCGTCAGGCACTCCGTCAGGAGGTTGGCTCAGCAGAATCAATAACTTTGACGGCCTGACGGCGTTTTGTCCCATTTTCTTCTAATCCTTATCCGTGTTCCCGGGTGTGATCAGCGCCGAACCAGCGCAAATTAACCGCAAGGCTGTTCGTTGTGGGCTCCCTGTGCCTAGGTCGTTGGTTTCCTTCGTGCCCTCCGTGGTTGAGGGGCTCTCGCTGTTGATCTTGATTTGGCTAACTGCTAATGGCTAATTACTAAGAGCTGCCTTTCAAGTATCAACGTATCAACCGCTCGCCTAATTTCTGAATTGACGCTTTTACCCATCATCATCTGCGGAAACCAACGGTATCAGCGGACGAGATTTTGGGGTGGCAGTCGGGTTTCCTGGAAGCTACAAGCCGTTTTTGATCAGTATTTATGCTGGTGGTATCAACGTATCAACCGCTCGCGCAGTTTCTGAATTTGCGCTTTCCAAGTGGCTCCGGCCATGCTGACGGATGGCCAAGCACGATTATGTCGGTAGTCACATGCTTTTTGCTACGGTGATGACAATCACATGCTCCCATGCAGCAATAAGAAACAATATTGAAGTGCCCGAGGAAGTTCGAGGTCTGACCAGTACCGAGGCGGCCGCCAACCTGAGACGGTATGGCCCAAACCTGATCCCGCGCCAAAGACCCATATCCGCCCGAATACGTTTTCTAAATCAATTCATTCATTACTTCGCGGTCATGCTGTGGCTGGCCGGCGGGCTGGCAATCATCGCCGGCATGCCCCAGCTTGGCATGGCCATATTCGTGGTCATCATTATTAACGGTGTGTTCGCGTTTATTCAGGAATACCGTGCGGACCGTGCTACGGAACGGCTTCGCGATCTTTTGCCGCGCAGGGCAACGGTGGTGCGGGACGGCATCAAACAAGAGATTTCTGCGGACGATTTAACCTGTGGCGATTTCGTCTTGCTGACCGCAGGTGATCGCATTTGCGCCGACCTGACCGTAATTGACGCCCAGAGCTGTCTGATTGACAGCTCAACCTTGACAGGTGAAAGTGCGTCTCTAGCCATTTCCGCAAGTGATCAATTATTTGCCGGTATGTTCGTCGTGGAAGGGCAGGCGAGCGGGAAAGTATGTGCAACGGGAAATTCCACGAGGCTGGCAAAGATCGCTCACCTCACAAACGCCGGACAAAGACCGCGCAGCCCTCTCGCTCTGGAACTGGATAGAGTAGTTCGTATCATTGCGCGAATTGCGGTACTCATTGGAGTCCTCTTCATGGCGATTGCAGTCCTGGTGGGCATCAGATTTTCCGATGCAGTTCTGTTCGCGATTGGCGTCACTGTTGCCCTGGTGCCGGAAGGACTGTTGCCAACGGTCACATTGTCTCTTGCCATGGGCGCACAACGTATGGCCGGGCGCAAAGCTTTGGTGAGGCGACTGGAATCAGTGGAGACCCTGGGCTCAACAACCTTTATTTGCACGGACAAGACTGGGACCCTCACGCTCAATCAAATGTCTGTAGTTGAAGTGTGGACGCCTTCTGGAACTGCAGAAATCCACGGTGGCGGTTACGAGCCAACAGCACAAATCACAATCGCACGCGAGGCTGAGGCCGCGGTGAAGGAATTGGCTTTGGTCGCGCGGCGGTGCTCGAATGGGCGCGCAATCAACCAAGAGAACCGCTGGATCGCGCAAGGCGATCCAATGGAGGCGGCTCTCGATGTGCTCGCGCGTCGTTTACAGATCGATTGCGAAATGCACGCAAAACTTCATCCCGCGATGAAGCAGTTTCCTTTTGATCCCCGACGAAAACGAATGTCCGTCATCGCAGGAAACCAGGTTTACTTGAAGGGATCTCCTGAAACCTTCCCTTCAGTCAGGAACAATCCGGAAGCAGCGGCAGCGCTGTCGCGCATGGCCTGCCGTGGGTTGAGGGTTATTGCAGTGGCAAAGCGTACCCTCCCAGAGCATTTGTTAGATTCTGCAGTAGAGGAGATTGAGAGTGATGTTGAGCTCCTTGGATTAGTTGGTATAGAAGATCCGCCCAGAGCGGGTGTAGCTGAATCTCTCGCGCTCTGCAAGCAAGCCGGTATTCGGGTGGCGATTGTGACCGGTGATCACGCCGCAACCGCGCGAGCGATAGCGACAGAGATCGGACTGCTCGAACCCGGTTCCATTGTGATCAACGCCGATGAACTGCCCAGGGATAGCGCGCTGTTGGGCGCAATGATCGATCGCGATGGAACGGTAATAAGCCGGGTTTCGCCAGAGGACAAACTTCGCATCGCGACGGCCCTGCGAGCGAGAGGACACGTGGTCGCCATGACCGGCGATGGCGTCAATGACGCTCCTGCGTTACAACAAGCCGATATCGGTGTTGCAATGGGACGCAGCGGCACAGATGTTGCGCGGGAAGCTGCGGATCTTGTCTTGCTTGACGACAACTTCAGCACCATCATTGCTGCCATTCAAGAAGGCCGCGCAACCTTTGCCAATGTAAGGAGATTTCTCACTTACCATCTCACTGACAATGTGGCCGAGCTTGTTCCTTTTGTCATTTGGGCGTTAAGTGGGGGCAGGTTCCCCCTGGCCATCGGAGTGCTTCAAGTTCTGGCGCTCGACATTGGAACCGATCTGCTTCCTGCTGTGGCACTGGGAGCTGAGCGGCCCCGATCGCAATTGCTGCATCCGCGGAGCCGCCCAAGCCACTTGCTTGATGCCGGCGTGCTATTCCGCGCCTTTGGACTGTTTGGCCCGGTGGAGTCAGTCGTTTCCATCGCTGCGTTTCTCGCGACGTATGTCGCTGCGGGCTGGCATTTCGGCGCCAGTTTCCCGTCCGGTCATGTGTTCCTGGCAGCATCCGGAGCGGCCTTTACAGCGATAGTCATCGGTCAGATGGGTACAGCGTTGGCGTGCCGCAGCACCACCCATTGGGTAGGCTCGCTTGGATGGTTTTCCAATCCCCTGTTGCTGTTTGCCATTTGTATTGAATTGCTCGCTCTGCTCGGTTTTCTTGGTTTCAAGCCGGTGGCACAAATGCTGGGCCAGTCCATTCCGACCGCCACTGGACTATTGATCGCGCTATCTGCTCTACCCATGATTTTGCTTGCCGATCTGGTCCACAAAGCGTGGCAAAACCACCGCCGGACCAAAAGAAGCGATCTATCCGGCGCCAAGGAATCTGTGGCCATGGCCAGGGCAATTCAGCCGCGCCGCTAAGATCATTGGAACCGTTATTTTCCCCGCTCGTATCTTCCCCACTTGTATGATCCTGGCTTACAGTTCCAATCCCGATTTTGAGACCAGTGATTGTGGTCACAGCTTTCACTTTAATGTGTGTGGATGATTGTGTGTCCAAGGTAATTAGCGCATTTGAGGTGCGCCATGCGCGAGAAATTCGCCGGCAGGTCGCGCACTCCGGCCGAGACTGCCATTGATCACATCCTTCGCAAAGAATGGGATCAATTACCCGCCACAGCGGAAGCTTGGATTGAGCCCATAGTGGAACTGGCCATGAACGAAGGTCGTGATGACGAGATTCGACGCACGGCAGCATCCGCGCTGGAAATTGCGGTCGAACAGTTTCACGCAGAGTTGCCAGAGAGAATCCTTAGATACTTATGGAACCTTGGTGATGTGGTCCGCGTCCAGGAGGAGGTGGGCGCCGAGATCAAGCAGTACATCTACTCCTGGACGGTAATGCCAATCTGCATCCGCCAGGAGCTGGAATTGCGTGACCTGGCCCGGCGTGGTGTGGACGCAATGATAGAGAAGCTGGAACAGAATGGCTGGAACGCGCGCACGCTCATTGAGGTAGTCGTCTACCATGTGGTTCGCGGGGAATGGGACCAGTTGGCGGTTATGGGGGAAGCCGGTATCGTGCCGCTCGCAATGGCGACCACGAGCCATTCAACTCGTCTTGAAGATGAGACCCGTCGTGCAGCCGCAAAGGCGTTGGAAGCCGCTGTCGAAAAGTCTTGTGCGGACTTGCCGGTGAAAACCCTGCGCTTTTTATTGAATCTTCCCGATGTAGTGCGCGTTGAGAAACAAGCCGGAGGTGCTTCCAAGGCCCCAAAAGAGATCTATGCGTGGACAATGAAAAGCCGGTTGAGGCAGGAACTGGAGCGACGCGGTCTGCGTTGAAGGTGATGTATTTGTCATGGGGCTGGAAGCGGATGCGACGTATGCTGGAATTCCGGCCAAGCGCATTGGTTGACAGATGGAGGCTACTCGCCTGAACCTGACGCAAGGCTTCGGTGTGAGCGCGATCACAGCAAAAGTGGCGCGACTGGATGGATGCTTAAGCAGAAGCAGGCACCCAGATGGTGATGAACCACGCTGAACTTGAGACCAGGCAACCTCACGACACGAGTGCGCCCGAACCGGAGAATACCCTTCTAGCGTCGGTTGCCAGACAGTTGATGACGCGGCGACGGGTAAAAGTCGGTCGCGTGAGCCTGCCGGTGCGACGCACCAGCCGCCAGTATCTGAGGATCGCTAATTTCTTCGTAAATGGACGCGAGTACGCAGCCATCGAACAAAATGCCGCGAAACCAAGCTACTGGGCTGAA
>DATDNH010000265.1:0-19783 GCA_036518395.1 Candidatus Angelobacter sp. | reverse complement strand
CGCTCAGCGCTGCCTTAGTCGCCGAGATCAAGGCCACGGCTGACCAGTTTAAAGACACTTGGAAATGAAGCCTGCATTGCCGCTGTGATCGGGCGTGAAATAGGCTGGAGCGTCTCCGGCTCCTAAGCACTTCGGGGCTTGAGGAATGGATTATGAACAGTCCACGTGATCTGCGCCGACGCATCCGTGCTATTACCAGCACGGCACAGATTACCAGAGCAATGCAGATGGTAGCCTCCTCCACCATGCGTCGGGCCCAACAGGCCACTCTCACCCTGCGTCCTTTCATGCATCTTGTCTACCGTATGCAGCGTGAAGCTAGTACTCGGATCGGTGAGTTTAGTCATCCTCTGCTTGAGCAGCGCGAAGTCCGCCGGCGTGCCATCATTCTGGTAGGCGCGAATCGAGGCTTATGTGGCGCCCTCAACAGCAACCTTTTCCGCCTGGCCACCCAGTTTGATGCTGGTTCAACAACCTTCATCGCGGTCGGCCGTAAGGCAGCTCAGTTCGTCGCTCGCACCGGCCGGCAGCTTGCCGCTGAATTTCCCTGCCCCGACAAACCTCAGTTCTCTGAGGCCAGGGCAATCGCCACCTTTGCCCGTGACCTTTTCTTGCAAAAGAAGGTAGATCAGGTTCAGGTAATTGCCACCCGTTTCGTTAACACGCTGACCCAGCAGCCTGTTTGCATCAATTTTCTTCCCGTTGCCGAAATCAAAGTCCAGGGAGTTCCCGGTAGCCAGTTTGAAGGCCTGGCGGCATTCGAGGCTGGTCTTGCAGCCGACACCACTGAGTCTCTGTTTGAGCCCAGCCCGGAAGCTGTTCTCGGATATCTGCTTTCACACTACATAAACGTTTACATCTATCAGGTCATTCTGAATGCGAAGGCCAGCGAGCAAAGCGCTCGCATGGTTTCCATGAAGAATGCCACGGATAATGCCGAGAATCTGATCAGGGATTTGACCCTCGAATACAACAAGCTGCGGCAGGGCAACATTACTAGAGAATTGCTGGAGATTGCCGGTGGGCAGTCGGAATGAGTCGCACCTATGAATACTGGCACAATCGTTAGAGTCCTCGGTCCGGTCGTCGATGTTGAATTTCCGGAAGCGCTTCCTGCCATCTACAACGCCCTGACCGTTGAATACGAGGTTGATCACCATACCGCAACCGTGACCCTCGAAGTACAACAGCACCTCGGAGACAGGTGGGTGCGGACCATCTCCATGTCCGCCACGGAAGGCCTCAAACGCGGTTTCAGGGTCTCAGACAATGGAGCCCCCATTTCCGTGCCTGTCGGGGAGGGGGTCATGGGGCGCGTACTCGATGTCACCGGTAGCCCGGTAGATGAACGGGGGCCGATTGACGCCGAGAAGTACTATCCCATTCACCGCGCGCCGCCGCCACTGGTGGACCAATCCACCTCCCCGCAGGTACTCCCTACCGGCATCAAGGTCATTGATTTGGTCTGTCCTTTCTTGAAGGGCGGCAAGGTGGGAGCGTTTGGGGGCGCCGGTGTGGGAAAAACTGTCGTTATCATGGAACTGATCAACAACATCGCCAAATTGCATGGCGGTGTCTCCGTTTTTGCTGGAGTTGGCGAGCGCACCCGCGAAGGCAATGATCTGTATCATGAAATGTCGCAGGCCGGCGTCATCAAGCAGGAGAACCTGAGCCAGTCTAAGATTGCCCTTGTATATGGCCAAATGAACGAACCGCCGGGCGCTCGCCTCCGGGTGGCTCTTTCGGGACTCGCCATCACCGAGTACTTTCGCGACGAAAAGAAACAGGATGTCCTGCTCTTTATTGATAATATCTTTCGCTTTTCTCAGGCCGGCTCCGAGGTGTCAGCTCTGCTCGGCCGTACTGCTAGCGCCGTTGGTTATCAGCCCACCTTGGCCGCCGAGATGGGTGCGCTGCAGGAACGCATCACTTCCACCAAGAATGGCTCCATTACTTCCTTCCAGGCTGTATACGTTCCAGCTGACGATTTGACTGACCCGGCGCCGGCCACGACGTTCGCTCACTTGGACGCAACTGTCGTTCTCGATCGCTCCATTTTTGAATTGGGGATTTATCCAGCCGTCGATCCCCTGGCTTCCACCTCGCGCGCCCTCGCTCCCGATGTTGTGGGCCAGGAGCATTACGAAGTTGCGCGCGGAGTGCAAAAGGTACTGCAGCGCTACAAGGACCTTCAGGACATTATTGCGATTCTGGGCATGGACGAGCTTTCGCCCGAGGACAAGCTGACCGTCTTCCGGGCCCGCAAAATTCAGCGCTTTCTCAGCCAGCCCTTCACCGTGGCGCAAGTGTTCACTGGCCGTGAGGGCAAACAGGTCCCAGTGGCCGACACCGTTCGCGGTTTTAAGGAGATCCTCGAAGGAAAACACGATGACGTGCCCGAGGGCAATTTCTACATGAAGGGCGGAATCGAGGAAATAGCTGAAAGTTGAGGGATGCAACGTTGTGGTCCCAAAGGGGCCTCGCGCGCATCTTACAATCCACATGGCCAACACCATCAGGCTGGAAATCGTAACTCCGGAGGCTACCGTTTACTCGGAAGATGTAGATATGGTCACCCTTCCAGGGGTGGAGGGCCAACTCGGCGTTCTTCCTCAACATACCCGGCTCATGACTCAAATGGTTCCGGGCGAGATGATTGTGCGCAGGAGTGGTGAGGATCACTTTTTGGCTGTGGGTGAAGGCCTTGTTGAAATCACCAACGACCGTGTCGCCATCGCTACAAATATGGCCGTTGCCGTTGAGAACATTGATGAAGCGGCAGCTGAGGAGGCGCGCCAACGAGCCGCCGCTCGCCTCCGCGAGAAACTCTCTTCCGAAGAACAGGCTTCGGTACAAGCCTCCTTAGCTCGTTCGCTGGCACAATTGCATGTCAAGCGGCGCCGCCACTGACCGCTTTGCACGACCAATGATTTGAAGTTCGGAGCAAGGTATTTCAAAAGCCAGAAACCACAAGACTCAAGCACGCTTAAAGATCAAACAGGAGTGTCGTCATGAAGGCCAGTGCCGCTGTTATACCCATGGTTTCTCCAGCTGAAGCTCAAGCTTCCGAGTCCCTGAGCGCTTACGGCAAGGCAAGATCAACCATCCAGGGTGCTCCCCTTAGCGCTGAGGAGCTGCGGAAAACTCATGCTTTCTGGAGAGCATGCAATTACCTGATGCTGGGCATGACTTACCTGCAGGACAATCCCCTGCTGAAAGAGCCTTTGAAGCCGGAGCACGTTAAGAACCGTCTTCTTGGTCACTGGGGTTCAAGCCCCGGCCTGGCATTCATCTACATTCACCTGATGCGTCTTATTAAGAAGTACGACCTGGACATGATTTTTCTCGCCGGGCCCGGCCACGGCGCCCCCGGCGTTCTGGCTCCCGTGTATTTGGAGGGAGCCTATTCTGAGATATACCCCGACAAGAGTGAAGATGAAGAGGGGTTGCTCGAGTTCTTCAAGCAGTTCTCATTTCCCGGAGGCATTGGCAGTCACTGCACGCCTGAAACCCCGGGTTCAATTCACGAGGGAGGCGAGCTGGGATACGTCCTCTCTCACGCTTGCGGGGCAGCTTTTGATAATCCTGAGCTGATCTCAGTTGCTGTCGTCGGAGACGGGGAGTCCGAAACCGGTCCGCTGGCCACCTCTTGGCATATAAACAAGTTTTTGAATCCCCTTCGCGATGGAGCTGTCCTTCCCGTTCTTCATCTGAATGGCTACAAAATCAACAATCCCACGCTGCTGGCACGCATCACGCACGAGGAATTGGAGAGCTTGCTCCGCGGTTACGGCTGGACACCCTACTTCGTGGAAGGGTCTGAAACCGACAGTATGCACCAGGCTATGGCGGCAACCACCGAGCACTGTGTAAAAGAGATCAGGAGCAATCAGCAGGAGGCCCGCAAGACCGGTGTCGCAACACGAGTTCGCTGGCCAATGATTGTGTTGCGCACGCCTAAGGGTTGGACCGCTCCCGAGCGGATCGGTGGCCACCGTCTCGAGGGGTTCTGGCGTTCGCACCAGGTTCCCATGGCCGACGTCAAGAAGAATCCCGAACGCCTTCACGAACTCGAACGTTGGATGCGCTCCTACAAACCAGAGAAACTATTTGATCAAAACGGAAAGCTCCTTCCCGAACTCAAGGCACTCGCTCCAACTGGCTCCAGGCGCATGGGCGCCAATCCCCATGCCAACGGTGGGCATCTCAAAAAGGCCCTTCGCCTGCCCGACTTTCGCGCTTACGCGCTGCCAGTGGAGAAACCCGGCCAGATGGAGGCCGAGAACATGCGCCCCGTGGGGAATTTCCTGCGCGACGTTATGAAGCTTAACATGAATAATTTTCGGGTCTTTGGGCCCGACGAAAACACCTCCAACAAGCTGGATGCCATCTACCAGGTCAGCAAAAAATTCTGGATTGCCCAGTATTTTCCTGAAGACGCCGATGGCAGTGAACTGGCCCCCGATGGCCGGGTGATGGAGATGCTTAGCGAACATACGGTCGAGGGAATGCTGGAGGGCTACCTGCTTACCGGACGCCACGGCTTCCTTTCCTCCTATGAAGCTTTCATCCATGTGATTGACTCCATGTTCAACCAGCACGCTAAATGGCTCTCCATCTGCAATCACTTGTCCTGGCGCGACAACATTGCTTCCCTCAATCTGCTCATTACGTCCACCGTCTGGCGCCAGGATCACAACGGATTTACCCATCAGGATCCCGGCTTCCTCGACGTGGTGGTCAACAAGAGCGCGGCCGTTACCCGTATCTATCTCCCGCCGGACGCCAATTCCTTGCTCTCGGTCGTCAGTCATTGCCTGGCCAGCGAGAATTACGTCAACGTGATCGTCTGTGATAAGCAACTGCACCTGCAATATTTGGACATGGAAGCAGCCATCAAGCACTGCACGAAAGGTCTGGGCATCTGGGAACAGGCAAGCACCGACCAGGGCGGTGAACCCGATGTGGTATTCGCTTCCGCGGGCGATATCCCCACGCAAGAGGCCTTAGCTGCCACTGTGCTGCTGCGTCAGGAGTTTCCGGATATCAAAATCCGCTTCATCAACGTGATTGACCTGTTTAAGCTTCAACCCAATACGGAACATCCCCACGGGCTCTCGGACCGTGATTTCGATTCTTTGTTTACCGTGGACAAGCCCATCATCTTCAACTTCCACGGCTATCCCTGGTTAATACATCGGCTGGCCTATCGGCGCACCAATCACCACAACATGCACGTGCGCGGTTATAAAGAGAAAGGCAACATCAATACCCCTATGGAACTGGCCATCAACAATGAGATTGACCGCTTCAGTCTGGCCATAGACGCCATTGACCGGGTTCCTAGGCTGCAGAGAATCGGGGCTCACGCCAAAGAACGATTCCGTAATATGCAAATTGAATGCCGCAACTATGCCTACGAACACGGCATTGATAAGCCCGATGTTGCTGAGTGGAGATGGCCGTATTAAGCCGTATTAAATGGTGTAAACCAATCATGGCCGGCGTGCTTTAACCTACCGACGCTCGCAAAGTGAGCGCCTCGAACTCCGAATTCTAGTCGGCCATGACTTCCATATCTGGGCACAAGCGCCAGTGACCAGGGAGGGTTAGCTCTCACCTTGGTTGCACTCGTCACTTGGCCGGAGTTCCCTGCCCTACTAAGCCCCAACCGCCCTGTCTTTCACCTGGGATGCCTGTCACTAGTGACAGTTTTGGCAGATGCGCACGCACCCTATTGTGGTGGGGCTAAGACAGCCACTCACGGATTCGACGCAGGCTATAAATGGACACTTACCAGGGTAAATACGGGTTCTCCAGCTTTACCCCATGGCCGCTAATGGTGGGCATGTGTGAAGTGGAGATGCTGCTAAACGACCACGACGCTGCGCTGATGTTCCGCGTAGACGATCTCCGTTACACCGTCATTGCCGACAGCTACCCCATCGTAACGCTGGAAGCCGCTATCAGCGACTACGGCAATTAGCCTTCAGCGGCGGCTTGACCGGAACTCGATCATGACCCCGGCCCTGCGTTAAACCGCAACAGCCTCATGGAAGGATTCCAACCCCAGACGGCGCTGTTCCTTCATTCTCTGTCGAAAATGCTCTGGGTCGGGCACCAGCTCAAAACGTACCCCCCTGCCACTTCGTCCATGCACGACAATTGACCCATACCCCAGCATCTCGCCCAATATCCCCTGAAAGATATCAACGGCGGTGACCTCTTCCAGCGCAATCTCCAGCCGTTTCTGCTTGATGACTCCCTGCTGCAAGATCAACTGTTTGCTCGTGATCGCGAACGATGTTGTGAGATAGTGCACCCAGGAGCCGAGCCACAGCAGCCCGGCGATTGACAGCATAATCATGGCCAAAGGTCCACTGGAGCTGGGCTTTAGGCCGTCTTCCATGATGAGCCAGACAGCAACTCTTACCACCCCCGGGAGGCCGCAGAAAACGCCAATTACTGTCGGCCACACCAATACGCTCCAGTGTGGACGTTTGAGGTAAAGAACCTCTTCACCCGTCAGTATCCGCGGAAGGATCATCCCAGCGATGGCTCTGACACACTTGCCATCAGCTTTATGGCACCATCCCGACCGGGCTGTGTCTCCTGTTAAATATTTGAGAGGGCTCCAGACCAGGAGTTCTAGGAGTAGAAGCGACAAGTGGCGCACATGGGGAGTGCAGAAAAGCACGCAGCGTCGCTGTCAACCGAAAGAAAGACTCTTCGCTGGCAATTTGCTAGCGCTGGGCTGCAGTGAGAAGGTCTGGGTGTCAGGCTACTCTTATGATGCCCTCGCGAATAACGAACCGAATCAGTTCCGCGTTGCTTTTTAGGTTAAACGCTTCCATGGTCCGATACTTGTGGAAGGCAACCGTCCTGGGCGTTATGTCGAGGATGTCCGCCACTTCCTTCATCGGGCGGCCCTCGGCCAGCAACTGCAGAACTTCCTTTTGTCGTATTGTCAGATGCTTGGCTGGCCGGTCAGCCCGCGGGTCCTTGATAAATTCCTGGCGCAGTCCCTCCGATATACGCGGCGTCAGGTAAGAATGGCCACGGAGCACTTCTTGTACAGCCTTTAGCAATTCTGAGCTGGCTGAAGTCTTCAGCAAATATCCCGATGCTCCGAAGCGCCGTGCTTCGTTGGCGACGTCCGGATCATCATTCATGGTGACAAAAATAATCTTAACCGACGGCAGCAGCCGCTTTACCTCACGGCCGGCATCCAGGCCGTTCAACAGAGGCATGCCAATATCTATGATTGCAACATCTGGTTTAAGCTGCTGCGCTATCTTCAGCAAAGAACGCCCATCTGCCACGATGCCAACCACTTCGTAGTGAGGTTCGAGTAGCCTCTGGAACGCTTCCGCAACCAGAGTGTGATCTTCGGCCAAAAGAATACGTACACGCGTCATAACAACTCCGGATGCTTCCTGGACCGTCTCGGAATCACGAGTGCAGAGGAGACTGTCCATTCGCTGTTAGTTTATCGCGAAAACCGCGAAACGAGCCATTTCTAACGATTGTTCTACTTGCAATAGTGTTCAAAATCTAGGGCCGGAACCAGCTTATCTGCCAGTTGCAAGCAATGGTTTTTGGGGCCGGTTTGCCTTAACAAATTCGACCACCGTGGCTGCTTTTGGGAAACTGTCATATTTAGCAGGGTGGTTCGCCTGAGCAAGAAAATATGTTAGGGCGCCTTGACGTGGAAGCTTGCGTGCTTCGATTCGCGTGCACAAGGGCGTCCACATTTTGACCACCCTGGAGAAACTCTCAGTTTAGCTCACCTCAGCCTTACTCTACATTCCTTCTGTCGTTCGTCACTCCCCACTCGAGTGAATCACTGGGGCAATTATGTCATTAAAACCGGCGTTTCTGATCACTTTCTTATCCTTATGCCTGACTTCCGCATGGCCAGACTCGACAACCCACCTGCTCTATATCCCACAACCTGCAGCAGTGTTTACAGTGGGGCCTGGAACGATTATTTCGGTCCGAATCCTGGACCTGCCCTTCGTAGAACCACGCTACGCGGTCCGATACAGAACCGATGATGGCGAACTGATAGAGGTGTGGCAACCAGGCCGTAACATTCTTCTTGTCAAGGGGATGCACGGCTTGCTCACCTACTCCACCCACCCTGAGAGAATTCTCCGCTTTAGAGTGATCCCACCTCTAAAGGGCAGTGCCTGCCCAGACCGATAGTCCAGGGTCAGTGCGTTGATAGTATTTCAAGCCTTCAACGAGATACTTGCGTTCGCGCCCTAAGCGCGAAATTCCGACCTCCAGGCCCAAATGGGAGCGATTTTTCACTTCCGAAAGGTCTATGTCCACCTGTCATTCCTTCTAGAACTTCTCTTGTAGTTTTCACAGTGCCCGTGTAGTACCCTCTTGCAATTGGCAGCATCAAAGTCTGCTGTCACGGTGGAAAGGGAGACTGAACTCAACAAATCCATGATGTCAGATCGCAAGTGTGGTAACCGACCTGGAATCAGACTATTACAAACCCTTTCGTCAATTTCCCGCCCCCCGGGGCTGCATCAATTTAGGCGCTTCCTAGGTACCCAATCAGTGTCTGTGCTGGTGGGGTTTCTGGTGTCGCTTGGGGCCTTGGGGGCACCGCTGTCGGCCACGCCCGCGCCCCCCGTACCCGTGCGGATCAAGGGCTCATTCGTAATTGCGGCTATCTGCAAGGACGGAATTATCGTCGCCTCTGATTCTAGGGGTACTCTGAAGAACAGCCAAGGTCATCGTATTGCCTATTATGATGTGAATCAGAAGATCTTTCCCATCGGGAACAGCGTCATCGCCGATACCGGTTACGCCTCTCTCAATGACCCCAAAGTCTCGTTCCTCTCTGCTTTGATGTCTGATTTTGCGAGCAGTCCGCGTTCACGCACCCGCCTCGAGCAACTGCCAAGTTCCTATTTCACATACGTTAATGCGGCGCTTCCAGCCGATGGGGCCGATTCGGCCAAGGTTCAGACGCTCATGTTTGCCGGCTACGACCGTGGCAAGCCGCTGTTGTGCATCTATAAGGGGGAATCCAACCGCAAGATGGCGTGCCGTTCGTCCGGCTACTTCGCCAGCCCCAACATAGAGATTGTTGGCTTGAAAGGGGTGGCTTCGCTTTCGTTCGACCGGGCTGCTCGGGTCATGCGCCGTGCGATTAACAATTATGCGGCTTCGATTAGCCCCGGACCTGTCGGTGGTCCGGTGGTTGTAAGGGTGATAACGCCGTCACGGTCTAAATGGTGGGGCAGTCACCCTCACTGGCCGGACTGGGGCTCATTCGATGATCTAGCCAGGGATTACCAATCCTCCCAGGTGCGATTCCACCTGCTGCCTGGGGCTACCAAGTCGGATTTGGACACTCTGGTTGCGGAGGGTGCTGCCTGGGCACGCCTTGGGCGTACCCAGTAAACTTCCCGGCGGCGATTTATTAGCTCGGCAGGAGCACTCGGCCGCGTTGCTGTGAACTGACAAAATTTCTAGTGATCCCGCCTCCGTTCTCTTGACTTGCATCTATTAACCACAGATAATTCGGTCGGGATGCGGCGAGAACGTCGCTCCGCCCGGTTGCTGTTGGCAAGAGCTTTCCCTCTCACTCTTTCGGGCAACCGGCCCCAGGTCTGTATATCCGATAACTTATAAATCGCTCCTCGAGCACCGCTTTTTCCGAGGAGCGGAGGGTTTGGGCGCGCATGAGACCCTTAAGAGTGGCCTCCATCGTTGTTTTGTTGCTTGTAGCTGTTCATTCTGGATCGGCTCGCGACCACGCACGGGTTCCTCTTCCTAAACCAACTAATACGTTTCCTGGCAACACGCAAATCGGGCGCATAGCAGAGAAAGACGATGTAAACGCTATCGGCACTCGAAAAGTGGGTGGCGGACGCCTCGGAAACTGGTACTCCCTGGATGCGGAGATGCGTCTAGGCGGCCAATATTCGCAAATAGTGGATTCCAAGGTGAAACTCCTGAAAGATCCGGTGGTCACCGACTACATTGCCCGCATCGCACAGAACTTGGTTCGGAACTCCGATGCACAAATGCCCTTTATTATCAAAGTGATTGATGATCCCGGCGGGGTGAATCCCTTTTCTTTGCCTGGGGGGTACCTGTACGTCCCGAGTGGCCTGATTCTAGGAGCCAATGACGAGGCGGAGGTGGCCGCGATGATGGCGCATGAAATTGCCCATGTTACCGCCCACCATGCAACCCGCTTGATGACCCGGAACAATATGTTCAGCCTGGGCACCATGCCATTGGTTTTGTTAGGCGGCTGGGTGGGATACGCGGTTCGCTCTGGGGTGGGAGTGGCACTGCCGACTGCCAGTTCGGCTTTCGCCCGCAACTTCGAGGCCGAAGCGGACTATCTCGGTTTGCAATACACCTATAAAGCGGGTTACGACCCTCAAGCCTTCATTGCATTTCTTGAGAGAGTTTCCAAGATAAAGGTAAAAAAGAGCAGAATGGCCAAGAGATTCTCGATGTATCCTGAAAACCGTGATCGACTGCGGAAGAGTGAAGAGGAAATAGCGACCATTTTCCCTGCTCGCCGGCAGTATCTGGTGTCTACGTCCGAGTTCGACGATGTGAGAGCCCACCTGGGGTGGGCCAAGGCTCCCAAGTTGACTTTGAACAAAAAAGATAGAGGAAAGGGAGTTGGGCCAGTCCTGCGCCGTCCAACAGTCTCAGCCAACTGAAGATTCAAAAACTTTCAGGGTTTGGACGACACTTTGGAATCCTCGGAGGGTAGGCGTGCGCTTGGGGTGCCCTGCCTCTCTTCAGTTTCTGCGGCGAAGCCGCCTCTTTTCTCCTCCGGCCCACCCTGATCAGACATCTGTGCTATTTGTGATATCCAGACGTCCCACCACTCCCGGAAATAGTCTTTTTGGCCCGCCATCTGACCTCGAGCAATGCCGCCCAAAACAAAGCTTAGAACACAAGTGTTGACCATCAACAATACTGACAGTTCAACAACTGCAAATTCGACAGTGCGCAGCCACTGTCGGGTTAGGCAACTTGCGCAGGAATGGGAGTCGTTCGTGGAGGTAACAGATGCACGTTGATTTGCTCGGCTGCGCAACCCTGCAGCATTTCACGCGCTCGGTCGAGTTCGCGACCAGATCCGTACGCAAGCAGCAAATACTTCCCCAACTTGACTGACTCTTCATAATTCGCAACGCTAGCCTTAGGAATCCCGAAGCTCACTAAGCCTGCCCCGAGGACAGTAAGCCCGCCGATGACAATAGCGGCTTCGATAGCACCCAGGATCCAACTTGCGATATGGCCTGCGACGATCACAGGACCTAAACCGGGAACAATGAGAAAAGCTGCCCCTGTCAGCACATTCCATAGGCCATCCCAGAAAACTCCTAATTTGCCCCAGTACTTCATGTGTTCCCCGGTTGAGTAACAACCTAATACCTGCTGGTCATGGTAGAAGTCCCTGCCAATGATCGAGAGTTGCCTGGCATTGAACCCGCCCTCCCGTAGCACCTTGATCGCATCCTCTGCACCGGTATGTCGCGTGAATACAGCAACGACTGACGTGTGCTGTTCTGCCAAGATAGTAAAGCGCATGGTTAATCCCCTTTTGAGCGATGTGACCCGAAGCGCTCGCTACCTCACCAACACTGCTCTAAGTCCTGTTCTATAACAACTGGCAAAAGCAGGAGTTAGGGAGTTAGCGTTAAAAGGACCTGATATAGACCGGGAGAAGGGGTGGCCGCGAAAGGCGGGAGCGAGGGCGCCCGTAGCTGTCCCTGGGCGCACCTAGTGTTCAAGGAGCAGGAGAAGGGCCAGTGCCACGGTCCCTGACAGGCATGTCATGGAGATATGGCTAAGACGGGCGAGGACAGGCCACGAGTGCGGACGTTCGTCGTCCAGCATTACCAACCGGCCTTCCAAGGGCTTCCATCCTTGAAGACTATGGACCGGCAGATATTCCCGATAGTCAGTCGGAGAGTCGAGATAGTGGATTTCTGCCCAGATCTGGCAATCACCTACGTGAAATGAGCTTCCTCCAACGTGGCTATGGTTTGGGGACCCCACTGTCGCTCCCTTCCCTGTATGCCTCGACGTGAACCATGCAAACTCTGATGAAAGCAAACTTTCTGTTACCGATGAACTGGTAAAAATGACAGTCCAAGTTTCTTCCTGCGGCAATTGACAGTTCATGGGATGCTTGCCCAATTGGTTTCATATGGATGACACCTCCACAGGCTATATGTGAGCGCCTCCGGAAGCAGAACCTCCAAGGCCAAAGTCCAACAATCGCGAGAGGGCCGCTCACGCTCAAGCCTATGAAGCATGCATTCACGGGCGGAGTTCTGGTGGGGCAAAGCCAACACCATGGCAAGGGCTATTTTTACTATCATTGCAATTGAACTCATGAGCTGATCGAAAGCTTTCAAGCAGCTCGATTGCGCCTCCCAAACACGCAAACCGCGGCTCAGTCCAGAAGTGATGAGCTTGGAGGTGTCCAAAGCCGGCTGTGATCAGTCTCAGACTACGCCCTACGCCTTCACAGCTGAAAAACTCCTGGTTGCGTCGGGCTGAAAACAGGTGCAAGGACACCGCTGTCGAGTCTGCCAGTTTTCAAAGGACCGACTGTGAATGCTGACAGTGCTGGGAGCCTCTGGTTGACGTTACTTTCTGAGCAGTCAGCAAGGATGTGGATATGCAGTCAGTGCTGTCTGATCGGGCAACAGAGGTTTGCAACGTGCCGAGAAGCCAAGAGCTTGTGAATACCCAGGGAAATTTTCTGCTGATAGGGGCCACAGAAGTCATCCCGCCTCGAAAGCATTGCCACAAGACCATACACACGCAGGAGATGCTGGAAGACGACAGGCCGAGCGCAGCGCTGCTTGCCGGGACAGCTGCGCTACTAGCCCTCAACCTTGCACTTGCCGTCGTCGTCCTGCTGGATGTCGCCGAATATATTACGGCCGTATGGGGACGTTGAGTGAAAGACCAGGCAAATGGCGCTGAGATCGGGAGCGTAGGGAGAGCGCTTATGAAGCTTCCGCTGTTGCTAGGGTTGCTGATATTGCTGTCCGGCTGTATAACAATCAACCTCAATCGCCCGCCTCAGTCCGCTGACGACCAAACAAACGGTACCACGCAACAGAATAGCAGCGATGATCAAGAAGAAGATTGCGATGAGCAGATTAGATCTGCCGCTCGCCTGGCTGCATATCCAAGCAGCATGACACGGTCATCAACAACGCTCATCCAGCAACGGCTGTCTGGAGACCTGCAAGATAACTGCCTGGAAGATGACACCGATCTGCCCAGAAAGCACGTTAAGACCAATCAGCCCGTCGGCCAGTCACAGCCAACCCATGGAGTGCCCATTGCTGCGTTGGCACCGGTGGGAGGTGTGTATGGTAGGCCAACGCTACGAACCCAATCACTTTCAGATGTAACCTCGGTCACAGACGGGCAGAAGCATGGTATTGCTGGGATATAGTGCAATGCGTCGGAAGACCTGGCGGCGTGAGTCGCCGGGCGAAGAAAACGGTGCTGTATGAGCAGGCCACGCATCCTGATCGCAGAGGACCACACCCTCGTTGCAGAAGCATTCCAAAAGCTGCTCGAGCCACACTATGAGGTCGTAGGTGTTGTTGGCGACGGGCGTACCCTCGTCACCGAGGCACAGCGACTCAACCCTAATGTTGCGGTGGTTGATGTTGCCATGCCCCTGCTGAACGGCCTGGATGCCGGCCGTCAATTAAAGAGTAGCTTGCCGCATATCAGGATCATATTTGTCACCATGAATGAAGACCATGAACTTGCAGCCGAAGCACTGAATGCTGGAGCGTCAGGCTATCTCCTGAAAACTTCAGCCAGTTCGGAATTGCTGCGGGCGGTGCAGGAAGTGTTGCGAGGGAAATCGTACGTAACACCTCGCATTTCAGAGCAATTGTTGGGGGACTTCATACGGGATCCGCGCCCGGATCGACCTGCTAAACATCTTACAATGCGTCAGCGGGAAGTTCTGCAACTCCTGGCGGAAGGGCGATCCATGAAGGAGGCCGCCGACATCTTGCGGATTACAGCGAGGACGGTTGCGTTTCATAAGTATCGTACTATGGAGGAGTTTGACATCAAGAGCAACGCGGAACTGATTCGCTTTGCCATCCGGCAAGGACTTTTGAAGGCGGGTTAATTCTCGCCGGTGCAGCAGTCTTTCTAAAATTACTTAAGTAGTCCCAGTGAATACCGCAGCCGGGTCCAAGATGCCACACAGCGCCCGAGAATCCACGCCATGCTCTATGTGAAAACGAACTCTCGAATCGCAGGATGGGACCCATGGGTTCAACGCGGCGTATGAAATCGCATCTGCTGTGCGAATATGCGTTCCAGCATCACAACTATCGAATTAGCTGCTGCTTTGATGGATGAACCCAGACGTCGTTTCTACGGCCTGAGGAGACACTGGCATGCTCCTGTCGCCAACATCCAACTTACAATACCCCAAGACATGAGCGACATCGACTGGCAGTGTTAGGTTCGGGCTCGGGGTTATAAGAGGGCGTAATTGGATTTTGTGGCGCGGTCTACTAAAGGAGCACGGCGGCAACATATTTCATTGTAGGAGACGCAGAACATAGCGGGTGCAACTATGGTCCATTACGTACCTGCTTTTTACCATCGCGCCTGGCCCTGCTTTCATTGGGGTCAAGCGTTGCCCGCAGTATCAAACGTGCCCGATGAAGCTGTGACTTACTTGTATTCACTGAGAATCCCATGCGACTTGCAATATCGTCATGGCTCAGTCCCTTGATATCGTGTAATAGGTACACAGACCTTCGACCTTTTGGTAGGCTCCCGATGGCTTGTGTTAGAGCAACTCGCTCCAGTGGATAGATCATGATGCAGATTTTGTCCTGGAACTCCGAATCTACTGAGGCTTGGTCCTGTCCTTCCACGATATCCAGAGATAATTCTGCCGCGCGACGTTTTCGGTAGTGCATCAGCACAATATTGGTCGTAACTCGGTACAACCAGGTGGAGAGACTTGAGTCGCCCCGAAAACTCTTAAGTTTGCGGTAGAGTTGGAGAAAGACTTCCTGAGTCAGGTCTTCAGCGTCGGCTGGCTTGCGAGTCATACGAAAGCACCAAGCATAGACTCGAGCCTTGTGCAGCCGATATAGCTTCTCATAAGCCGATTCATCTCCTCTTTTTGCACAGTCAATCATAGCCGATTCGCTGGGGTCGGCCCCAACACCTTTGCTTGCACTCATCATGTCGCTAGTCACCTCTACTTGAACCTTTCTTGTAAGCACACCATTTGCTGGGCCGGAAGTTACACCATCGTCGTCATGAAACAGTTGCGTCCTGAGCGCACTCATGCAAGTGTTTTGCATCTGAGCACAGGAGGAAGATCTGCATTAACTGTCATTAATGACAGGGCACCCTTCGCGCCTGGGAGGTAGAGTGAATCGGGTCCACCTTTATTTCTGCGAAGCTAACTGTGCTTCTCCAGGCGCAGCCGGAGTTTGGGCGATGACGCCGTCAGAAGCCGTGGCCGCCAAGACGCCTCTGTGGAGTGGTGTAACGACCCGAAGTGGGAAACCCGCCTCCTGCTCCTGCCATGACTGTCCGCTGTCCGTGCTGGTAAACAATCGCCCCCCTCGCGCCAGAGCCAACAACCTGCCGTTCGCGGCGTCGTAAACAATCGCAGTCACCTGATAAACCCGACCCGACGCCGTCGACTCCCAGGTTTCACCGGAATCAGTGCTCCGTAGCGGACCTTCCTGTGTAGCCAACCACAGGACATGCCTTGATTCCAGGGCGCCGCCATATATTGTGGTCACGACCGAGGGTAGCTGCAGAGCGCTCCAAGTCCAGCCACCATCAGTGGAAAGCAGTGCTGCATTGGTAGTCGTCGCCAGAACAGTGGGGCCCAATACTTGTACGCTTCTGAAGTCCTGCGATCCGAGTAACGGTCCTCCGTTCCAGCTGTGGCCTTCATCTTGCGACAGATAAAGTCCAGCTGCAGTCGCAGCAAACCATTTGGTCGGCGTGATCTGCAGTTGCATTATTCGCGTCTGCAGTCGCAGCTTAGTCCAGCCTGAGACTGATGACGGTCGGGGAACGGCCGGACTCGCCCCATGGTTCACATCTGCGTCTGCTGTCTGCTGATATATGACATCCGTTGCGTGCCAGCTGCTCGCATTGTGAGAAAGCTTAAAAATACCGCTACTAGTCCCGGCAATGATGTCCCCATTACTGGTCTGGACAAGACTAAAAACGTCCAGGTTCCCAAGACCTTTATTCAGCTGTCGCCAGTTCTGGCCCCCGTCGTGTGATACGAAGACCCCGCCGAACTCTTTATCATTGAGCAGCCCTGCATAGATCGTCTGGTTGTCGGTGGCATCTACTAGGAGAGCACTCACCATGCGATGGGAAAAACCGCGGTTGGAAGCCTCGAATGTCGCTCCGCCATCGGTGCTGAGAAGTACGCCGCCGCGGTCGGTGGCAAGAAGAATACGAGCGGGGTCGCGGGGATCAATATGAATATCATTGACGGTAACGCCTGGGATAAGCCGTCGCCATGTTTTCCCGGCATCCTCCGTTTGCCACAGGCCATCGGTCGTTCCGGCAAAAATTATCGCGGGATTGGTTGGATGTTGTTTCAACACTCGTGTACGACGCGCTGAGTATGGAATACCTTGCACTCGATGAAACAGTTCTGCAGAGTATTCACTCTTGAAAATCCCTGAGCACGCGCTCAGGTAAATATTCTTGGTATCGCCGTAGTCGACTATGATCGAGAAAATGTCAGAGTCGTCTTCCACGCCATTCTTAATCCGACGCCAAGTGTCGCCTCCGTCGGTTGTCTTCCAGCCTAAATGCCACGTTCCGACGTAGATTACATTGGGATCGTCGGGATCGACTGCAACTGACTCCACGTTGCGAAATTGGTCATCTCCGGCAGGGGAAATACGCCGCCAGTTGTCGCCTCCATCTCGACTGCAATAGACACCATCCCGCGCACCGACAACAATAATCTCCGGGTCCGAAGGCGCAAGCGTGACCGCCCGAATTGACTTACCGTGCATGTTGAGGATGGTTTTCCAAGTCCCTCCCCCATCGTATGAGCGGAATAGGTCACCTCCGGGCTGCGCCGAGCTCCACGCTCCCACATACATCGTTCCCGTGTGGGGATTTATTCGTATGCTGTCGATCACGTAATCGTTGGCTTTTCCCAGATGCGCAAACCGTGTCCAAGTCACTCCATTATCGCGGGACATAAATATTTGTCCTGTACTGGTGCCAACGAAAATGTGCTTAGGATTATTCGGGTCGCCAGCCAAACTCCGAACGTCCCCGCCGTCAGGACCGAGTAACGTCCACTGGCCGAATAGGGATGCCGGTAACAAAAGAGAAAATAGGAGTGTTAGTACGAACACTGATTCAGTGGGTAGCATCGTACGATGTGTCGCATCTGTGATTTTTCGACCACTTAACTGTCGGGCATTTGTGCAGTGCCCTTTACATAAGGGGCGATAAGAATGAATCGTATCGCGGCTTCCCGCTCGAAAAAGGCCCAATTGCAGTCCGCCTGGAGGAGATGAAGGTTGCGCAATCGCCGGCTCCCTCTCAAAAGAGCGCAGACCAATCGCACGCAACCCTTCATCTCCATTAATACCAGTCTCCCTCATGCGGCCACTTCTTCCACGGGGGGGAAACATCAAGTAGTTTATTGGCGCTACAGCAAAGTAGAACTGTCAACTTACACAGCGAGAGAGCGAACATTCTCCGTGGCTACCGGAACCACGTCCTAGGCCCATAAAATTAGCCGATACAAATCAGGTAGCCTCGATCATCTCGCACAGGGGTCTTCTCCGGTCCGTGTTCATGTCAAGGGCATCGCCCTAGTACATCCGAGGGGCCGAAACAAACCGGTTTCCCATACGAGCTTTATCGATCGCCTGAATCAGGTCTGTTGTAACACGCGATTTGAATACGTAGGCAGAGGCTCCTGCTGCGAACGCACTGGTAATAAACTCTGAGTCCTCGTACACCGTGAGAAACACTATTTTGACCCTTGACCCAAGCGTCTGCAGATTTTCTGCCACCTCAAGGCCGCTGAGGCCGCCCATAGAGATGTCGAGGACAAGAACATCCGGACACAGATTAGTCCATTCCTGCAGAACAGACTTGCCATCTAAGAACGCACCCACAATGATGTAGCTGTTTCTCAGCACCTGCGTAATGGTTTCCAAGATGGTGGGATTATCGTCTACCAACACTACCCGTGTGCGTTTTTGGTCTTCTGCATCCTGTCCAGGGTCAACCTCCCTTTCCGGCGCTTCTATCGTTGTCATTTACTTTCTCCGAGTGCTTGTACAGCTTGCACTAGTCTTGCTCTTTTCCTCGGAGATGGCACACTGTCATAACTTAGCGATTGACACTCGGACTATTCAAGGCTCACGGGGCAAGCATATGATGCTTGATCGCGTATTGCAGGAGTTCGGCATTCGTCTTCAAGCCCAAGCTTGCCATGATGCGGTATTTATGGAAGGCCACAGTTCCGGGCTTAACATTGAGGGTAAATGCCACTTCTTTCATGGAAAGTCCCTCGGCTAACAATTGCAATACTTCCCTCTGCCGCTTTGTGAGCTGAGTCTGTTCATCAAGGCTTTGAGTGTGACTGAGAAGAAAATTTACCGTGTCTTTAGTGATTAGGGGTGACAGGTACGATTTGCCTGCCAATACCTCACGAATGGCAGTTATCAACTCGGTTGCTGCAGCGCTCTTGCAGATATAACCAGAGGCGCCGCGGCGAAAGGCTTCGGCAGCCACTGCCGCGTCCGTGTTCATGGTCAGATAGATGAGCTTGGTAGCCGGGAGGAGTTGCCTCACTTGTTCGCCGGCATCTAATCCATTCAGCAGAGGCATGGCGATGTCTACTATTACCACCTCTGGGCGCAGTTGGAGAGCTGCCTTCAACATCGCGCGGCCATCATTAACAATTCCGACGACCTCACACTCAGGTTCTATGAGATTCTTGCAGGCCTCTGCTACAAGATTGTGATCGTCCGCGATCAACAATCGTGTTCTGGAGTGGCATTCCATTGCACTCTTTACTTCTTAAGAACGAGGGCCCTTAGCCCCGAACGGTTCGGTGGCAGCTCCCTCGAAGGCCTTACATATAACCACAGTGCAGTTTTCACAAGAGGTGTGTCTTGCTCTCTGCACATAGTTTCGTGAGTAGCACCACCAAGCTGTTTCCCGGGAGACACATCCAGAAACTAAGGATATATGGGGATTGTCGAAACTGCCATTTTTGCCAGTATGCGGGTGAGTTGCAGGTTTCTAGATTGAGGATGGACGAGCAGTCGCGCTCCCTGACGAGGCAGACGGAGGCCGGGTTGGGAATGAGGAGCGAGCCGAACCGGGTAACAGGCCTTCGCGACAAGGAGTATTCACGATGAAAAAGCTGGCACTGATGCTTGGGTGTATGTTCCTGTTGGGCACGCTGGTGGGGGCTCAGGAAGGGCCGAAATCGGAAATATTTCTGGGCTACTCCTATTTGAGAACCGGCACCGGCGGCCAGGTCAATGCCTTCAATAACAACGGCGGACTGGGTTCGCTGCAGTACAACTTCACCGACCACATCGGGCTGGTGGGCGAGTTGGGCGGCTTCCACGCCGGCAACGTCAGCATTAAAGGGCCCGACCTGCGCAGCCTGGACCAGACCTTCTTTTCCTATCAGTTTGGCCCCCGTTTCTCCCTCAATAAGACGGGTCGGATTACGCCC
>DATDNH010000264.1:0-5928 GCA_036518395.1 Candidatus Angelobacter sp. | reverse complement strand
CTGCGCGCGCGCCGCCATAGTCCAATTCACCAAATTCAGCGGCGGTGACATGTTTGCGTTTTTCTGGTCCTGGGATCGCAAGCAACTGGCTTTTTCACGTGGCCAGGTCAAGACAGACGTTGTCCTGATGAGCAACTTCCGCTAACGCCTGAGGCCGCAAGTTTTTCACGCAGGACGGATGACAAAAACGCTGCGCTCGCGCTTGCGGAACATGGCAAAGAAATCCAGCAACTGTTTCCAAGGAACATATTTTTTGTTCAACAGGTGCATGCCGTGTTCCGCCTCCACGCCGGAGAGAATTTGCGCCCGCGCGGCCACCCAGTTGCCTCTCAATCCGCCGCGCATGTCGCAGGGCGCAATGTTCACCCGAGGATTGTTGCGAATGCGCTTCACTTTTCCCGAAACGCCGATGGTGTAAACATACAGCTTGGCGTCGCTCGAATCGAGCTTCACTGATGGCTCGGCCGCAAACCATACCGGCGTCTTCACGCCCTGCCCGTTCTTCTTGAATGTTTCGAGGTTCAGGTATTTCTGTCCGGCAAACTCCGCAAATCCCATTGCATCACTCCAGCAATTTCGATGCTTGAAATTCGAATCGGGGCACAAAAAAGGCCGTTCGCTGCGTGCTCCCGCGATATTCACTCGTAACGGAGCGCGTCGACAGGATCAAGCCGGGCGGCTCTTCAGGCCGAATGAACTAGGCTGGGCTTGAGGCGGCGTCGGCGTTGTTGGAAGTTGCATGGGTCTCTGCGGAGACACAACTAGCGTTCATCCTAACATACGCATGGCGGAGCCACGGAATTACCCAGATGAATTGAACCAGCTATGGAGAAACTTCGGAGCGCAGGTGTTTCGCTAGCTTTTCGATGCGCTTCAGTTGATCGGCGAGATCTTTGGGAAGTTGGCCGTGGCCAACTTGGTCGATCTGGGATGGAATTGCAGCGGACAGCTTGGCGAGTTCGTCAGCCTCCTGGCGCAATTTGGCGGGGTCTGTCGGTTTCTGCTTAAGGTTTGCTGGAGGCTCAATGGGAGCGTTGATCTGTTTGTCCGCTTCGCGAACGCCAGGCGGGACGGGCCGACCGCCTTGGGCGTAATCTCTTGACGTGGAAGAAATCAGACAAATGAGGAAGAGAATTGAAACGAAACCGAATTTCCGCATAAACACCTCCGCGGAATAGTTACGAGCGTGAATCGATTTTACACCTTGGAAGGTTTTCGCATGCTCCGAACCATGCGAAAAAACAAAACGGCGGGGAAATAAGTTCCCCGCCGTCCCTTAATGAACCTAAAGCACGAGTTCAGAAGCTTACTTTGATGCCCCACTCCATCTGCCGGGGTGCACCGAGCCCAAACACTCCCGAACCCAGCGAAGTCAGGTTTGCACGGCCCGTGCAGAGTTGTGGCGCATTCACCGGGTCACAACCGGTCTGATTGAATCTGGTGGTGCCATTGAGCGACCCCACGCTGCCGTCCAAGACACCGCTCAGTGGCTGGCTGGGCGAATCGAAGTTCTGCCGATTGAACAGATTATAGAACTGGATCTGCGGCTCAATCGTTACTCTCTCCGGCAAGGCGTGGATCATCTTATTAGCGTGGAGGACCCAACCTAGGCGCAAGTCGAAAGTGAAGAATTGATCAAGTCCGACTTGTCCTGGAGGTGGAGCAGCAATCGGCTGCGGCGTTGCCCCCAATGCAATCAGTTGTGCCTGAGTGAATAATCCTGCATTCACGAGCGCCGTTCCTGCGGGCGTAAGGGTCTTCCCCGCGATGTTGTTGTTATAGGCCGAGATAAGATTAGTCAATCCGCTTACACCGAAGTCCCGGCTGAAGGACCCGATGTTAGTGCCCGGCAGAAGACTTCCTTGCGAGCCTAGCGTATTCCCCGCCCCCGTGCCGTCTCCTGTCAGGTCAGCCGTGAAGATGCTGCCGCCAGGAAGGAGCACGGTTCTCGGAAGTGAGCTGTACCAATGCGTGACGAAGCTGATGCGCGTGGCAAGCGGCAAGTCGAGCACCGCTCCAGCGGACAATTGATGCTTCCGGTCCAGACCATTTGGCCCGTTATATTTGGTTGGATTTCTAAAGTCGATCGCGTAGTTAATGAAGTCCTGGTCCTGCGCGGACGAGATAAACCGGGACAAGGAATACGCGATCTGATAGTTCATGTGCTTGATCCCGGAGATTGGACTCTTCACATTCGAAGTTAGCTTGACGTCCAGCCCGTTGTAAACAGACCGTCCGATGGGAAAGAGCATCTGGTTCTGACCCAAGTTGGTATTGATTCCCGGGAATGCACAACCACCGTTACAAGCGAAGCCGGCAGCGAATGCATTCCCGGAGTCGAGGCCGTTGGCTTGATAATCAGCGATCGTAGCTGGGCAGCCGCCATTAACGTTGCAGAATCCAGGTTGATTTGGGTTCGGCTGGAATGGATGAAGCCCTGGGCAATTGGCGATGGATCCGTTAATCGAAGAGGAACCGCAAGCCGCGAGAGTCGCACTGATGGCATTGGCTGCCGCAGTCTGGTCTAAGAAGCGAGCGTCGCCAACATGGTTCACGTCATACGCCAGCAGGAAGCGCAGGCCGATGTTCCGCAGATAGTCGACGGAGAGCGCCGTACCCGGCTTGAGTTCCCGCTGCACGCCGATATTCATCTGATAGGAACGCGGCGTGCGATAGTCTGGGGCGATCAGGATGTTGCCCGTGGAGTTCTGACCAGCCGCCAACGTGTTACCGATGTAGCTGCCGTTGGATTGTGCCCCAGCCTTTACGGTCGCTTGCTGGTATTGCTGTTGAAGGGCGAGCGCGTCCGTGACGACATTCGGGTCGCCAATGAACGAGCTGCAATCGCTGGAAATCGTACGGCCGTTTACTGTCGTTACCACGGTACCGTCAGGCAGAGTCAGCGAGCCTGCCGGGCAGACGAAGGCGAGACCTAAGAAGAGGCCCTTTTGTAGACGGACGGGCCGGTCAAACAACACGTTGTTCCAAACGGCGTTCTCATAATAGAGGCCACCGCCGGCTCGAATGACGGTCTTGCGGCTCTTGTCGGGACTCCAGGCGATGCCAACCTGAGGTCCAAAGTTCTTGTTTGGCTGGTTCACGCGATTGCCCAGTCCCGGGCCAAACTGGTTCAACACTGGGATCGCAGGCAGGTCGGAGTCCGCACGGCCTGTGTCACGAACGTAATGGAGACCATACGTTAGAGTGAAGTTGGGCTTGATCTTCCAACTGTCACCTACGTACCACTGAAAGCGGGTGTCCGTTTGTCCGCCCGCGGGGAATCCGAACCCGGGTTTCTCGGTGGCGAATCCCTGACCATTTCCAAGGACCAGCGTGTCGACTTTATAATTCAACGGGTTTGAGGCTGGGTTTGAGGCTGGGCCGAGATTGCCAATTACTTCCGAATTGGGTCCGGTGGATATTCCGGCCGATCCCGCGATTGGCGCACTCGCGATAAAGGCGGCAAAGCCTCCACCATTAATCCGGTTCACACCAACTCCGTACCTGACAACATGGGAATGTAGGGCTTTTGACCCGTCGTATTTGAACTGCTTGTTGCTCTGAAATGTCTTCTGCGGAGCTAGAAAATTTGCACCTGAGCAAAACGGATCCAGCCCAGCTGTAAGACAGAAAGGATCAGCTCCGATTGCAATGGCAAGCTTACCGCCAGGGTTGAAGATGTTGGAACCCAGCACGGCGTCCCCGATTCCATTACGGAATTTCATGTAACCGGCGCGGACGCTGTGCGTAAAGCTCCCCGTCGTGAAATCCAGACCGCCGACATGAGAAGGAGTGTTGTCCGTATTCAAAAAGGGATTGAAGGTGTTTGGGACGAACCCCTTCGTGCTGCGATTTTGCTCGTACGTATACCGATAGAATGCGCGGTAATTTGGAGAGATTTGCCAGTCCAAGCGTCCCAAGAACTCCCACTCGCGAAATGGTGAGTTGAAAGTTCCATCCAGAGCTGCAAAGGAACCGGGCATAGTAACGGGGGCGCTGAGATTTTGCATTCCCCGCTCGAAATCACCGAAGAAGAAAAGCTTGTTCTTAATCATGGCGCCGCCCAAGTTCGCGCCGTACTGGTGCCGTGTAAACACCGATGGTCCACTCTGAGCGATGCGTGCTGCATAGGCATCATCGCGGCCATAGAAAAACCCCTCGCCATGCAGGTCATTTGACCCGCTATGCGTCACGACGTTCACGGAACCGGAGGAGGTCAACTCCGTCGAAAGATCCAAGGATGACTGGCCAACTTGGAATTCCTGAATCGCACTTGCGGGGACGTTTTGGGTAGTCGTTCCGACGGTTTCGTCGCTGATATCCACACCATCCACCTCAATGCGTGCGGTGCGGCCGAACCGTCCGCCGAATGAGATCGAAGAGAACCCGTTCTTGGTGGGGTCAAAGTTACCGCCGTCCTGAATCTGCACACCGGGTTCAAGTTGTGCCAAATCGAGGAAGTTCCTTCCCCCGATGGGCAACTGCTCAATCTGATCCGTGGTCATGACGCCCTGCACAGTGGCCTGCTCCGTGTTGAGCTGAATAGCAGACGCCTCAACAGTCACAACAGTGGTACTTGAACCAATCTCGACACTTACTGATCCATTGCTAATGACGCCCACTTGCACCGTGATCATTGTTTCCACGGCCTTGAAGCCCGGTGCCTCAACGCGCACAACGTATACCCCTGGTTTGAGTGCGCCGGAATTGTACTCGCCGGACGAAGTTACTTCAGGGGTGATCGTCTGACCCGTTTCTTTGGAGCTGATCTTAACTTTTGCCTGCGGGACGGCAGCTCCATTGGGGTCCAAGACTGTTCCCTGAATGCTGCCCGTACCGACGGTAGCTTGAGCGGCTAGCCGCGTCGGCACAGCAAGCGCTGCCAGGATAAGAATCCCCCAGACGAACATTAGGAACGAATTGGCTCTTCTCTGCAGAATGCGCATTTCCCCTCCATTCTCTGTGACTTGTTAGTCTGAATGTCGACTGAAACAGGGTGGCGGTTGGCTCCCCATTCCCCCCAGAATCCGCCACAAAACACGCGCGTTGACCCGGTCAGATTTACCCGCGGTGTTATTTAGCAAAGCCCGACTCTCAAATACAGCAAGATGCAAGCCAAGGTCAAGCTAAAATAAGTGATTATTTATCTGAAGCTTAGACAAGACTAAGTAGGCTTTATGCTCCTTACCTACGCTTACTGGAAGAATTGTACGGAAATTGGTAGGGCAAAGGACGCGGAGAATTAAAGAGGTTAGCTGGGTAATTCTAGCCTTGGTGCCGGATTCGTTCCGCCAGCGACCGGGCGCGCTGCCGCGCAATATCCACAAATTTCGGGTCACCGGCGATCTGCTCCAGCATGGGCAGCAGGCGCTTGGGTTCCGGAAGCAGGCTGCGGTTCAAGTCCGATTCGAATTGCAGCAGCGCATCATTGACGCCCAAGCGGTCGTACTTCATGCGCCGGGAAATCAGGTCGGCGTTTTCCTGCTGCCGAGCCAGACCTTCGAAAATTTGCAGCAGTTGTGACGCCGCCGGGTTCATCGTGTAATTGAATTTTGTTTCATGGACCTCTGCGCCACAGTCCCAGTGAAATGTTTTTTCCCCGAGATAGGCAATTTTGCGGTGCACATCGAGATCCTGCCCCTGAAAATGTTTCAGCTCTGTGGCGAGTTCAAACATCTTGCCGCGCAATCCGGCGCTGACCTGGAACGGCGAAGCGCCGGCGTCCTCGTCAAGTTGGCGGATTTCATACGCGGCCAGATCCGAATCCTCGCGTACGCTGATTTCAATGAATTCAGGAGAGCTGCCCTTGAAAACCCGCCGAAACGTCAGTTTCGCCGAGCAGGATGCCGGAGCAGAAAGCGCGGAGCCGCCCAGCAAGCACGCCGCTCCAATCAACAACAAGCCTCGCAAGAAAAAAGCTCTCATAAT
>DATDNH010000263.1:0-10222 GCA_036518395.1 Candidatus Angelobacter sp. | reverse complement strand
AAGTTAGCGGAATAGAGGAATAAAAATTGCACTTCGGATATTCCGCTCCCAAATAAAGTTCGTGTTCTCAATAACATGGAAGATTTGGGAGCGGAATAGAGGAATAATCGGGAAACGGTTTTGGGTCAACCTTCGGTGATCTTGTACCATCAACGGCGAAAGGAGGGTGTTGCCGTTGGGTTTGGGGTTGGCCTTACCCAAGGGCCAAGAGCCGAGGGCTAGCCCAGACTCGTGGAATTGCCTTTGCTGTTGCCTGGATTTTCCTGACGTCAGGAATTCCTTGCCGTCAGGCGTTCCGTCAGGAGGTTTCCTCAACAGAATCAATAACTTTGACGTCCTGACGGCGTTTTGTGTGTTTTCCGTTGCTATGGCCAATGCCTAACTGCCCATCCCAACCTTATTCAGACATTATTCCAGGCTTATCTGCGTTGATCAGCGTGATCAGCGGCTGCTGACCCTTATTTATTCAACGAGCTTTCTGAATTTATTCAACGAGCTTTCTGAGGCGCTCCAGCGCATCGTCCCACTGTTTAGAGATCAGATCGAGGTAGCGCCGGACATCTTCCAGGCGGCTAGGGTCGAGCTGCCAGACGCTTTCGCGGCCGCGGCGGGCGCAGCGGACGAGGCCCGACTTCTGCATCACGCGCAAGTGCTTCGTAATCGCCTGGCGCGTGATGCTGAATCCGTCCGCCAGACGCGTGATGGATGCCGGTCCGCCATCACAAAGGCGTGAGACCAGGCGCAGGCGCGTCTGGTCTCCGAGGGCGGCAAAGACCTGTGCGGGTGACATTTTCGCTTTTGCCCTACGCCTGGACAAGGTATTTCTCGATCAGCTTGACCACCATTTCCCATCCTTGCTCGTTCATCTGGAAGGCCTGGACGCGGCGCGCAAGCGGAATCTGGTCGAAGCCGGATTCTGTTACTGTCAGCAGCACACCGCCGGGCGCGTCCTCGAGTGTGAATTCGACGAGCGTGGTGGGTTCCTGCGAGTAGTCATGATTGCGATCGACGGCCGCCGGATGCCAGCGGAATGAGAACAGCCGCTCAGGTTCGATCCGGCCAATGGTGATCTCAAAGGGAATGTCCGCGAACTGCTTCTGGCCTTTGGCGATTTCGGCATCGACGCTTGTGCCAATGATTTTTCCCTGCATCTTTTCGCCCGGCTTGAACGGCCGGTCGAACCTGACGCCGAACCAGCGCTCGAATTCCTTGTAGTCGGTAAGGGCGCGCCAGACGCGACTGCGGGGCGCTTTGAGCAGGATCTTTTTCTCAATGCGGTCAGTGGTTGTGCTCATGATATGCAACCTTTAAGTTGCATGTTAGCAGGGCTGAGAGCATTATGCAATCCCATGGTTGCATAATGCTCGTTACCTGACTGCCAACAAAGGCAAGAACAATGGACTAAGTGGACCTAGTGGACGATGTGGACGCGCAAGCCGGATAGCTACGGCATTTTCCTGAGCATGGATTGTCTGAATTGATCTAAAGTCTTCCCATGGCGACTGCGCAATCCACCGCGGATTCGAGCTCACTTGGATCACGGGACCATCTGCTTCTTTTTTTCCTGGCAGCCTACGCTCTCACGTGGGCGTGCTTTTTCACGGTTGCTTCGGGCGTGGTTCCGGAACACTCGCCACTCAGCACGTTCCTGTTGCTGCTCGGCACTTTTGCTCCCTCACTCTCGGCTGTCTGGCTCACAGCGCATTCTCAAGGAGCAACCGGCGTTCGCGCGCTGCTGGAGCGGATTTTTCGCTGGCAGGTTGGCTGGCCGTATTACCTGTTTGCAGTCAGTTATATCGCGGTGATCAAACTGACGGCGGCCTTGATTCATCGCGCGATCATGGGCGCGTGGCCCCGATTTGGGACTGAGGCGTGGTACGTGATGATCGTTGCGATCATCTTCTCGACTCCGGTGCAGGCGGGAGAGGAAGTTGGATGGCGCGGCTATGCGCTGCCGCGACTGGCCACACGCTTTGGCTGGGCGTGGGCGAGCGTGATTCTTGGGCTGATCTGGGGATTCTGGCATCTGCCGCAATTTTTCCTGCACCAGTCTGATACTTACGGACAGTCGTTCCTGATCTTCATGTTGCAGGTTACGGCGCTTTCAGTGGCGATGGCGTGGCTTTATGCGCGCACCAATGGGAGCCTGCTGCTTACGATGCTGATGCACGCTTCAGTGAACAACACCAAGGACGTTGTGCCATCGACAATTCCCGGCGCACACAACAGCTTCGGGCTCACTGCATCGCCGGTGGCGTGGCTGACGGTGACGCTGCTGTGGGTGTGTGCGGTGTACTTCCTGGCAAGGATGCAAAGAAGCATTCAGCAATCAGCACTCAGCATTCAGCCAATGCAACATTCGTGAATCAGCAAGGAGCGTTGCAACGCCAGGGACAGCGCAAAAGCAACGACTTGAAACCACGAAGGACACGAAGGTTTATTTGCATTCCGCAAGGCAGCGCTTGTTTTCACCTACACATTGTTGGCGCTCTGAGGCGGAATGGGCCTGGCCCATGCAGCGTCCTTGTGCGAGATTGCAGGACTCCGTACAGTTTTGGATATTAGTGTTGGCGGCAATGGTCGAGGGCCAGGAGATCCTATAAGGCGCCTTCTCTTCTACTTCGAGCAGCGCGTCCCAATTAGAACGCTGGCATGACAACACAACTTCAATAGCGCCGGCGCTTTGCACCTTGCGCACACGAAAATTGGAGCAGGCCCCGATCTGGGCTTGCCACTTGGTAAGGAAGGAAACAACGTTGGCCTCCGTTAGAAAATTTGCTGCCGTAAATCCCGGAGTGAACGCGCTGAGGTCGCTTTTGTCAGGCTTCTTGCCCGACAAATAAAGGACCCGGGCAACACCGGTCGGCAGCGCCTTCCCCGACCAACTGGCGCCGGTGTCAGCGGCTTCTGCGTCATTCAACAGCCCAAAGACGACAGTGTCCATGAAGCCGCCATCGAGATCCGGGCTCTGCGGGTAAGGCTCAGTGGAGATCAGGCCGGTGGCGCCTATGTTGCGCGACTGGTCAATGCGCGTTTCCGAGCCTGAGAGTCCCGGCTCGTCGCCATTGTGTTGAAGATATGGCTTGTCGCCAACATACCAATTCACGCCGAAGCCGTACGCGGTGCCGCAAGGGCTGTAGTAGAAGCCGTTCTTGTCCGTCAAACCGGGCTTGCAGCTCTTGGGCGCGGCAGCCGTGGAGCTGAACATGCTCCTGGGAGCATTCTTGATGGTATCGGGCTGGAGGATCGGCCTGCCATTCACCTCCGGCGCCTTTGCAGTGAGCCACATCTTGATGAATCGCGAGAGATCATCGACGGTGGTAGCAAGCCCGCCTGCGGGCAAGATCATCGGCTGATCGTCTCCGGCGATGATTTGATCGAACCGGGTGAACCACCATCTGGGTTTGGATGCCGGGCAGCCTGCGTCACACTGTTTTTTCTCCCGCACACACTCCTGGCGCTCAACCGACGAATGCGCCTGGGCCATACAACGTCCGGAGGCGGAGCTGCATGAGTCGAGACACCTGTTGGCCTCCGTGCCGGCGTTGAACATCCATTTCTGCGCCAGCGACTGCTGCGGAAGCGTGCTCTGGTCCATGGAGGTGCTCTTCATGTTCAGAGGCTCGAAGAGATTCTTGTGCATGAATTCCACGTAGGACAGGCCGGAAATACGCTGCTCGATCAGTCCCACGCCTTCGACCGCGACACCGGAATAGGCCGAGAAGTCGCCGGGACTGAACAGCAGCCAGCTTTTCTTGAGATCGGAGAGCCAGACGGGCACATGCGCGTTGGTTTGCTCCATCACATCAGCGAGGCCGGAAGTGTGAGAGACAAGATGACGGAGTTTAATGCCGAGATGCTGCGAGCCGCGCGCGCAGTCTTCGTTGAATTTGGGACAGACGGATTTCAATTCGGGCAGGAAACGGTCATCGGCGGCGAAGTCGTCCAGCGACATGTGACGGGAGGGATCGTCGATCAGGGTGAGCAACCCTGTTCCGGTCATGACTTTGCTGAGGGAGCCGGCGCGGAAGATGGTGTTCTCGTCGGGCGCGCTCGTTTTCTGCGCGTCGGCATAGCCGAAACCTTCGCTGTAAAAGAGACCATCATCGAGCACCAGCCCAACGGCCATGCCGGGCCCCTGAGATCCGAAATAAGCGTTAGCGTCGGCGTGGATCTTGTTCTTGATGGCGGGAAGCGCGGGCAGCATTTGCAGGCGGCGTTCGGCTGAGGCGTCAACCCATGACGGGCGGTGAGGCGATCCCACATCGGACCATTGTCCGAGGGCGCGAGAGCTGAATGGAACGCCGGACACAATTGCGAACGCGAAAACAGCTACGAAAAAGCGAATGCGCAGCATGGCTCACTCCTGGTGTGGTGCTGGTCTGTATCGACTGATTTGGCGAGACATATTAATGCGGGCCGCGGCGTTTGGCAACGTTCCCATCGCGCGTGATCGCGCGTGAGCGCCGTGATCAGGAAGAGCTCCTAGCTGCTAGCTTCCAGCCCAAAAATCACAGGCAAGAGCAAAACCATGGCCTTAGTGAACGAGGTGGACGATTCCGGCATCCGCCGCCAGACTCCTAACCACTGCCGCAAATCGCGGTCTAAGCTAAACAGATGGAAATCAGCGATGCAGCCGTCGTGGCGCAGGTGCTGGCCGGCGACAAGGATGCTTACCGCCTGCTGGTGGAACGCCACACGCGAAGCATCTACGGCGTGGCGTATCGTATGACGGGAAATGAGCAGGATGCGGAAGAGATTTTGCAGGAAACGTTTTTGCGCGCCTATAAAAGCCTGCGCAGTTTTGAGCTTCGCTCCAGCTTTTCCACCTGGCTGTATCGCATCGCAGTGAACCGCTGCCTGGATTTCCTGAAGGCGAAAAAGATGACGGATGCATACCAGATTTCAGAGGAGCCCGGCGGCGAGGAAAACGAACGAGAGATTCAGGTTGCGGCGAGCAATCCCGGGCCGGACCGGCTGCTGCTGAGCGCGGAGGCGCGACAGAAGATCGGGCAGGCAATCAGCCTGCTGACTCCAGCAGAGCGCGTGGCTTTCACCATGCGCCACATGGAAGGCAAGAGCATTGAGGAGATCAGCAAGACTTTGAACGTGCGCGCGAGCGCGGCGAAGAACAGCATTTTTCGCGCCGTCCAAAAAATTCGCAAAGAATTGGAGCCCCTGGTGGCTGCAAGATGAAACATTTAACACAGGAACAAATCGTGCTGCATTGTTATGGCGATGCTTCGGACGGCGAGGCCGTCGAGCGGCATCTCGCGGAGTGTGATGATTGTCGCACGGAGTTTGACAAGGTCAAGGCGCTGCTCAAGGAAATTCCCGCCGTGGAAGTGCCTGAACCGCCGGCATATCTGGAGCAGAAATTGTGGCTGAATTTGCGCGACCGGCTGGAGGTGGAAAAGTCTCCGTTGTGGCAGCGGTTCCTTGCGCCTTCAAGGTGGGCTATTGCCGCTGCTGTGGCGGTGGTGGTGATTGGCGCATTCATTGCCGGACGTTTTTGGCCACGCCAGCCGCAACCAACACCCAATGCCCAGGTTCAAGTCAATCCGCAGCGCGTGGTGCTGGTGGCGGTGGGCGACCACCTGGAGCGCTCGCAGATGCTCTTGATCGAGCTGATGAATACTGACGTGAAGGACTGGCCTGATCTTTCCGAGGAGCGGCAGCAGGCGCGGGACCTGCTGGATGATAACCGTCTCTATCGCGTCAGCGCGCAGCGCACTGGCGATCCGGCCGTTGCCCACCTGCTCGACGAGCTGGAGCGGGTGCTGGTAGAGATCGCGAATTCACCGGATAAGCCCACTGCCGGTGATGTGCGCGAGATACGCAAGCGAATCGAATCGCAAGACCTGCTATTCAAAATTCAAGTGGTCGGGTCCAAGGTCACAAAACCGGCAAACCCGTCCGATCAGAGGCTATAAGCGAAAATGAAACGTTCACTTCTATTGCTGTTGTTGCTCGCCGGTCCCATCGTGGCGACGGCCCAGACCGAACCTTTCGGATTTCTCGATCCACAAAACGCGCCTAGGGCCAACGCGCGGGAGGATGAACTCTATTCTTCCGCCAAAGACGCTCTCGACAATAACAATTATGACAAGGCCATCAGCGGATTCGATGAGGTAGCCAAGCTGAAGGGCCGAAGAGCGGATGCGGCGCTTTACTGGAAGTCATATGCGCTGGACAAAGCCGGTCGCCATGCCGAGGCGCAGGCAACAATCGAGCAGCTAAAGAGGGAGTATCCGCAAAGCAGTTGGTTGCGCAACGCGAAATCTGGTGGTCTTGCGCCTAAACCCGGGACGGGCGGCGAAGCTGGCGCCGCGGACGAGGAGGAAAAGGAGTATGCCCTGCAAGCCTGCATCAACATGCCTCCCGAACGATGCGTGCCGATTCTGGAAAAAGTTCTTCAAGGGAATTCTTCACTGAAATTGAAGAAGCGAGCGCTGTTCGTGCTGAGCCAAGTGGATTCGGACAAGGCTGGACAACTGCTTCTGGTTGTGGCCAAGGGCAGCATGAGTCCGGAATTGCAGAAGGAAGCGATTCGCATGCTGGCGATCAGCGGCGCCCGGAACGGCAAGGTGCTAAAGGAAATCTATCTCTCCACGACAGACGCCGAGGTCAAGAAGAGCGTTCTGCGGTCCTTCATCATCAATGGCGATAAGGAAGACCTGATGGACATTATCCGCCAGGAAAAATCACCGGAACTCAGGCGTGAAGGCATTCGGCAGCTTGGGCCGATGGGCGCGCACGCGGAAATTCGCCAGCTCTATAAGGAAAGCAACGATGTGGACACGAAGGAGATATTGCTGCAGGCCATGGGAGTCGCGGGAGATGCGCAGGGGCTGCTTGAAATTGCGAAAACTGAAACGAATCCTGATATCCGCGCGCGGGCGATTCGCAACGTTGGTATCTTTGGCGGCGACGGCGCGTCGGACGCCCTGCTATCGATTTACAACTCGAGCTCAGACGTGGAGACAAAAAAACAGGTGATCCGCGCGCTGTTTGTGCATGGCGCGGCCAAACAGATGGTAGATCTCGCGCGGAAGGAGACTAATCCAGAATTGAAGAAGGAGCTGGTGCGGAATCTTTCGATCATGCAATCGCCGGAGGCCACGGAGTACATGATGGAAATACTGAACAAATGAAAATCTCACCTCTGGTGAGATTCTCCGCATTCAGCAGTCAGCACTCAGCATTCAGCCCGCGATCATTTGCTGTGAAGTGCGGGCAATTTCGTGGGCATGGTTGCGAAACCCAAGAACATTAGGAGTTGGTTATGCGGAAGATTTTGATTGCTACTTTCATATTGGTAGTCGCGTCAGCTTGCGTGGGGCAGCGTCCGAATGTCACGAATGCCAAGGGGCAGGAGGTTTCGGCGGCGGGAGGATTGAAGCCGGCGTTTGATGGCATTGTGCAGAAGCAGGATGCACCGGCGTGGATTGGATATCGCATTCCGAACACGGGCAAAGAGCGTACCATGTGCTGCTTCGATTCCCGGGATGGATATGAGAACAACGGCAGATGCTGCGGCGGGTGCAAGGTGGAATCGGGGAAAGGCAGCACGTTCAATGGAACCAATTCCGGCTGCTCGCAGCCGGAGGCGTTCAAGTATTCGTTTGTCCTTTTCCGAGTGGAGGGGCGCCAGGTGATGCGGGTGCGAAATTACAGCGCTGACTGCGCGCTGGACTTTGGTGGACTGCCGCTTTATTGGATGGAAAACGTCAATCCCGGGCAGAGCGTCGCCCTGCTGACTGATCTCGCGTTGAGTTCGCCGTCAACTGAAACTGAGCACAAGAGCGTCAGCAACAGCGCGCTTGCGGCCATCGCGATGCACGATGATCCGTCTGCCGATCAGGCGCTGGAAAAACTGATGCTGCCAGACAAGCCGGAATGGATTCGCGAGCACGTGACGTTCTGGCTGGGCGTGGAGCGGGGCAAAAAGGGATTCGAGCTGCTGAAGAAATACGCCAAGGAAGATTCCAATGATCGTCTGCGGGAGAAGATTACCTTTGCGCTGACACAAAGCAAAGAGCCTGAGGCCATGCCGGAATTGGTGTCCATGGCGCGCAACGATTCCAGCACGCGCGTCCGCAAGCAGGCGCTCTTCTGGATGGGGCAGATTGGCGGCCGGAAAGAGGCGCAGCAGATCAGCGAGGCAATCGAGAATGATCCGGAGACTGAAGTCAAGAAGCGCGCAGTATTCGCGCTGGCGCAGATGAGAGATGGCGAAGGCGTGCCGCTGCTGATCAATGTAGCGAAGACAAATAAGAACCCCGTGGTGCGGAAAGAAGCGATCCGATGGCTGGGAATGAGCGGCGATCCGCGTGCGCTGGATTTTCTGGAGGAGATTATTCTGAAGTGACCACGCGTGACACGAAGGAAACCTTACTGCTGATGACACTGATCTGACTGGTTTTCACGGATTAACTCAGGGAGTAGCGATCTCTCGCTTCGCTTCGAGATGGATTACTGCGGCTTGACTACTCCTCTGGTCAAATAGTCGGTCAGGCTCAGGGAGATCATGATCAGGAGCCAGAAGAAGCCTGCGGCGACGGTGAGCTTGGTGAGTTTGCTGGAATAGTAGATGTGCATGAAGAAGAGGATCACCAGCGTGGCCTTGGTGCAGGCGATGGTCAGGGCAATAATGGGGTTCCAGAACCCCAGGTCAATCTTGGCAACGACAAAAGTCAGTACGGTGCCGATAGCCAGGGCAATAAACACGATGTAATAAACCATGTGGGTCGGATGGTTGTGCTCTTCGTGGGTCGGATGGGAGCTATCTGCCATATAAGTTCCTTATAAACACATTTCTTCGACATTCCGCGCTTCGCGCGGGAGACGTTGCAATGCAACGTCTCTACGCCATGATCATCGCCAGCGTCATATCATCACCAGCATGACTTGCTCACGGTTTCCTCAGTTCGCTTTGCTCACCTCGAGAGACGTTGCAGTGCAACGTCTCTACCAGATCAGCTTCCGTGGGTCCTGTTAATCAAGTACAGCAGCGGGAAGAGGAAAATCCACACGATATCTACAAAGTGCCAGTAGAGCCCGCCTAACTCCACAGGCGTGTAATAAGCCGGACCAAATTCACGGCGGCTTACGCGCATGAGCAGCCATGTCATCAGGATCAAACCAATAATCATGTGCAGCGCGTGAAGTCCGGTCATGGCAAAGTAGAAGGAGAAAAAGATTACAGTCTGTTGGGCCGTCTGTTTTGCTGCATTCTCGGCCGCTGCGGGCGGGAGTGGCGGCCGTTCCTTCGAACCCTTCTCTAACCTCTCTTGTTCTTGCTGTGCAATATTGCCTTCGTTGCCGTACTTTGTGACAGGATCAAACGTCCCAAAGATTCCGCCGGGAATGTGGTGTTCTTCGTACTTCTTGGTGTACTCGATGGCTTTGATACCGAGGAACACGAGGCCGAGGATCATGGTGAGAACAATAAAAATCTGCTGCGCCCGGACCACGCCACGCTGCGCTGCCGACACCGCCAGCGCCATGGTAAGGCTGCTTCCGATCAGGACCAGGGTATTGATGAACCCCCACGTGACATCAATGCTGGAGCTGCCGGCGACAAAGGAGTCGTAGTTCCTGATGCGGTAGATCATGTAGGCGACAAAGATGCCGCCGAACATCATGATTTCCGTAAGCAGAAACACCCACATGCCGAAGGTGGAGGCTTCCTTCTGCTGCTCCATGTCGTCGAACTGGTGGACCAGTGCCTGATGGTGCGGATGTTCTACAGTTGTCGTGTCGCTATGTGACAACGGTGACCTCCTCCTCGGACCCGTAATGATAGGGTTCCTCGGTAACCACGGGAGTTTTTTCAAAGTTATGAGTGGGCGGCGGAGAAGTAGTTTGCCACTCCAGCCCGGTGGCGCGCCACGGATTGCTGCCCGCGATCTCGCCGTTCTTCAATGACCACGTCAGGTAAATTGCGGGCAGGATGAAGCCCACGGCCAGGATCGATGCTCCCGCGCTGGAGAGCACGTTGAGCACCTGGAACTCCGGCGCATACATGGCATAGCGGCGCGGCATCCCCAGATATCCCAGGATGAACTGGGGGAAGAACGTGAGGTTGAAGCCAATGAAGGTGATTAGCGCAGCCAGCTTGGCCCAGCCCTCCCCATATAACCGTCCAGTTATTTTGGGCCACCAATAATGCAATCCCCCGAGATAGGCCATCACCATGCCGCCCACCATCACGTAATGA
>DATDNH010000262.1:0-10461 GCA_036518395.1 Candidatus Angelobacter sp. | reverse complement strand
GCGTGATGATGAAATCGCCGCGCGCCACGCTGAATCCCGCTGACAGCGCCGCCGACTTGCCCGCATTCTGGCGCAGACCAACAACGGTAACGCGGCAATCCAGTAACGCGATTTCCTGAAGCAGAGAGAGACTGCCATCGGTGCTGCCGTCATCGACGAAGATGCATTCAAACGGCCGCCCGAGATTTTCCATCGCTTCCATCAGGCGTCCATAGAGCTGCGTGATGCTTTCGCGCTCGTTATAGAGCGGGATGGTGATGGAATAACGAATATCAGCCATTAGAAAATCCAAAGGTCTTTCTATTATGGGCCGAAATCTGCGCAAGTGCGCAGTTACTATTGTGTAAAGGCACACGGCGGGCGGGAGCCGTCAGGGTTGGCGCGGATGATTCCATAGTTCAAGCTATGGGCGCGCTCGTACCCGCCGGCATCAAACAAGCGCGCACGAATAATGTGATAGCACTGCTGGCCTCCGTCGCCGCCCAGAAACACCTTTTGACGGAAGCCGCCGTCAGGACGAATATGAATCTTGCCACCCTGCGCGTACCATTCGTTGGTGAATACTTCAAGCTGGGCATACCAGCCGGGCTGGGCTTCGGTAGTCATACCTTCGGCATAGATGCCACTTGCACCCGCATTCGCATCCACCATAGAAGCGCTGGCCGGGGAGAGCAGTCGAACGGACGGACCGTTGCCGACAGTCGCAGGCTGCGGTTGCCGGGCATAGACTTCAATTTTCTGTCCGCGCGTGGGATCCACCGCAGCGAATGCCAATTCATAATTTTCCGGAAATGGGCGGATGGCCGCGTCCATACGCCTGGCCTCTTCGCCGATGCCGCCATCGAGCACGACATACTTAAAGACTCCGTCGCGCACCGCGGCCTTGTATGCTTTTTCCCCTGAGTCGTCGCCATAATGGAAGTACATGGGATCAGTCATCTCATACTGGTGCAGCGTGGGATTGAAGTAATAACGGAGCACCGTATCATCCATGAGCACACGATCACCGGGCGCCAGCCGGCCTTCAAAAAAGGCAAGAATCGGCTCAACATTCGGCCAAAAGACGAAACGATCCACGTTTTGCACCTGGCCGAACCAGGCAACTGCGCCGCACAGAGCCGCCACTGCGCCCGCGCGCCAAAGCATCTGCGTTGGGCTGTTTTCCCGGAGCCAATCAATCACGCTCACTACCACGGCGACAGCAAGAGGCGCGAGGAAAAGCATGGCGAAATTGATGTGCTTCCAGTAGTCGTAATCGGACTTGGTCTTCCATTGGAATAACAGCGTGATGACAACTCCGGCCCAGAGAAATGCCGCCGCGGCCCGCCATTTCCTGATAAACAGAGCAGGCAATCCAATCACAAAGACTAGCCAAAAATCCCAGCGGTCCCAGAAATAAATCTTCCAGAGCTGTTCGCGCGGGGCGCGAAGGCTGCCATAGCTGGCTTGATAAGTGAGCAATCGCTGGAGATCATGGAAATAGAGGCCCCCATAAAAAGCGCAGAAAAGAAAGAGCGGCACAATGAAGATGAAGGCCTCTTTTCTGCGTTTCCAGGCGGCAACAATCACCAGCATGGGGAAGAAAATAGCCACCAGGTACTTACACAGGAATGCCGCAAAGAAAAACAGGGCAGCAAGGGCCCAGTGCAGCTTACTGTTGTCCTTCCAGCCACGGCAGAACGCCCACAGGCCCACAGCAAAGAATGGGATGCAGCCGGCATCGTGAGTGGCAATGCGGGAGACGAGTATGGCCGGGGCAAACACCGCCATCACCAGCGCCGCTCCAAGGCCAACCGAGTTGGAGAACAAACGTCTGCCGATACCGAAGGTCGCCGCGACGGTGACGATACCGAGGCCTGCGGCCATTCCGCGCAGAGCCACAAGCCCCCCAAGGCGGTCCGCAGTCGCGGCCATGGCCGGCCACAAATACCATCCAAAGCTCCATTGCAGAGGCGTATCCAGAGGCGGCTCGAAACGGTGAGACAAAAACATCCGTCCGTACAAGACGAAAATGGATTCGTCCATGAAGGCAGTGGAAAAATGAAAATCCCGGGCGCGCAGGACCCAGGCGGCCACCAGAATAAGCGCCAGGCAAATCCAGCCGTACATGGTCATTTTCTCGCGGGTGACGTCAGGAACAGGGCGCGCCTGCGGGGGAGCGGTAACTACACGAAGAGGAGCGGAGGAAGTAGAGGCAGCCATGGGTTAGTTGTTATTTCAGCTCACCTATTTTTACAACAGGTCATCGGAAATATACGAATCGTTTTAAAAATAAAATGGCGCCCTTCGCTACCGCTCACTCTGGAGTCGAATCCAGGGCTGGGGGCGAACGGCGCCATCAATTCACAGAAAATCGTGGAACAGTTTAAAAATAATGCCGCCAGGCGAACGTGACCAGGTTCCGCTCGAAGGCATTGAATACGTTCAAATAGCTGTAGCTGAATTTAAGTTCATTCATCGGCGTTACTCGCCACGACAGGTGAGTTTCAACACTGGAGGCGAATTGAGCCGTTGAAAATGACGACGTGCTGGTCTCTACGTTCTGCACGCCGGCCGTTCCGCTCATGCCCCACTGCACTGTCTTGCTGAGGCGGCGAGCAATGGTGAGCACTCCAGCATTGAGCAGATAGCGCGTCGGGCTGAAATAGCCGCCGGTCAAGTTGGACAAAGGCTGGCCTGGCTGAACGTCGGCATCACGATCAAAGCTGGTGTAGTTTCCGTAATAGGCAATCCGGACATACGGCTGGTCGCCACGCAGTGACCTGCCAACCTGTCCTTCTATCGAGTAGCGGCGGTTGGAATCCAGGCCGCGTCCGGTGTAAACCCCGTCAGTGTAATCCAACGAGAAATCCAGCTTGTGAGGAACATAGTTGTAGCTGATTCCTATATCGGCAAGGTTGGAATAAACCTGGCCGAAGAACACGCCTCCAAAATCCTGTCCCTGCGTGGAAAGCAGCGATTCTTCCACCGGCTGACGCTGGAAATTGAGGCGCAACGTGGTTGCCGGAGTGGCCTTGAAATTCAGGCCAAAATCGCCGTCCACATTCACCGGGACATTCTGGAACTGCTCCGCCCCGACCTGCGCGTGCGTGCTTACGCGGTCACTGACTGAAGAATCCAGGGCAACGCCAAAGTAGTTGGAGTTGAAGCCACGCGAGAAATTGTTATACAGCGTCGGCTGGCCGATGAAGGTGATGCGATTGGCCGGCCCGATAGGTGTGGAAATGGCCACGTCAAAGCGGTGGTACTCAAAATTGTTGCTGGTCGGGCTAAGCGGGCTTTCGCGGAAAGCGTAACCAAACTCGACGTAAGTACCCAGGCCGCGCTGGACTTCATGGCGAACATCGCTAAAGTCCGGAGTGGGATTGCCGTTGACGTCCGCGAGCACCTGGCGGGCATCGGAAAAACGCTGGAGGCCGATGTAGGCGCGGGCCAACTCAAGGCTGGCCTGGGGATCGGAAGGAGCGCCTTTGTGGGCTTGCTGAGCCAGATCACGCGCCTGAACAAACTGTCCCTTCCAGTTCATGATCTCCGCCTCACCGCGCAGTGCGGCCGCGTTCTGCGGATCTTTGGCCAGCACCTGGCGATAGAGGGCCAGGGCGTCGTCGGAACGGTTTTGCCATGCAAGTAACTGGGCTTTGCCGTTCAGGGCGCGAAGCTCATCGGGATTGATTGCCAGCACCTGGTCGTAACGCTTCATGGCATCCGGCCGGGTAGGCGTGCGCCAGGCGAGAACCTCCGCCGATGCGAGCAGGAGTTCAACGTTTCGCGGATCCATCTTGATGCCCTGATCGAACAAATCGAGGGCGCGGGAGCGGGTTGCGTCATTCCAGCTCAGAATCTGCGCCAGCCGGATTCTTACAGACACAGATTCAGGATGGGCAGTGAGCATGTCCTGCAGCCGCAGGACAGCTTCCATGCGGGTCTGCTCGCCCCAGCTCAGGACATCAGCATAGGCGGTGCAAGGCTCGGGATCATGATTGCTGGAGTCGCAGGCGCGGCGCAGAAGATCGAGTGCGTCTTTGCGGCCGCCGGTCTGCCAGCTTTTCATGCGGCCCAATTCATAGAGGGCGCGGGAATTCTGCGGCTCGAGCTTGACCAGTTGTTCCAAAAGGGGAACAGCTTCACGCCACTTCCCTTCTGCCTGCAACAGGTCGGAAAGGCCGGAGAGCGCCCGGATATTCTGCGGGTCCTGCTTCAGCACATTACGGTATGCCTGGATGGCGTCGTCGGTACGGCCGGCGGCCGCTGCCGCGGCTGCCTGATCCAGTGGATCGCCAGACTGGGCGGCGGCCAATCCCAGAGCCAGCAGGCAGGCAATTGCGATTGCGAAGATCTTTTTCATGCGTGCTCCTCATGCATCTGGCTTCTATGCGTCAATTGCATCAGCCGCGCCTCTTTGGGCGCAATTTCCCAGAACAGGAAACGCGAAATTTCGTCCTGGTCGGATGGATTGATCCTTTCGAAGCGGATTCCGTTGGCGATCCTGGCGTGGGAGTTGGTGCCGTAACGCTGATTGCGCACGACCTTGCCCTGCGCCCGGACCGTGCGTCCCGGCAAGAGCAGCTCCACGTCGACGGGAGTTCCGCATTCAATCGCGTTCTCCAGGGTCAGAGAAACGCCGAAACGGTTCAGGTTGCGGGCAAACTGCTCGCGGCAAACCTCCTCGCCTTTGCGATCGTGATAAGTCACGCGCAACCTGGTATCCAGCCGGGCGGGGAAGCGATAGCTGACGCGCTGTTCTTTGCGCTGAAGCGAACGCTGCACCACGCCGCCGATCATCACCATGAAGACGATGGCCCAGAAGACGTTCACAGCCAGCGCCCAGAAGGTGAAGCTCCAAAGTGGAACGCGCTCCAGGCGGAACACGCCGATGAACAGGGAGGCCGCAAGCGCAACCAGGAGAAACAACGGCAACAACACTTCAGGAACCCTGGCCGCCGCCGCGCGAGACTTTGGAGTGACAAAGAAGAGCGCGCTGCGCCGAAAGAGGCCAGCGAGGGTCTTCATGAGCACGTGCATCTTCAGCAAGTTGAATCTCTCGCTGGCAAAGAAGTTACGGAACCCGCCCTGGAGCAGAATCGAGCAAGCGATATTCAGCAGGAAGTAGGGCAGGAAATAACTGGCGTACGCCACCGGCTCTGTGGTAAGCGGAAACACCGCAAACGAGAGGCAGATGATCGGGGTGAGCACAAAGAAGAGCCTCACCCAGCTCAGCCAATAAAAATAGAACGAACTGAAGTAGCACAGCCGCTGCCCGAACGTCAGGCCGCGGCCGAAGAACGGATTCTCCTTGCGCAGCACCTGCATTGCGCCGGTGCCCCAGCGCTGCCACTGCGTAGCAAAGCCGGTGAAGGTCTGTGGCGCCAGGCCGCGGGCCAGCGTGCGGTTGTAATACAGCACGCGCCAGCCGTGCTTTTGCAGGCGCATGCCGGTATGCATGTCCTCTGTAATGCTTTCAACCGGGAAGCCGCCGATATCTTCCAGCGCCTTGCGGCGGATGATTCCCGGGCTGCCGCAATAGAATGTGGCGTTGTAGCGGTCTTTGCCGGGCTGGATGATGCTGAAGAACAATTCCTGCTGTTGCCAGCCGGCGCGCCCTCTCCAGTTCACCAGGTGCTGGAAGGAATCCAGGTTGTAGAAGTCCTGGGTTCCCTGCACGACGCTCACCTTGGGATCGGCAAAGAAGCCAATGGTTTCTTCGATCAGATCGGGCGAGGCCACATGGTCGGCGTCCAGCGTGACAATGAATTCGCCGCTGGTTTGCGGCAAAGCATTATTCAGGTTGCCGGCCTTGGCGTGCGAGCGATCACTGCGGGTAATGTATCCGCAATTGAATTCCTGGGCCAGTTGCCGCACTTCCTCGCGCTGCCCATCATCCAGAACGTAGGTTTTGTGCGGATAGCGCATGCTCACGGCGCACATCACCGTCTCACGCAGAATTTCTATCGGCTCATTGTAGGTGGGAATAAACACATCCACCGTACGTCCCATGAGCGGCTTGGCGGGCGCATAATGCGTGGGATTCGCGCAGATGAAATAAAACAGCAGGCTCTCCAGAAAGCTCAAGCCTTCAGCAATCAGGAAAGCATAGAAGAACCACTTGGCCACAGGGTTCATCGTGTAAACGCTGCGCCAGTAGAAGTAGCGTATGGTAAAGATCGTGGCGAGAACCGCCGCGATGCGTACCAGCGCGAGCCTCAAGCGCCGCTGTGCCGGCAACTTGACCGGCTTGGTGGCGCTGGAGCCTGGCTCGTCGATTGGGATCGGAGAGCGCGCGGGCTTAGGTGAAGACGCTGTGGCAAATTGAGACCCTGGGACAGAGTTCGACTGCGAAGATGGACCGTCCATAATCTTCAACGGCGCACCACTACCCTGGGGGAAGCAGGTATTTCCCTCGGCGGCCAGACTAGTGCGGCGTTTTTCTCCTTCTGGTGTTAAGTATGTCCTGGGGGGCTGGGAGGCATCATGATTTCACATCCAGAGCTGGATTACAACTCTTTTCGATGTAAAGTCAGTAAAAACTCTTACCTTGCAGCCTCACAGTGGTCTGTCGCAACTACTTTCGAATACGCACTGATTGAAAGCTGTGACTCTCGTCACACATGTTTGTAACGTTCCCCCTGTGACTTTCCCTGAAGCACCTAAAGAACTTTGTTCCCGGGGCGAAGAAAATGCGAGCTGTCGCTGACGCAGGCCGTTCGACTTCATTCAGGGCGAGCTGCCGGCAGGCAAAAATTATGAGTCTCTGCTGGTTTCCAGGCCGCAGACCTAGTGTTATCAATCACATGCGATGGTCATCCATTTGCAATATCAAGGGGAGGATATGGAATGAAATAAACAAGGAGGTTGATAAATTGGCGGGCAACCCCAGAGGTAGCGGTAAAAGAAAGAAAAACGGCGGCTTACCGCATTTCCGCAACGTTCTTGTCAGCGGTGACACGGCCACGGATTCCGGGCTTTATGTTCTTGAGCACAACTCGTCCACAGACGGTACCGGACATCAGGAGATTTTTGTCCGCAAAGGGACAAAGTTCCCCGCATGCCAGGACTGCGGCAGTTCAGTCCAATTCAGGCTGCTGAAGAAAATGGTGTATATCGACGAAGATCCGGACTTTCAATAGCCGTTGCCGGCGGTCCTCCACCCCAGGTGCAGAGCACTGTTTTTATGACGATCTTTCTTGTGGACAAAAAACGCTTGTGGACAAAAAACGCTGGAATGGCACCAAAAGTATTCCGGTATTTATGCCGGTTCGTCGAGGCAACTCGTGCGCTGGTCCGCGACTCTCATTTGCTGCGCCTTTCGTCTACAACTCTCAGTGTGTTTATCCGAGCAGCAGATTCGAAGGGGAAATATTTCTTGGCAGCGCGCTACGAGATGAAGGTCAGGAACTTCAAACCGGGCGATACCGTGCCAACAAGCGGGATTTACCGGGTCGAGCACGACGCGCATCGACTGATGCACGAGGCTACGCTGGTGGAGTATTCAGTTTTTCCGCAATGCCGGCATTGCGGTACTGCTGTCCGCTTTCAATTGGTGCGCCGAATTCAGACGAAGAGAGTCCTGCCATTTCGCTCAAGCTCCATCCTGGAAGAATTTAAGCAGCGCAAGAAAGTCACCCCAATCGCGGGCTGATTCGCGAACAACGCATTTGCTGTATTAAAAAAGGCCGCCCGGCAGGCGGCCTCTTGAATATTCCAAGGCGTTACTGGCAATTCGCGAGTTTGAAAGAAGCGACTCTGGTGCTCCAGTTGAAAGTGCCGCTGCTCTGCTCGTACTCATTGACGTACCAGAACGTGCAGTCATCCACCGGATCCACGGTCAACGCGCTGTAATCTCCCCACCGATTCAGATTTTTTAGCTGCGAACCGCTGCCCGCAACAATGGAGGTTTCGCTGCCGAGTGTTCCCGCAGGATCAGTGGCCGTGCGAAAAGCAAACCGAATGGACGGAAACACTGAAGAACTGGAAACACTGTATCCTGCCACGATGTTTCCAACTTTGTCCTGCGCAACTGAAGCCATCCATCGGCTGTTCGAATCGGGAGCAAAGGTGCCCTGCTGAAAAAGACTCAACCCGCCGGTAGTTGCGTTGGGACGAAGTTCGTACCATCGCACGCCTGATTTCACGGTCCTGCTCACAGCCACGGAATGGTTGACAACCAGGGCTTCATGCCCATCAGCAAAATGCCGGTAAGCAAAGCGGTACATAAGGCGGTCTCCAAGCGAATCGAGTTGCTGCCTTGTGTTGGGCTGTGGAATACAGGAGCCGCCACTGCAGGCCTCAGAAAAAGATGCGATGGCGGTTGTGATTGGTCCAGTCAGCGTGCTATTGCCGGGATTGGCAAAATCGGCGTGAAACCGCCAGACGTCAAGGATGCTTGATCCAAAAGCGGCGAAATACGGGTCTGTGCCGGCGGGCGGCGCAATTGTGCCATCGATATCACTGGGCAAAACGCTGCCAAAAGAGTTGCTGAGCTGGAAGCACTGCTGCATGGCCGCAGTTCCTGCACGCATCGCCGCCCCATCCAGAGCACAAATCCGCGGTCCCTGAAACGAATTGCCGCTGAAAATGTTGAAAGTTACAAAATAGCCGGTGTTCCAAACTCCGAGCTTGGGATAATCGTTGAAGTTGGGCTGCTGGAATGCATACACGTTAAATGCCCCGGTGGCATCATTGGTTTGTGAAACAGCAACGCATTGCCAGTAACCGACCGAGTTGCCGTTGGTTACGGAAAACTGCGTCATGACCCAGCGATTATTGCCCTTATCGTACTGGGCAATGGGATCGCCATCATTGTTGACGGCACAAGGATGAGAGGCGCCCAAAGCCTGGAAGAGCTGATTGCCGGCGATCGGACCTTTGAGCAATGCACCGGTGGTCTTATCAAAGACGGCAAAGGATTCGTTTACCCACTCGACAAATTGCGTGGCGCCCACTGCGCCATTGGTATCCGGAGGTGCGGCATCCGGACTAAAGTTGGGGAATCCCACTCCCACACCGAGGAAATTCAAACCTGAAGCTGTGGTTGTGCTCGCGGTAACGGGGGCAGTCTGAACGTGAGAATCTACGCCGGTGACTGGCTTGTCCGGATGGACCCGCCCTATCGGCTTCTCATGTGGTACTCCCACGGCTTTACCTTCGTGCATGAGAATTACGGGCTGGGAAATGCCTTGATCTCCAAAACTCACCTCAGGATCCCTGAGTACGGGCGCGCCGGACTGCGCGCTGAGGAGCTGGGCCGTAACAACTATCAAAACAAATAGAACGACAACTTTGAGGCGGATGAACTGGCTATTCATTGAATAACAAGACCTCGCGAAGAAGATTTGGCTGCAAAGCTATGCTGCAAACCTATAAAGAAACGAAAAGACCAGAAAAGTTGCATCGCCTGGACAAAACGACTCACGTCTCCATGTAACCGGTTAGCCGAAAGTCTACTCCTGAGCGGACGCGAGCACAATCCGGGTGCTTTGTTCGGGCGTTCATGGAAGAACTCGACTATTGCTTGCCTGTCGGCCGGACCGGGGGCTTAGGCATGACCGGGACCGCGCCAATCTTTGCCACATACCGATTCGCCAGCTTCCAGGAATCGCCGCTCTTCTTCCACACGTCGACCACATAGAACTCGCCACTTTCAGTTTTGCCCTTGAATGTTGCTTCCTGGATGCGGTCGAACTTGACTACAGCGGAGTCCCCCAGGTCCAGCACTGAAACCTGGCGGATGACGAAGGATTTCAGGCTGAATTCTTTATCGCTGACCGAATTGACCCAGTCATCTCCCGGCAAAGGATCAGCATTGGGCATTTCGACCTGAAAATCATCGGAGAGCATTGCGCTGAGCGCGGCCTTGTCGCTTTTCTGAATGGCGGCGAGCAACTGTTTTTCCAGTCCGGTGAATATGCTGACCTGGCGCGTGGCGGTGATGATCTTTGGGTGGAGCTCAGGTTTCACCGGCTCTTGCGCCGCAGGGGTAAGACTTGCCACGATTACGACTGCGCACAAATGCCGCAGAAAGCGGTCCGGCATGTTTGCCTCCTATGTGCGATTTTAACCAAAAGAAAACCCGCCCAGAAGAAAACCGGGCGGGTTCAGTGGAGCTTGCTTTTTCAGTTTACGGGAAATGCTGGACGCAGCCGCCGCCATTTGCGTTTTCCCAGTTCTGCTGGATCATCCAATTGAGCGTGCCGAACGTCTGGTTGAATTGTGCTCCATTGGGTGCGATTTGCGTCGCGCCAAAGTTGAAGTTGCACTTGTCGGCATTTTCCTGACCGCGACGGTCGAACCAGGCATTCAGATCGGGATCGGAGATTGCTTCTTCGGTTTCGTGGGCAATCACATTGGCCATGCCATCGGCGCCACCAACGCCGGCCGCAGGGCTATTGGGCCCAGTGGTCTGAATTTCGCAACCTGAAGGACACCGGTCCACGTTGCCGATGAAGGCATACTTGATGTCAGCAC
>DATDNH010000261.1:0-26515 GCA_036518395.1 Candidatus Angelobacter sp. | reverse complement strand
TCCATTTTCAGTCTTCTGCGCGTTGGTCTTGCTGCTAAGTCCTGCTGCGGCCGCAATCCAGCCGCCGATGCCACCGGCGGCAGCGATGGAAGATTTCGCCCACGCCCCCAGGCTGAACGCCCACGTTGGCGCCAGCAGTGTAAGGGCGCAAAAGCCGGCCCAGGTCACGGTGGTAAGAAGGATCCAGGCGCCTGACCGAGCCAGCCATTCACGATCTTCATCCTCCAACACAATGCTGGTGAGCCCCACAAAGACGGTCACTGCCAACGCGAAAAACAGCAGCAGCATGGGCAGCGCAATGGTCACGTAAACTGGCCAGCTCAAATAGCGGAAATGCTCTGATGTGAGCAGCCAGGCGGCACAGGCTACGCTCGCGACCGTAAGCACCAGGGCGCCAGTGAGTCCGCCGGCCAATTTCCACGTTAACGGGCCATGCGGAGTAATAATCGGGTTCTTCGGCGGGGGGAGTGAACTCTTCTGCTGCCTGTTCTGCCTGCGTGAAACAACTATATGCACGGGCAGGTAAGCCAGCCACCCGGCAAAGTTAAAACCGCCGATCCATAGCAGATACTCCACAAAGCTCACGCTGGAGGGATTTGTCTTGTCCCCGCCGGTAAACCACGCATCCGTCGCGATTAAGGCTGCTGCCGCCAGGAAAATGGGCGCACCGCACCATAGCAAGAATTCTCCCTGGGTGTGGTCCTTATTGCCTACGCTGGGAAGGTATCGCAGCACATTGAACACGCCAATCGCGAAGAGCAGGCCGCCGGCAACAGGAATGACGTACTTCATTTGAGACAGGAGGCTTTCTGCTCCGGCCAAATACCAGATCTGGTAAGTTTCTCCCAGCCTCGCCAGCGAGAGCAGGATACGCGGCAATATGAGCGCAAACATCAAAAGAGGAATGAAGACAAGCCAGTTCAAAAACATGTTCCGCGCCACCGTCGCAGCCAGTGTCCACGTATCGGCGGAGAACAATCCCAGCTTAGGTGAAAGATAGTTGTTGTATTCCCGCAAATGCTGGATGGGGTCGATCTCGTCTTCGGGAACCTGGGGAGCGGAAGATTCCATCTCAGTAACCACACTGGTCTCGGTTTTTCCCCAGGAGTGCTTCTTGGTCAGGCCGCCCCACCTCTGCTTCCAGCCGGTTAGCCAGCTCCCGATATATCCGCCTCCTGAAACCGTAGAGAGGTAATCAAAGTGTTGCAAAATTCCCAAATCGGCAAACCCCTGAAGCGCGCCCAGCGCAAAGGTTGCGCTCCGGATTCCACCACCGGAAATGCACAGAGCCGTACGAGGCGCGTCGCTGGTGCCCAGTTCCACGGCCTCCGCAGCTTGCACTTGTTTAAAAGTGAGCGGAGTGTCATGGCCGGCTGGCTTTGATTCCGAAGTTGGCACAGATGCAGGTGTAGGCGAAGTGACAGGGTTTGGCGCAGACATGCGGCAAACTATGGTGCAGCAGGCTGCCAAAGTCAAGAACAATAACAGCCAAAATGATTCTTTCCCGGCATAACCCTAACCGGTCTTTCTGTCAGCCAATCGCTATAGCCGGTAAGAATAAAACTGATAGACTTCCGTTCCCAAATCGAGCAAAATGCGCAGATCAGGAATCGAGGTACCACTTATGTCCAAGCAACGAACCTTCGCCGGTTGGTTATTGCGCTTAGCGCTGCTCGCGGCAATGGCGGTTCTACTGGTTGCACGGCCGGCGCCTCCAACCACGGTCACTTCGAGCGGCAAACTTCCGTATAAAGTCGCGCAGTGTGATGATCCGGCGCTTACCCCATCGGAGCGCGCGGGCTGCAAAATCTGGTTTTACGCGACTGCCGGCAATGGACGGTTCCACGCCTATGTGCTGCCACAGCGCATGCCGGTGTTGCTGGATTGGTACCGTGTCCTGAATTCGCGCGAGCGTGACGATCGCTTTCACGCCTGGGGCGTGATGAATGATCCCGAATGCTGTACGCCCGGTAAGCCGGGATGTCCGCGCAAGAAACTGGAAGAAACCTTTGGGCTGGATTATTGCCCCGGCGATGATGAGTTGCTGAAGTACGTAGGCAAATCGGGCTATCGTGATCCTGCTTGCGACCTTGAAGATTCTCCGGTCGACCCGAACGATCCCCACAAAGGCCAGCGCGAAAGCGCGTGCGCGCTGGAGTTCGGCACCTCATCCGGCGCCATGGGCATCCGCAAATTTCCCAATCCACGTTTTGACTTGAAAAAATGGACGGAAGTCAATGACGGCGATCTCACCACGTGGAAAGGATTTAATAAAGAGGTTAACCCGCCGATGTTCCACTCCAAGCTGCGCGATGGCTCAATTGAGCCGCCGTTTTATTTTGGGATGTCATGCGGGGCGTGCCACATAGCTTTTGATCCGCTCAATCCACCCAAGGACCCGTCGCACCCGAATCCCGAAAATATCAAAGGCGTGGTTGGCAATCAGTACACCAACATCACGGCCATTATGGCTTCCGGCGAGCCGAGGAATGGTCCCCTGTGGCGCGTCTTCAATTACGTGCGCTCCGGCACCGTGGATACTTCGGCATTTCCTCATGACTATAACGGGAATGCAGGTACGCCGAACGTAATCATCAACCTGAACAAACGGCCTACGTTTCCGGACGAAGAGCTGATCAAGTGGTACAAAACCGACCACTGTGCGGTCAAAGATGAGCAGAGCTGCTGGTGTGAGCCGGGCAAGAACAATAAATGCTGGGAGAGGCGCACCAAGAAATCCAGCGACCCCATGGACCCCAATAGCCCCGTAATGCACATTCTCAAAGGCGGGGAAGACAGCATTGGCGCGCTTGAAGCCATCCAGCGGGTCTACATCAATATCGGTTCGTGCTCTGAGACCTGCTGGGAGAATCATCTGGTGAACTTCTTTGTTCTTGATCCCAATGATCGCGGCTTTGGGCAAACGCCCTTCAACATTGCCCAGTGCCGCCGTGATTGTCCGAACTTCCGTGCCATTGAAGACCGTCTGCCGGACATCGCTTCCTTCCTCTTCGCACAAAGGCCCACCGATCTTTATGTGGCCCGCAAGCTGAAGAGCCGCGATGAACTGGTTGCGCAGCTCGACAAGGAATTCGGAGCCGGCGCGGTGGCACACGGAAAGGAGATTTTTGCCGATCAGTGCGCCAAGTGCCATTCCAGCCAGAAGCCCAGCGATAACAATTTCCACAATGTCGATTTCTGGAAGACTGACGACAAGGGCGAGCGCATTGATTTTTTGAGCAACGATCAATACATCTCGCAATCGGTTACTGGCACAAACCGCGGACGCGCCCTGCACAGCAACCACATGAAAGGGCATGTGTGGGAAGAGTACGGATCGGAGACGCTGCGTACCCGTTCCCATGGCGATGTGCCTCCAGCAGCGCCGCCCTACGATCCGAAAGGGCATGATGGCCGCGACTACTATCGCCCCGCATCTTTGCTGAGCTTGTGGGCGACCGCGCCTTACATGCACAACAATGCTGTGGGACCGGAGGTGTGCGGCAAACCGGCGAACAAGAACAACGACTTTTATGAGTCCACGTATGTGGATGCGGCAAACAATCCGCTGTCCAATCCTCCTGTATGTGTTGCTTTTGATCCCAGCATCGAAGGCCGTTACAAGCTGTTCAAGGCATCAGTGGCCGAGCTGCTTACGCCACCGGACAAACGTCCACGCAAAGTAACGTACCTGAATGAACCAATCGTGGTTGAAATAGGACCCGAAGTCTGGGACCCAGTCCACAAAAGGTTCCTGCAATTCAAGATTGAGATTCCCGCGGGCACTCCGCAGGCGGAAGTGGGGAACCTTCTTTACAAGAAGCTGATCGGCGATATGGTCCTTTCCGTGACCGATCCTAAAAAGCTGCAAAACAAGCTGGGTGACGATGCCAAAAAAGTCCGCGCAATGCTGGATGATTTCATCAAAAGCGCCGGGGCGGGCACGATTACTCCGTTCAGTATTTTCAAGAACTATCAATCTCTGATTGAGAAGTACTACATGACCAACATTGACTTCTGGGACAACGGCGGCCATGCGTTTGGGACCGACCTGAGCGAAGCCGACAAGAAGGCGCTGACCGCCTTCCTGGCAACTTTATAGGAGTGAAACCATGACCGACACAACAGCAGCATCAACAGTAAAAAAACCGTCGCGCATCAAGCGATTTTTGATACCGGCAGTGGTGGTCGTGATTGGAGTGGCGGCATACATCGTGCGCCACTATTATTCCGTCAACGTCACCTTTGCGCCCTACGGCGCTGACTACGCTTCCAAACCGGACTTTGCGGAAGTGGAGTACAAATATCCACTCAGCGTAGAACAATTAATGACCGTGACTCCGGAGAGCCTGAAGTCGCTCGATCAGGAGCAGGTCGATCAGATTTATGCGCGGCTCACGGCGGGCCCGATTCCCGACGGGGCTTACGATGGCGATCTCTTCTTCCCCAAAGGCATAAGCGGCCAGCAGCGCCTGGGCGAAATTGTGGGAGGGCTGCAGGGTTACGCTGCCGATCTGGAATTGAAGAAGCTCCAGTTGCTGGGTGAAGCCTTGTGGAAAGGCAAGGTCTTTTATCGCGACCAGCGGATTCTCCGCAATCGCATCAGCGATCTGGGTGCTTTTTCCGAGTTCTTCCCCGATCCCAATGATCAGCGCGAGCTGCAGTTTACGAAAGAGCATCCAACTGCGGAAAATCAATATTTTCCCGCCAAGCTCTACTGCGGCCAGAGCCTGCTCGATAGCCGGCGCGAGTCCATCATTATTGATTACGCATTCACTGATGAGCTGCCGGGATACCGCAGAATTCCCGACAGGCTTGCCGGACGCGAAATGCTGATCGTGCGCGATGAAATCCGCATGGTGCGCCCCGGTTTCTACCTGGGACGCGCATACCTGGCGGGCACTTTTATCCTGAACTTCACGCTGTACAACAAGCAGGTGGCTGAAGACGGCTCACCTGGTTTCCTGAATCACGCCAGCATCGGCGAAGACTGCTGGATCGGCTACCAGCGAATGGCGGCCGCAAATACTCCGGGGCAATGAAGTTCCGGGGAAAGGACTTCCGGATCAACCCGCGATGGCGCGAGCGCTGGTTTCAGCCTTCTCTTCCGAGGGAAAAACTTCGTTGCCTGTGGGTTCGTAGTGCGGCAAGTGGTTCACGGTTTGGCGAAAAGTAGAAAGCGTCTGGTACATGCGATGGCGCGCGCGGCTCTGGTTGCCCAGCGGACGGTGCTCGGGGATCGAATGCCAGGGATTGAACGACAGGATGCCGGGAAAGGCGATCTGCGCAGGCGAATCGAATTTCTGTTTTGGTATCCGCAGAATGGCAACTGGCACACGGGGTGAACGCCGTGGTGGCCAATACACCGCATTGTTTTCAATAGGCATGCGGAAAGGATCAGTCTGCACCTGCGCCTTGATGTCGAACTCCACATCCTGCTTTGCCAGCGTGGCCACCATCGCGTCACGCAGATAGTTGTCCGGAGGCCGCAGCGGCAATCGCGGTATGCGCGATCTCTTCTTGAGCCGCGACCAGAAAGAGTAGACCATTGCCTGTCCCTCGCCTAGCAGATAGGGAACGCAACTGAAGTACTGGCTTTCCAGCGGGCTGCTCTGCGTCCTGAGCCAGAGGCCCTGCATGATGAAGTCCAGCACGTGAGAATTCCTGAGTTTCAGGAAATGAAAGATGGATGCGTTCTTGTAGCTCCAATGCTGTAGGTCGGCATTCGATTTGGTGTCCGCGGTGACAAAAGTCGGTGTGGAGACGCCAAACATGTCCTGCGTGAATTTTTCGTCGTCCATCAGCTTGGGCCCGGGCACACCCATGATCTTGAGGCTGATGCTCATGAAGCCGACATCATCAATGTCCGGAGTTATGTAGGGACCAGGACCGGAAAATCGGACCCACGCTTTGAGAGTCTGCGGCTTGGCAAAGATGCCGCGACGCATGTGCTCGGGAATATCATCGCGGATGATCACTTCGCCGCGCACGATTCCATGCGTTTTGGTGTTGCCGCAACGTTGATAGTCCCCGAGCTGCCACAGCCGCCGCATCTGGTCGGCCATCGTATTGATGATGTCATTCAGATGCCCTTCTTCGTCCGGCTGGATCCTTTCTTCCGCCAGCTTGTAGCCTTCGTTCTTGCGCTGCAGATTGATTAGAGCATTGGTCAGCAGTGTAAGCGGCTCGCGAAACAAGAAATCGAAAGGGGTGCGAAAGAAAGGATCAAACCGGCGCTCCAGGTGCACGAAGAGCATGGCCGTGTTGGAAATCCAATTCAGCAGACGCGAACCGGTATCGGCGGGCGGCAAGCTGTAGCCGTTATCATGCTTCGGAGTCACGGTGGAGGGCTGCAAGTATACTATGCGCAGAAATTTTCAAATGCATTTATGTGCCAGTTTTTTCCCTTTTGGGGACGCAGAAAACCATTGACAAACGGGCAACTCTGGCTCCATAGTTTCAGGGTTTTCCGCCAACGAGCAATCGTCAACGGGACCAGGGTTCCCTGAATATTTCCAGGGCCAATGGGATTTCGCCCGATCATCGCGTTATTAGTCTTTAAGGAGCAACCAGGATATGCCTTACGATGTGGCCCAACTGCTGGAAATGTCGAATGCTGATCTGGATTCTCTTTTCTCCAAAAGCCCGGCGGGAGATATCCCTGACGGTCCTGCCAAGGGCACGGCGATCATTGCTCCCGGCACCAAATTCAGTCCGGAAATCGCCGAGTTCGTCAACATCTTCGGATGGCAAGGCAAAACCTTTGATAAGGCCAAAGGGGTCCTGCGGAACCGGATCACGATTCTTGGAATCAGCGCCATCATTGCCAGGGTTTACAAGGGCGCGAGCTGGTTCGATAACAAGGAGTGCATTGTCCTTGATTATTCCGAAACCTCGGTGGTGGCCCACTGGATTCGGGACGAAATCCGGCTGATTCAACCTGATTTTTATCTTGGCCGAGTCTACTGGGGCAAGAAGCCGTTGATTCATTTTTGCTTGCAGTTTGGCGCGGCCGCGCAGGCCCAAGGCTGAGCCGGCGTTCTCGCCGTAACCGGAAGGGAACAGACGACAAAGGATTCTTCCTCTTCTATGACGCCACAGGATCATGTGCTGGTGATCGCTCCTATCAAAACGGAGCGTGAAACGGAACTGCGCCGCTTGCTCGCGTCCATGAATTCCCAGCCCGGCCAGGCGAATCCTGACAATCCTATCGTGCCCTTCGGTCAGTTCGATCAAATCCATTTTGCCCGTTTTGTCGTCCTGACGGACCAGACGGAGGAGGACATCCACACGCTTTACGGGCTGCCTGCCGTGCACTACCCGTTGACTCTGGCATTTTTTGCCGATTTTGATGGGACGGCTGACGATTTTCGAGCGGACCTGGCGGCGCGCGCCGGGGACGGATTGCGGCAGATATTTTCGTTTTGCCAGGACTTCACCTCCGGCACAGATCTTGCCCGGTGGATGAAGGACCACGAGAATCCCGCCGCCACCATGTACATGAACTGGCGCGGACGCACGGTCATTGAGATTCGGCAGGAGAATGCTCTGCGCCTGCAGCTGGAATGTCATATTCAAAGGAACCAGAAAGCATTCAGCAAGATGACGCCCCAGCAGGTGCATCAGGCTTTGCGGGAATTTACCACCGCACAAATTTACCGCAGCGAACTTAAGCTCGATCGTCCAAAACGGACGCCGTTTGGCTGGTGGCTGCGAAATCTTATCCACCTCATCGGCGTGCCAGTGATTTTGCTCCTGCTCACGCCTTTCCTGATTCTTTACCTGCCCATCTTTATTTATCAGCTTCGCCGCCGCGAGACCACTGACAGGCAGTACGCTCCGCGAGTTTCGTCGTGCTATGAGGCTAAGCTGGGCAATCTCGAAGACTACGACGTTACGAATCAGTTCACCGTTGTTGGCGGCATCAAGCCGGGGCTGTTTCGCCGATGGCTGATGAGCTACCTCCTCTGGCTCATGGAGTACACCACACGGCACATCTATATTCGCGGCCATCTGGCAAGGGTATCTACCATCCATGCTGCGCGGTGGGTTTTCCTCAACGACAAAAAACGCATGGTGTTCGCCAGCAATTATGACGGCAGTCTGGATAGCTATATGGATGATTTCATCAACAAAGTAGGCTGGGGACTCAATCTGGTATTCAGCAATGGAATAAGTTATCCGAAGACTGACTGGCTGGTGCTGAACGGTTCCAAAAACGAACAGCCATACAAATACGTGCTGCGCCGGCATGAACTGCCGACGGACGTCTGGTACAAGGCTTATCCCGGACTGACGGTCTTTGATCTCAAGAGAAATACGCTGATTCGCCGCGGCATTGATCAGGCAGAAATGAGTGATGGAGAAGCTAAGCAATGGGTAGCCTTGTTTTGAGATGAGAAAATGCCTGCTGTGGACTACAAAGACGTGCAAGCAATCGTGCGCTTTGGCTTTGGCAAAATGACTGAGGCCTGCTATTTTCTCGTGCGCGTAAAGAATGCTGCAGCGGCGAAAGAATGGCTTCTCCGGGCCCCTGTCACCAGCGCAGAAATCACTCCGTCGCTCAGGACTGCGCTGCAAGTTGCATTTACCCGTCAGGGACTGGAAGCATTGGGCGTTCCAGAAAAAGTCATCGCAGGATTCTCAACTGAATTTATTACTGGAATGACGGGCGACCCGAGCCGCTCACGCCGGCTGGGCGATGTCGGCGCAAATTCCCCAGACAAATGGCGATGGGGGTACGAGGACAGAGTGCCCCATGCGGTCGTCATGTTGTTCGCTTACCCCGGTCAATTGGAGAAATGGAAACTCTCCATTCAGCGTGAATTCTGGAGCGAGGCATTCGAACTGATCGAATACCTGCCCACTACGGACATGGGAGGCCGCGAAGCATTTGGGTTTGTAGACGGCATCAGCCAGCCTGATCTCGACTGGGAGCAGGTCCGCAAGGTTTCACGCAATCGCGATCAGCTCAGCTACGGCAACTCGGTCTGCCTGGGAGAATTTCTGCTGGGGTATCCCAATGAATACGACAGATACACAGACCGGCCGTTGCTGGATCCAACAGCTCCCGGCGCGGACGCATTGCTCGAGGCGGCCGACCATCCCGGCAAAAAAGATCTTGGCCTGAACGGCTCCTATGTGGTGATTCGCACACTCAAGCAGGATGTGCGCGGCTTCTGGCAATTCCTGGACAAGGTAGCCGGCTCCAGGCGCCTGCAGCGCTACCAATTGGCGGAAGCCATGGTGGGAAGGACCCTCGGGGATGGCGCGCCGCTGGTTCCCGTGAGCAGCAGTTCCATGGCCGGAGTGGGAAATCGCGGAGACGAGGCCACGCGCAAGCAGGATGTCCGGCTAAACCAGTTTACCTACGGCGCCGATCCCGCCGGAACCGCGTGCCCTTTTGGCGCGCACATTCGCCGCGCCAACCCGCGCAATGCTGATATCCCCGGCGGCCCGCAGGGATGGCTTATGCATCTGATTCACATTCTGGGATTCGGCAACAAGGATCTACGTGCTGATCTGGTTTCATCCACGCGTTTTCATCGCCTGTTGCGCCGGGGGCGAGAATTTGGAGAGAAATTGGATCCAGATGACGCGCTTCATCCAGCGCCTGAGAACGATTCCGAGCGAGGACTGCAATTTGTGGCGGTCAATGCCAACATCCAGCGCCAGTTTGAGTTCATCCAGAACGCCTGGATTGTGCGCACCAAGTTCGATGGCCTGACGGAAGAGAGCGATCCGCTGTTGGGAAATCGGGAACCTGTTCCCGGCTGCCCATTCGCGAATACTTTCTCTCTCCCACAGAACGGGCGCGTTCGGCGCCGAATCATGGACGTGCCGCAATTCATCACCGTGCTTGGCGGCGCTTACTTCTTTCTGCCGAGCCTCCGCGCATTGAGATACATAGCCGTAGCCGGCATCTGAGAGGAAGGAATCTTACCGGGTTAAATTTTTGGCTCAACGACCACTGAGCTTTGTACAGCTTTTTTCAGCGCCTGCAAGAATCTGTCGTTCTGCCCGGGTGTGCCGACCGTGACGCGAATGCCATTGGGGATGCCCCAGGGAACCAGTGACCGCACGATGACACCTTCAGCCTGCATGCGTGCGCTGACCACATCCGCATTCTCTTCAGTTTCAAAGTAAACAAAATTGGCGCTGGTGGGAACGGCGCGCAAGCCAAGCTCGGCAAAACGCTCCAGCATCCACTCTGCTCCAGTCGCGTTGTTTTCCAGCGTGCGGCGCACGTGGTCTGCATCCTTGATCGCCGCAACGCCCGCGGCCTCAGCCAGTACCGAAATGGAAAATGAGCTGCGGACGCGCGCCAGATGACCCAACAGTTCCGGATGCCCGCAGGCATAGCCCAGCCGGATTCCCGCCAACCCGTAAGCTTTGGAAAAGGTCCGCAGCACAACCACGTTCACGCGTCCGGCGCGCACATAGTCGAAAGATCGTGACCACACAATCCTGCGGTGATTGGCAAAGTATTCGGCAAAATCGCTGTAGGCTTCGTCCATCACCACGAGCACATGCTCAGGAACGCGCTGCAGAAAAGCTTCCGTAGCGTCAGCGTCGAACATCGTGCCGGTGGGATTGTTGGGATTTGCCAGAATTACAAGCCGCGTTTTGTCATTAATCGCGGCGGCAATGCCATCCAGATCGTAACCGTCATCCCTGGTCGCAATCGTGACGTACTCGCCGCCGGCAGCGGCCACGGCAATGGGATAAATGATGAAAGAGCGCTGGCTGCTGATGCAATTCAATCCCGGCCGCAGGAACATGGCGGCCAAAAGATGCAACAGCGGCGTGGAGCCATCGGCCAGGAAAACCTGTTCCGGCGCAACGTTATGGCGCGCAGCGAGGGCAACGCGCAGCTCGCTGGCATCCATGTCAGGATAAAAATTTGCCTCAGCCGCAGCCTCCTGCATTGCTTTCAGCGCCAGGGGAGACGGCCCGAAAGGATTTTCGTTCGAGGCCATCTTGATCATTTCTACGCCCGACTCCTGCTCAGCGTGGCGCACATGTTTACCAGGAACGTAAGCAGCGATGGCGCGAATATGTTGGGGAATGAGGTCGAGAATGGTCATGAAGAAGCAGTTAGCAACTGGCAATTAGCAATTGGCGAAACCAAAACCCCAGATCGAACCTTACCACTGATTAACACTGATGAAACTGATGAAATCCAGTTACACAGCATCAATTTCAAGCTGTACGTCTTTTCTTTGACCCGAACTGCTGATTCTTATTCTGTCGTTTCCCGTGTCTCCGCGACTCCGTGGTGAATGAAGTTTGATCGGAACGTCGCAATAACGTCACTTCTCTTGGCGTAAGCTCGCGAAATTCACCTGGCTCCACGTCAAGCGCCAGCGGTCCATAGCGGACGCGTTTGATTTTTTCCACGTGATGGCCAATCTCTTCAAACATGCGGCGAATCTGGCGGTTGCGGCCCTCGATCAGGGTCACTTCATACCATGGATTTTCGGCTTCCCTGATCAGACGAATCTGCGCCGGAGCAGTGTGCACCGCTTTCATTTGCCTGCCTGTCCGGTCAGCCGGCGCGGCGCCGATCCTGATCCCGCGGCGCAACCTGGCAACCTCTTCATCGCTGGCCCGCCCTGCGATTTTTACCAGATAAGTCTTAGGTACGTGCGATGCGGCACGGGTTAAACGATTGGCCAGTTCGCCGTCATTGGTGAGCAGCAGCAGACCTTCGCTGGAATAGTCGAGCCGGCCTACAGGATAAATTCGCTCACCAACATTGCGCACCAGGGACATCACGGTCGGCCGCCCTTCAGGATCAGAAACCGTGGTGACGTAGCCTTTAGGCTTGTTCAGCAGGAGATAGATGTGGCGTTCGGGGCCGCGCAGCAGCTTGCCGTCCACTTTGATGTAATCCCGCTCCGGATCGGCCTTGCTTCCCAATTCGGAAACAATCTGCCCGTTCACAGTGACGCGTCCCTGTGAAATCAGCTCCTCCGCCTTGCGGCGCGACGCGATCCCGGCAGCAGCAATAATTTTTTGTAGGCGTTGCATTGAAAAGCAGTAGTTAGTACTTGGAAATTAGTGTGTGGCAAAAACTTGCTCTTAGCTCCCGCTGCCACAATTTTGGCTCCGCTTTGCTAAGTACTAAATACTGGTTTTATCCCCCTTTACTTTCAGAGGCGATTTGTCCCGCTGCCTCTTCGTCCGCTTTGCTGTGATCAGGATCGGAGGAAACGGTCGGCTCCGTCACATTCTGGGGTGCCACGGCCTGATCTTCTGTCATCTGTTCTACGCCTGCGTCTTCTACCACTTCCGGCACGCCAGTCGCGTCCGCAACGGCAGTATCAGGAGCGGCAAAGAGTTCTCCCTGCTGGTCGCCGCCTGCCAGTTTTTCAAATTCCTCCACGCTGGGAAGCTCATGAATGTCCTTGAGGCCAAAACGCAGCAGAAAATCCTTTGTGGTTTTGTACAACATAGGACGGCCCACCACCGCTTTTCTTCCCGCAGTGGTGATCAGCTTGCGGTCGATCAGGGTGCCGATCACGCCGCTTGCATCCACGCCGCGAATCTCGCTGATTTCCGGCACCGTTACCGGTTGCTTGTAAGCAATTACGGCCAGAGTCTCCAGCGCCTGCAGCGAGAGCCGCACCGGCGGCTTCTGGCTTTTGGCGAACGACCGCACAATGTCGTGGTGCTCCGGTTTGGTGGACATCCGATACCCGCCCGCCACCTGCCGAATCTCGATTCCACGATCTTCCTTCGCATAGTCGGCAGTAAGTTCCTCGAGTACCGGCCGCAAGAGAGCCCGCAATTCTGCCCTCTCCGATTTTTCCTGTGATCGTTTGCCGGAGGTCGTGGCAGTAGGTGTGGGCTCGGATGTTTCCTGCTCAGAGGCAGCAGCGTTCTTCATGGCCAGCAAATCATCCTTTAATAAGGATGCAAGCTGGTCCATGCTGATAGGCTCTTCTGCCGCGTAGATCAAGGCTTCAACTTTGGGTTTGATTAACATCAGTATTTAGTACTTAGTATTTAGTAGTTAGCAAAACCAAACCTGAGTGCGCGCCGACCCAAAGGCTAATGGCCAAGGGCTAAGGGCCGGGTTATTTCCAATCATCCCGCACCGCGGCATTTTCTCCTAACACGGTATCAAACAACTGGTGCTTCTTGATCAGAATCTCTCCAAACACTTTGTCCTGGCGCAGCAGGATGGCCTGCAAACGCACGAGTTCCAGCAGCGCCAGGAACGCGGAAATTAATCCGCTGCGCGTATGCACGTGCTGCAGCAGGCGCTTCAGCCTGACAGGCTTGTCTTCCAGGAGCAATCTCCGGCGGAAGTACTCCACCATTTGCGCCACCGTGACCGTCTCCTCATCCACTTGCAGTATGGGACGGTTTTTGGCGCGTTCCAGAATCTGCTGAAATGTCCGCACCAGGTCGACTACATCTGCCACCAGTTCCGGCTCTGCGCCTTCGTCCTCTTTAAACTCTTTCAGAGCAGGGTTGCTGACGACTGCTTCTTCAATCTGCTGCTTCTGCAGCAGCATTTGCGCCGCGTTCTTGAATTTTTCATGCTCCAGCAGCCGCTGCACCAGTTCATCGCGTGGATCTTCCTGCTGGTCCGGCGCCAGGTCAGGATCGCGCGGCAGCAGCATTTTACTCTTGATGTGAATGAGCAGCGAAGCCATGTAAATGAATTCGGCCGCCACATTCACGTCCAGTTGCTTCAGATTTTCCACGTAGGTGAGATATTGCGCCGTGATCCTGGCAATAGGAATGTCGTAGATGTCGATATCCTGCTTGCGAATCAGGTCGAGCAGCAGATCAAGCGGGCCATCGTAGATCTGGCCCACGGTGACCGCGAAAGGGAACTCACTCGACTGCGGATGTTGTGTGGATTCAGTCACCAAGGCTATTGTGGCATAGCGGGTAAGCCGCAACAAAAAATAAGTGCAGAGACAAGCAATTTTTATCCTGCACTGCCTGCACCCGCGGATTCATAATTTGGCGAAAGATGAATTGCTTCCCGAACCTCTCGCATTGTGGCTTCGGCAGCTACCTTGGCGCGAGAGGCGCCGGCTTCCAGGACGTCCCACGCCAGTTTAGGATTCTGCTCAAATTTTACCCGGCGCTCCTGCATTGGCCCCAGGACCTTCAGCAGGGAATCGGCGGCCCAACTTTTGCATTCAATGCAGCCGATACCCGCAGTGGTGCACCCGGCATAAACATTCTTGATGGTCTGTTGATCGCTGAAAATTTTGTGCAGCGAGCCTACAGGACAATCGTCCGGATTCCCCGGATCGCTGCGGCGCACCCGCCTCGGATCGGTGACCATAGTCTTGAGTTTCTGCCGCACAACCGGCTCGGGCTCACTGAGCAGGATCGCATTGTTATAGGATTTTGACATCTTGCGTCCATCAGTTCCCGGCAGCTTGGGAGAAGGCGTGAGCAACGGCTGCGGCTCGGGAAAAACTGCGGCGCCGTTCAGCGGATAAAAATTGTTGAACCGGCGCGCGATCTCCCGCGTCAGCTCCACGTGTGAGACCTGGTCTTCTCCCACAGGCACAAAACTCGCTTTATAGATAAGGATGTCCGCCGCTTGCAGCACCGGATATCCCAGAAATCCATACGTCCCCAGGTCTTTGTCTTTGATGTTCTCCCGCTGCTCTTTGTATGTAGGTACGCGCTCCAGCCAGCCCAGAGGCGTGATCATGGAATACAGCAGGTGCAGTTCGGCGTGTTGTGGCACATGCGATTGCACGAACATCGTGCATCTCTCCGGATCGAGCCCGGCTGCCAGCCAGTCAATCGTGATGTCCACTATGCTGCGCTTGATGCCCGAAGTATCAGCGTAATCGGTGGTCAGCGCGTGCCAGTCGGCAATAAAGAAGAAGCATTCGTACTGGTCCTGCAGCTTCACCCAATTGGACAATGCTCCCACCCAGTGCCCCAGGTGGAGTTTTCCCGTAGGGCGCATTCCGCTCAGGACGCGCGCTTTGCCTTTTTTCTCTGTCATGAATGGTGCGGCACTGTTCTCAGATCAAGAATGAATCGATCTTAACATGTGTCTCTTATTTCTTGTCTGTTGCGGCGCCGGCCGATTGCGGCGCGATCGTCTTCACCTTGATTGGTTTGGCCGGTACGCCCGCTGCGATCGTATAAGGCGGGATGTCTTTCGTGGCTACTCCGATCGAGCCCAGCAGGCCGTGTTCGTGTACTTGCACGCCGCTCATCACGGTAGCGTGATAGGTGATGCGGGCTTTCGGCCCAATCTCGGTCTTCGTGTTGGTGATGATCATGCCGTCATTGAGATCATGCTCGTGGGTATAAACATTGGCATAATCGGAAATCGAGCTGCCCGCGTGAATAATGAGTTCGCCGCGATCGTCCAGCAACACATACTTGTGGATTGTGCAGTTATCTTCCACCGTCAGGTTGTACCCGAAAGAGACCTCTACACCGTGGAAAATCTTTACATTCTTGCCAACATGCTTGAAGACGTGTTTGGCCAGCATGGCCCGCACACGAAAACCCAGCCAGTGATTTAAGCCGGCAGGGGAGCGGTCAAACATCATCCAGAACCAGATGAGCGGCTTGCGCTCCGCATATTTTTGCGCGTCCACATCGCCATAGTATTCCGGTTCCAGCGTGGTATTGTGCGGATCAAAGCTGTTGACCAGCGCCCATTCCGTGAGCGATGCATTGGGGTTGGGCTCCGTATAGGAACGGCCAAGATATAGCTGATGCAGGGTGTTTCGGACGAAAATGCTGCGATGTTCTACATCGCGATTAGAAAACTGTTCGTCCAGTTCCTGAATCCATTCCAGGAATCTCTTTTCAGCCGCAGGGGTCGGGTGCAGATCGCGGTATTGGTAACGGGGCATTCAGATCTCGAGCCTTTCCAGAATCATTAATCATACAACGCCGCTGAATTCGCGTGTATTCGTGCTGTTTTGATCTGAGCTCGTTTCAGTGGGCTCGCACCTGCAGCGACGCCAATAATGTGCTGGCGCCATTCCAAAGAATCTGCACCCCAATGCAAACCAGCAGGAACGACGAAAGGCGCAGGATCACGCTCATCGCCGTCGCGCCCAGCACTTGCGCCAGCCGGTCGGCGAATGCGTAGCACAAATAAATGCTTACGGCGATGAGTACCGCCGCAATCACCGCCGCTGGAATAGTCAGAAGATTCGCTCCACGGTGATGGACTGCGTTCGCGCCCAGCGTGATTGCAACTGAAATCGATCCCGGACCTACCGTCAGCGGTAGCGTCAGTGGGTAAAATGCCTGTCGAAACGGGTCCTGCGACTGCCCTTCGCGCTGCATTTCGCTCCGGTCATCGCCATCAGGCTCCTTGAGCATAGTCCAGCCGGTGGAGATCACAATCAGTCCTCCGCCTACCTGGACAACGGGAATGGAAATGCCAAAGAAGCTCAGGATGTATGTGCCTACGAAGTAAGATCCTACAAGCAGGAAGAAGCTGTTAACGGCAACGCGTCGCGCGAGTGCCCTGCGATCAGGCGGAGAATATTCGCGCGTCAGAGCGAGGAAGATGGGGCTGTTGCCCAGCGGGTTCACGATGGGGAACAGCGCGCTGACAACGAGCAACAGATTTTTTGCCGCGTCGAGCATGAAGGCAGTACTCAGTATTTAGCCGTTAGTATTTAGTTCCGGTGCCACGAACATAAGTGTACAGTTGCAGAGCATTGAAATGGATCAAATGGTCTGGGGTTCAGAGTTGCGGGGGAAGGACCAGGAATGAACGTTCAAAATCACATCAGATGTTTGAGCCTGGCAGCGGCCATGTGCTCTGTTTTGGTCGCCGCAAGTGGATGCAAGAAACCAACCGCAGTTATGGAAAAAGACAAGCCGACAAACGTTCAGGCAGAAACGCGGTTCCCAGGCGATGAATTACCGACAGTGATGTTCGATATGCATCCATCAAAATCCACATCAACTCCTCCCGATGCCCGGTTGTATGACTGTACTTATGAGAAAGCCGGTAAGATTGCCAGGTTCCGGCTTGAATTTAAGCAAACCGGTCCTTTAGAGGGCGATATTCCTGTTGCTCGCGGAGAGGGCAGATTTCTGGCGGTTGCCGGTTCTGATAACACCGTGTTGCTGCAGGATTTGAAAAAAGCGCTCGACGCTCAACATCTTCCTGGAAGGTCGCCGCGCACGGCCGGACTCGCGTTTGATGCAGTAGTTCTGGGTGAGAAGCAGAGTCGAGACTCATCCGGTGGTTATTCGTCTAATCCGGCTGGAGATTGGATCCTGATTAAGCTGTTTTTTCCCAAAGGCGACGATGAAGCTGAGGTGTTCCTCAACTTAAACCCTGTCCTCGGCAAGGGCGAATTCTCAATCAAGGATTCTGACTACGGTGATTATTTGCTGAAGGAATTTGCCAAGGTCCTGTAGTCACCGACTCTGAACTGTTGTTTCATGCGTTCTCCTGACTCCTGGTTTCTGCCTTCGAACTGTCACCTGTTTCCGGGCCACGATCGCATGGCTGTCCGGGCGACGCGACGAAGTTTCTCACGCGTTGCGCCTCCTGCTGCCTGGACGGCCATACCTTGTATTACCGTGATAAAGAAGCTTGCCAGTTCGGAGGGATCGCTCTCACGGGGCAAGTCGCCGGCCGTTTTCGCCTTTCGCAAGCGTTCACGCAATTCTGTTTCTCTCTTTTCACGACGCGCGATGAGTTCATTACGCACATTTTTTGCCTCGTCTCCGCAAACCAGCGCACCCTGGACATTAAGGCATCCCCGCGGACCCTGCGGGGAGGCCAGCTTCTTGGCGGCTCCTGACAGCAGGCGCTCGACAACACGCCGGGCGGTGGGCTCATCCATGGCTTCGGTCATAAAGGCAGTTGCCTCCTGGTCATAGCGATCGAGGACCTTGCGAAACAGATGCTCCTTATCGCCGAACGCCGCGTACATGCTGGGACGGTTTATCCTCATGGCCCGGGTCAAGTCAGAAAGAGTGGCTCCCTCGTAGCCCTTGCGCCAAAAGACGTGCAAGGCAGCGGTAAGCGCCTGATCCAGGTCAAAGGAACGTGGCCGACCCTGGCGCCCGTTCTGCTTATGTTTTTTCATAGAAATTTGCCTTGCAGCTCCCATTCTATACCTATCGGTAAATATTCTTGAACCCTTAGGGGTGCTTCATACATCTTTACTGATCGGTACAGAATTTAATGTGCAGGGAGGGACACCATGGCACAGAAACTTGCAGGCAAGGTAGCGGTAGTTACAGGAGCATCAAAAGGAATCGGAGCAGCGATCGCCACGAAGCTGGCTGCCGAAGGCGCATCCGTTGTGGTCAATTACTCATCCAGCAAAGAAGGCGCCGATCGGATAGTGGCGGATATTGCACTCGGCCATGGAAAGGCCATTGCCATCAAGGCGGACATTTCGAAGCAGAATGAAATTGAGCAGCTGTTCGCAGAGACAAAGAAAGCTTTTGGCCGCCTGGACATTCTGGTCAACAATGCAGGGATTTATCAGTTCTCGCCTCTCGAAGGCGTAACGCAAGAGCATTTTCACAAACACTTTGACCTGAACGTGCTTGGCCTCGTGCTCGCCTCGCGGGAAGCCGCCAAATATTTCGGTCCTGAGGGCGGAAGCATTGTGAACATCAGTTCAGTTGCTACCTCTCTTGGTCTCCCCAACACGTCTGTCTACACCGCGAGTAAGGGTGCGGTAGATGCGGTGACGAAACAACTCGCCAGGGAACTCGGGCCACGGAACATCCGGGTGAACGCAATTAGTCCTGGAATGGTGGAAACAGAGGGCCTGGAAGCATCCGGCTTTGCTGATGGTGATGTGCGCAAACAAGTTGCAGCACAAACGCCGCTCCGGCGGATCGGCCAGGTTGACGACATTGCTCCTGCCGCGGTCTTCTTCGCCTCCCCTGATGCCGCGTGGATCACAGGAGAGTCTCTGGTGATCGCGGGCGGGCTGCGGTAAATAGCCAGAAGTCAAAGAGTCAGGAGCCAGAAGTCAGAATGAGAGTGACTCCTGACTCCTGACTTCCTGCTTCTCGGTGCGACCAAATTCAATCTGCGGCATCTAAGGCTTTTGTTCCGCTCTTGCGGATGTCTCGACCTTCTATTCTGTAAACTGAAACCGATCCATGGCGAAACCAATATTACTCAGCGTGGATGATGATGCGGACGTTCTGAGGGCCATTGAGCGCGATCTTCGTTCGCACTATGGCGCTGAATACCGTGTTCTGGCCAGCGATTCTCCTGAGGCGGCGCTCGATCTTCTCAAGCAATTGAAAGTTCGTAATGACAGTGTTGCTTTATTGCTTGCAGACCAGCGCATGCCGAAAATGGATGGCGTCCATTTCCTGCAGGAAGCAAGGGAGGTCTTTCCTGAAGCCAAGCGTGTCCTGCTCACCGCCTATGCCGACACCAACGCTGCTATCAGTGCCATCAATGAAGTCAACATCAATTACTTTTTCCTGAAACCCTGGGACCCGCCAGAGGAGCATTTGTATCCTCAATTGGACGATCTTCTGGACGATTGGCAGGCTTCGTATCATCCTGCATTCGAGGGCATTCGCGTTCTGGGCACCCGCTGGTCGCCGCGCTCATACGAGCTGCGCGATTTTCTTGCCCGCAATCGTGTTCCATATCAGTGGATTGACGCTGAACTCTCTGCCAACGATCCCGAAACCAAGCGCCTTCTGGAAGCTCTCGGACCTGAGGCAGCCAATCTTCCGGTTGTGCTTTTTCCTGATGGCACCAGGCTTCTGGAGACCGCTCCCGCCGATGTTGCCCAGAAAGTGGGACTGCGCACACGGGCGCAAACCGACTTTTATGATCTGGCCATCGTCGGTGGTGGACCGGCGGGACTGGCAGCGGCTGTCTACGGCGCCTCAGAGGGTTTGCATACTGTGATCGTGGAGCGCGAAGCCCCCGGAGGCCAGGCGGGAATGAGTTCACGCATTGAAAATTATCTCGGCTTCCCCACAGGACTCAGCGGCGGCGATCTCGCCCGGCGCGCCGTTGTCCAGGCGCAACGCTTCGGAGTGGAGATCCTTTCTCCTCAGGAAGCCGTCGGCCTCCGCATCGAAGGTCCGTATCGCATCATCAAGCTGGCGGACGGCAGCGAAATCTCTTGTCATGCTCTGATGATCGCCTCGGGCGTGCAGTGGCGCCGACTGGAAGCTCCCGGAATCGACCGGCTCCAGGGCGCGGGCGTTTATTATGGCGGCGGCGCAACCGAAGCGCTGTCCTGCAAGGGCGAAACCGTGTATGTCGTGGGCGGAGCAAACTCCGCCGGCCAGGCTGCCATGAACTTCTCCAGGTATGCCAGGCGCGTGTTCATTCTGGTGCGCGGCGAATCTCTTTCTGCAACCATGTCGCAGTACTTGATTGATCAAATCCAGCGCACACCCAACATTGAATTGTGGAAACATGCAAGCGTGGCCGAGGTGCATGGCGAACAGCACCTGGAAGAAATTTCCGTCCTTTGTTCCGATACCAATAAAATTGAGCGCGTGCCCGCCAGTTCCGTGTTCATTTTCATCGGCGCCATGCCCCGCACTGACTGGCTGGCGAATGTCGTCGAGCGCGACGACCGCGGATTTATTCTTACCGGGCCGGATCTTCTCTGGGAAGGCGCGCGACCAAAAGGGTGGACGCTGGAGCGCGATCCATTCCTGCTTGAAACCAATGTTCCCGGTCTCTTTGCCGTCGGCGACGTTCGCCATGGCTCGGTGAAGCGCGTGGCGTCCGGCGTTGGTGAGGGCTCCGTAGCGGTGCAGTTCATTCATCAGTATTTGAGCAAGGTATAACAACCATTATGGTGGAAGCGTCGGAACTTCTTCGCCTGCCTGTGTTCGCTGGTTTGCCTGACGACCAGATCGCCTGGTTCATCAGCCAGTCGCAGGAGCTTGCCCTTAAGCCGGAGGAGGTCTACATCCATCAGGGTGATCCGGCTGATGCGATGTTCGTGGTCGTGGATGGACAGCTTCAGGTGCGAGGCGAGTTCGCTGGCGGCCTTGTTACTTTATCAAGCAAGCCCGGTGATGTTACTGGCATATTGCCTTTTTCCAGAATGAAACAGTATCCCCTTACGGGACGGTCGGTCACCAGCAGCCGGGTTCTGCGATTTCCAGCTTCACTCTTTCCCGATTTGATACAGAAAATGCCGGAATTGGCCAGCCGCCTTGTCGGCGTGATGTCTGACAGGATCCGCGAAGCCACCAGAATCGAGCAGCAGCGTGACAGGCTGGCGGCCTTGGGAAAGCTTTCTGCCGGACTGGCGCATGAACTCAACAATCCTGCCTCTGCGGCGAAACGCGCTACCGGCCAGTTGCGTGAGATGCTGAAGCAGATCAAAGATGCGAGTCACGCATTGGGAGCGCGCGAGCTCACTGCCGCGCAGAAGGCCGAAATCGAAAAATTGGAGACTTCATTCATCCAGAAGAATGACCCTCCGCCCGATGCGCTGACTATCAGCACCCTGGAAGATCAACTGGAGGCGTTGTTTCGCAGTCACGGTCAAAACGACTTGTGGCAGTTGTCCGCGAATCTCGCGCGCAAAGGCGCCCGTCCTGAAGTGCTGGAGTCTTTGTTTACTTCGCTCGATCCTGACACCGCGCGCGCAGCAGTGTGCAGAATCTCAGCGTCCTTGGAGATCGCTGCCCTGCTGAATGAAATCGAGAGCAGCACCTCCCGGATTTCCGACCTCGTGCGCGCCATCAAGGAATACACCTTCATGGACCAGGCGCCGGTGCAGAACGTCGACATCGTAAAGAGTCTGGAAACCACCCTGACCATCCTCAATCACAAACTGAAGCGAGGCGTAACGGTGGAGCGTGATTACCAGCCAGTCCCTCTGCTGGTGGATTCCTTTGGCAGCGAACTCAACCAGGTTTGGACCAACATTATTGACAACGCCATTGACGCAATGCATGGCCAGGGAAAACTTCGAGTGCGCACCTTTCGCGATGATCGTTGTGTTGTGGTCGAGATCGGCGATAACGGCCCGGGAATTTCGTCCGACATATTGCCCCACATCTTTGAACCATTTTTTACCACCAAAGGCGTTGGAGAAGGCACGGGCCTGGGTCTGGATACAGTGCAAAGGATTGTGAGAAAACATCAGGGCAGCATTCAGGTCAGTTCACAGCCCGGCGACACCCGCTTCCAGGTGTTTTTGCCCATGGCAGCAGCCCAAATCCAATCGTAGAGACGTTGCATTGCAAGTCTACCGCGCGGAGCGCGGAATGGTTTGCTGTTGCCTGATGGCTTCCGTAGCCGACGAGAACCACATCAACGAACTACCAGATCCGACCACTCCGGGTGTTTCGCCAGGTATCCCTGCACACTTGGACAAACAACGTCCACCTTAAGATGGTTCTCACGCGCCCACTGAAAAGCTGTTTGCGCCAGAGAGGAAGCGAGCCCTGCGCCGCGCAGTTTTTCCGGTACTTCAGTGTGAATTAAAACCAGCACATTCCCGCTCAAACTGTATTCGAGATAGGCGATTTCACCTTCTTGCTCAATTTCGAAGCGCCCGGTGGTCACTTTTTGCGGTTGGGGTTTGCGTTGGAAGAATCTCCAGGCCACCATTCGATCTATTCCTCTAATGTGCGGTTCGCCGTAAGCATGCGCGCCAGTGGTAAACTGCCGCTATGGCTACTAAAAAGCGTACCAAAAAGCGAGCCAAGCCAAAGGCAGTCGCACGCAAAAAGAAAGTCACAAAGAAAGCGACTGCCAGGAGCTCACGTCAGAAAACCAGACGGGGCACCAGGCGCACTTCCTCACGGCGAACTTTGGCTGGCAGGAGCGAACAATCAGGCGATCTGCAGGGAATCTCCCGGCGCGAACGTGCCGATTCCGAAAGTGTCGATGAATTGCTGGAAGAAGGAAACGCCTTCGAAGCAGGCGTTGTCTCCGGTGTAGAAGAAGCCGACGATAGCGGCACCAGAGAGGTGCACACGCACGAGGTGCCGGAAGACGATGTTCCTGAAGAATACCTGGACAAAGATCAGTGATTAGGACCGCTTCCGCTACTTTGCCTGCGAAGCCCTCAGGAAGTCAGGTTTAGGCGGCGAGCATACTGATTCAAACCAGCGGCTGATATAAACCTGCGCGTGCCCTTCACCACAGAAGTGTCGCGCTTCGGGCGCTTGGGCGGCCTCAGAGTTCCATCTGAAAACTGTGAGCTCCGAATTCCCACACTGAATCACAAACCAGTGCAGGAGATTATTGGTGATTCTTCCGCAAACTTCACACCTGTATTCCTGTAGTGATGCCATAGCTTTTCTATTGTAGAGCACCTCTGTCCGGCAGAGGACGACTCCCACTCACGAAAAAGATTCGCCGACGAGTTCTTCACTTTTCTTCCAGAGCGCCTCAGCATTTCTTGCATCCAGCGCGTATGCGCGTACTCCTTCGCTTCCCGCGTTGATAACGGCGTCGTCCGGCACGATATGGCCGACGTGGCAGTTCTCGCAATAGCGGCCGCCAATTTCGTCAGCCGGAGCCACCACCGCAGCCCACACTGAAGTTGCGGCTCCCTGAGGAATCGTCTTCCACTGAAACGGCCCCTTACCCGCTTTCGCGGCTTCCTGCTCTATTCGTTCCAGAAGCTTTTGTATCTGGCCCGGGTCCATGTAGCGACTCAGTTCGGTCCGAATGCCGCCAGGGTGTACAGCCGCAGCACGCACGCCACGGTCCCGGTGCCGTTTGTCGAAGGCCACCGCAAACAAGATGTTTGCCGTCTTCGATCTCCCATAGGCAACGAAGGGCTCATAGCGCGTGTGTTCAAAGTTGGGATCATCGAGGTCGACGTTGGAAAACCGGTGGCCGGCGGAAGAAAGGTTGATCAACCGCCCACCTGCTCGAATCAGCCGCGCAATGCGATTAACGAAAACAAAGTGGCCCAGGTGATTGGTGCCGAACTGCGTTTCAAAGCCGTCTGCGGTATGGCCAAAGGGTGTGGCCATCACTCCGGCATTGGCGATAACCGCGTCGAAGGGCTCACCCTTGTCCAGCAGTCCATGAGCGCAGGCACGTACGCTCTTAAGATTGGCAAGATCGAGTTCGACCAGTTCGAAGCTGCCGCCGTTTGCCGCACCATCCTTCCGCACCTGCGCAGTCGCCTTTTCAGCCTTGGCCAAATCCCGCGCCGCGCCTGCAACGTGTGCGCCGTGCGCGGCAAGAGACCGCGCAGTTTCAACTCCCAGCCCGGCAGAAACACCGGTAACAAGAATCCTTTTGCCACGCAGATTGGTTCCGGCCAAGACATCGTCTGTGCTTGAAGTTGCTCCAAAAGTATTCGACATGTTTTCTTCCTCGATGCTGCGCCAGTCTGTATCTGGTCGTTAGCGGTGTAAGGCGCAATTATATGCGGGTGATCTAGTTTATCCCGATCCCGCCCGTCTTCTTGCGTTGGTTCGAGTGTTCAAAATTCTACGGTAGACGGGCGGGAGTGGGAGCCCTATGGTTCCCATGCTGCCTCGCGGTAGCCTGCGAGCGCCTGCTCTGTGCTCATCGAAAAGTCACAGCGTAGTTCAATCCGCTGTTCTGTTGGCAGAGCTGCTGACCAATACCAAAGTATCAGTCCGATACCATCGTCCAATTGCTTTGCCCGAATGGCTCTGGTGTGATTATTGCGCACCGGTTCCATCGGTGTTTGTGAAGAGTCCTGCACAGATGGCGTCGCTTGGGAATGACCTGCCCATTCGGGTAGCACTATTCTGCGCGGAGAAGAAATAAAATGAGTCGCCGTCGAAAGCGAAGTAATCATTAGTGATCATTAGCGGGCCAGGACCAGCACTCTCGGCATCTCCCAGCGCCCTTTAACAGCAAAAATAATCAACAAGCGAGGAAGCTATGCGGGGCCAATCGCCAATTCTTGAGCCACCATTCAAATTTTCCTTCAAAGCTGCGAGGTTGCTTTGTCTCCTCGTCGGCATTGCGGTGATTCTTCCAGCGATCCAGGGATGCAAGAGCAAGAACGTCTCGGCCGCGAGCGGCGCTCCGCCTGCTGTGCAGGTCACCACCGTGATTCAACGCGATGTTCCGGTCTACCACGAATATCTCGCAACCCTGGATGGCTTTGTGAATGCGCAGATTCAGCCACAGGTTACCGGCTATCTCATCCAGCAGAACTACCAGGAAGGCGCTCTGGTCCACAAAAACCAGGTGCTGTTCAAAATTGATCCGCGGCCATTCCAGGCGGTGCTCGACCAGGCAAAAGCGCAGCTTGCGCAGGCTGAAGCGCAGTTCGGAAAAACAGCATTAGACGTTCAACGCGATACCCCGCTGGCCAAAGAAAGAGCCATTGCGCAGAGCCAGTTGGACAATGACGTTCAGGCCAATCTTGCGGCGAAAGCGAGCGTGCAGGCGGGGAGGGCCGCTGTGGCCCAGGCGGAACTCAATCTGGAGTTCACCAACGTTCGCTCGCTGGTCGATGGCATCGCTGGAATCGCTACTGGCCAGATAGGAAACCTGGTTGGTCCACAAGCTGTGCTTACCACGGTTTCTCAACTCGATCCCATCAAAGTTTACTTTGTTCCCAGTGAGCAGCAATATCTTGCCTTCGTCAAGCGTAACCCCTCGGTGGCAGCGCGCCAGAAAACCGAAAGCCAGTTTGCGTTTGAGCTGATTCTGGCGGACGGATCGATTTTTCCGCGAAAAGGAAGGTTCTACGCTATCGACCGCCAGGTGGACATCCAGACGGGCGCGCTTCGCATAGCCACTCTGTTTTCTAATCCCGACAACGTTCTCCGGCCCGGCCAGTATGGCCGCGTGCGCTTTGTCAGCTATATCCGGCAAGGCGCATTGCTGGTGCCTCAAAAAGCAGTCAATGAGCTTCAGGGAAATTATTTCGTTGCGGTGGTTGGCAGTGACAACAAGGTCGCCATCAGGGCAGTGAAGGTCGGCGAGCGCGTGGGCGCACTTTGGATTGTTGAGGATGGACTTAAAGCAGGCGAGCGAGTCGTGGTTGAGGGCGTGCAAAAGGCCCGGGACGGCGCCATGGTCAACCCCACCCTTGTGGCCGTTTCCGAAAAGGGCAACTGAGCCATGTCAAAATTCTTTATCAACCGTCCCATTGTCGCGATGGTGATCGCCATTCTCACTGTGATTGTGGGCGCAGTGACGATCCTCAGCCTTCCGGTTGCCCAGTTTCCCAGCATCGCGCCACCCGAAATCCAGATTTTGGCTACCTACGTTGGCGCCGATGCCCAGACCCTGGAACAAGCGGTTGCCACTCCCATCGAGCAGCAGATGAGCGGCGTGGACAACATGAATTACATGTACTCCACCAACGCGACCGGCAACTCGCAAACCACGCTGGTCGTAAACTTCGACGTAAAAACTGATCCCAACACCGACTATATTCTTGCTCAATCCAGAGAAACACAGGCTGCGTCACAGCTACCGGTTGACGTTACTAATTTCGGAATCACGGTTCGAAAGTCAGTTACGGCGCCATTGATGCTGATAGCGGTGTACTCGCCACACGGAACGTACGACGCAAAATTCCTGGCCAACTATTCGTACATCAACCTG
>DATDNH010000260.1:0-23981 GCA_036518395.1 Candidatus Angelobacter sp. | reverse complement strand
ACTTCAAGGGATGGAATGTATCGGAAAACATCATTGCGGAGAAGAGCTTGAAGGCTGAGCCCTGGGAGTTTGGTTATGCGCTTGGCATCAGCCGGCCACTCTCTTTGGTCGCCAGTCCCAACGCCTGTCGCTTGTGCCGGGAGAACATCACATTAGGCGCGGAGCTTTATGGTGGACTCGGCGATCGCTACAGCTTCGGACTGCACGATACCTCGCACTATTTTGCTCCGGTAGCCGGTTTGCGACTGCCGAATGGCCCCGCATTCAAAATCTCGCCCGGCATTGGCCTCAACTCCAACAGCCACGGCATGCTGCTGCGTTTTGGCGTCGCGTATGAAATTGATCAGATCTGGTCGAAACTGCGGAGGAAGTAAGAAATGTTCAAGCGTGGAATTTTGGCGGCATTAATGGCCGTGATTGCTGTCCCGCTATTGCTCGCCGCAGCAGGAGATGGCACTTGGCAATTGAAGGTTCCGGAGAAAGACCGGCAGAAACAGAATCCATTTGAGAGCGATTCGCGAGCGATCGTCGCCGGCACCAAGCTTTTTCGTCAGAACTGCGCATCCTGCCATGGCGATGAAGCAGCCGGCAAAGACAACCGTCCCAACCTCCACTCCGATCGCATTCGCAGTGCGACTCCAGGAGAACTCCAGTGGCTGCTCACCAACGGCAGCCTGAAGAATGGAATGCCTTCATGGTCGCGCCTACCTGAGCAGCAACGCTGGCAGATTGTGGCCTACATTAAGAGCTTGCAATAACTACACCACTGTCCCAAAACTGTGGTCATGCAATAATCATTCAGCAACCCCACTGAACTGATGGCGCGATTTCTTTCCGACACGCAATTCATAGCTGCGTACGCGATTTTCTTCGCCAGCTATCTGGTGTTTGCCATCGGGCGCTTCCCTGGCACAAAAATTGACCGCACTGCCGCGGCCATCATCGGTGCGGCCGCAATGTTTGCATTCCGCATCATTGGCGCGGAAGCCGCCATGCGCAGCATCGATTTTGCCACGCTGGTTCTGCTGTTCTCCATGATGCTGATCACCGCCGATCTGCATGTCTCCGGCTTCTTTGATTGGGTAACCAGCGCCTGCGTGGAGCATGTTCCATCCCGCTTTCTACTTCCGAGCGTCATCTTCACCAGCGGAATTCTTTCTGCCTTTCTGGTGAATGACATTGTCTGCCTGCTCATGGCGCCTCTGGTACTGCGGGTGTGCCGGGAGATGTCCCGGCCCGCGACTCCGTATCTGCTCGCGCTTGCGACCGCATCCAACATCGGAAGCACGGCAACCATCACTGGCAACCCGCAAAACATTCTGATTGGATCGCTGTCCGGAATTCCTTATCTCGACTTTCTGACGCATCTCGGGCCCATAGCTGTGATCGGGCTATTGCTTGACTGGCTCGTTCTTCATCTCATCTACTTTCGCCGCGCGAAAGTTCAGCCCGGAATCCGGCCGCAACGGGTGGAACCGCTGCCGGTCAAGAAATCGCGCTTGATTTTTCCTGTGACGATCACATTGCTGGTGCTTCTGGGATTTTTTATTGGAGCGCCGCCCGCACTCACCGCCGCGATTGGCGCCGCTATGCTGCTGATTCATCCAGCATTTCATCCGCGACAGATTTATGGCGAGGTTGATTCCGCATTGCTGGTCTTCTTTGTAGGATTGTTTTTGATTGTTGGCGCGGTGGAGCAGATCGGCATTGCGCAACAAATGTTGCTGATCGCCGAACACCTGAACCTGCATAATTTCTGGATCTTCAGCGGTGTAACAGTTGCCTTCTCCAATATTGTCAGCAATGTTCCGGCAGTAATGCTGCTGAAGAATCTGGCCGCACAATACGGCAATTCTCATCTTTTCTGGCTGCTGCTGGCCATGAGCAGCACGCTGGCGGGCAACCTGACCATCACAGGTTCAATAGCAAATATCATTGTGGTGGAAAAAGCCCGCGATGAGCACCCGATCAGCTTCAAGGAGTACATGCGCGTGGGGGTCCCAATTACTTTGCTGACAATTGTGATGGGAATTTTATGGCTGAAGCTGGTGGGATAAGCGCATTCATTTTTTTGTCAACGAGTCTTACAACGGCGTCTATGATGGGCTTGCCACGTTTTATGCCGAGGACTAGCCCATGAAGTTCTGGGTCTTCTTGCTCTTGAGCGCTGCCGCTCTGGCCAGGGCCACAGAGTCGCACGATCTTCTTTGCCATGCCGCAGAGGAGGGCGATGTCGCACAAGTCCGTTCCCTGCTGAAGCACGGTGCTGATCCCAACAAGCGGGATGAGAACGGGCAGACGCCGCTGATGCTGGCAGCGTCCTTGACAGGACGGATGCCGCACAGCCGGGATCGGCACACGCCGAATCGTAAAGAACTGGCCAGGCTCTTACTGGAAAGAGGCGCCACCATAGACGCCCGCGATAATGCAGGACGCACCGCGTTGTTATTCGCGATGGAAGGATATGCGTCTGAATACACTATAGTTGGCGCCGACGAGCAGATCGTGCGGCTATTGATCGCACACGGCGCCAACATCAATTTGCAGGATGCTGAGGGATGGTCGCCACTATTGACAGCCGCCTGGTCGTGGGATGACCAGCCCGGGCTGATTGAGTTCCTGCTGGCCAAAGGCGCTGATGTGAACGCCCGGCTCAAGGACGGCCGGACAGCGCTCATACTGGCAGCAGAAACCGGCAACGGTGATCGCCTTGGTGTGCTGATCGCGCATGGAGCGGATGTGAACGCCTCAACGCCAGATGGTTCTACCGCGCTCATGGTGGCCAGCGTGGTCTCCCGGGACCAGGAGGCCATGAATATGTTGAAACTATTGGCCCACAAAGGTGCGAATCTCAATGCTGCCGACAATCAGGGCCACACCGCAGCGGATCTCGCCGCTCGCGCCGGATATCTGGAGCGGGCAAAATTCCTGATCGCACGGGGAACAAAGATCAGCGATACGAATTCTTTCCTGAAAAGCGCCCGGGATTGGGCCCTGCGGCGAGCCATTCAAAGCGGGAGCATGGAGGCGGCCAAAACCCTGCTGGAACAGGGTGCGGACCCAAACTTTCTCGGGGACGACGGCCGCACTGTGCTCATGCTGGCGGCAGAAAATGAGTATTTCGCAGACAAAGTGGACAAAGTGAATGTGTTGCTGGATCACGGCGCGCAAGTGAATCTTGCCGGCAGCGGAGGCGACACCCCACTCCTGATTGCGGCAGCCAAATGTCAGCCTGAAATCGTCAAAACATTGCTGGATCACGGCGCCGATATAAATGCAGCAGATAAAGATGGCAATACGGTGCTGATGAGGGCGGCAGATTCCAGGCAGAGTTTCCTGGAGCAGCGAAAATCGCTGGTTACGTTGCTGCTGGCCAGGGGCGCAGATCCGAAAGCGAAGAATTCTCACGGGGTGACGGCGCTGATGCTGATGGCCAAAGACGGCAATCCGGCCCTGCACTTACTGTTAGAGAAAGATGTTGACGTGAACTCCCGTGACGATGAAGGGAATACGGCGCTCTTGTATGCGGCACGTTTTATCGTGTTCGGAGAAAACCAACAGGATGGCTGGGCCTTAATCCAAAAAGGCGCCGATATCAACGCGGCCAACGATCTGGGCGAGACCGCGCTCATTCTGGCGGCAACCCAGGACCATCCGGATTTCCCGCAGCTCTTGCTGGAGAAGGGCGCTAATGTAAATGCCAGGACCCGCAGCGGCAGAACGGCGCTCATGCAAGCCATTGACGAGCCCAGAGGTTTTGACAATGAAAAGCATGTTGGTTATTCGCCTCGCATTGCCAGCCTGCTGATCGCGGCTGGGGCGGATGTGAACGCGCGCGACGCCAACGGGAACACTGCATTGAAGCTGGCTATGATGCGCGGCTATGCGGAAATGGTGGAGGAATTGAAGAAAGCCGGAGCCAGGGAGTGAGCCCGTAAGCCTGTCCAACGTCCGTATATGGCGACGTTGACGGATAATGGACGATGGACTCCGATCGGAAAACCAGACGTCTGCTGAAGCGTCTGCGGCTGTGGCCGCCATTCCTGGGCGCTGGCATTCATGTCACGCGCGTGGCCGATGATTTTCTGACCATTGACGTAGAGCTGCGCATGAAGTTTTTCAACCGCAACTACGTGGGCACGCATTTTGGCGGATCGCTCTACTCCATGTGCGATCCATGGTTCATGGTGATGCTCATCGAGCATCTTGGGCCGGACTACATCGTCTGGGACAAGGCGGCGACGATCCGCTTCAAGAAGCCCGGCAAAGGCACAGTTAAAGCGAGTTTTCACATTCCTGCGCAACGTGTAGAGGAAATCCGCAGGCAGGCCGACGCCCAAGGCAAAATCGAGCCACAATTTCAGGCAGTAGTGACTGACGCAGATGGCAATGTTGTGGCCGAGGTGGACAAGCTGCTTTACGTTCGGCGTAAAAACAAAGCCTGAACACGATTATTTCTTTTTCTTCACCGCCAGGCCGAGCACTTCATATCGCGCGTCGAACAACAATTTCCCCGAGCCCAGAAACGCCCGTGCAGGAAAATTGCCGTGGAAATATGTCCGATAGACGCCGTTGAAAGCAGCGTAGAAGCTCACGTCTGAGCAATAGACCTGGACCGAGACCAGATCGTCCATGGTCATGCCCGCTGCTTCCACTGTGCGCTTGACCGCCTCCATCACCAGGCGCGCCTCGTCTTCCGGAGTCGCGCCGGGCTTGCCGGTCGCGGGATCGAGGCCGATATGACCGCCGATGTGGAGCGTATCGCCGACCAGCACTGCTTCACTGAAAGGCGCGCTGGCAGCGGCCGGTGTGGCGCGCTTCATCACAATGTACTTGCGCTCCTGCGCCGAAGAGTTAATGGCAGCGGCCACAATCACAAAAATCAAAAGAACCAGGCTAATTTTCATGTCCGTTCTCTCCCGTTCAGGTTTTGGAACAACGATACGCTGAGGCGCACTCCTTACTTGCCTCTAAATAAATAGAACAATTCGATGATCAGAATCACCACCACCACGGACTCCAGCAGGAAGCCCCGCGCCTGGTGGAACTTTTCAATCATGAAGTCGTACAGATCATCCGCCGTGTGCAGTTTGTCCTGGACCAGCGCCTGATAATCAACCACGCCAATCTTTGACGCACAAAGTTTATACAGGCGCGCGGAAAACATGTCACCAACAAACTTCAGCGCGTTGTTGGTGCGTTCGGTCAATTCCGTGATCTCCAGCAGAACGGTGCGCAGCCGTGTGGCGCCCGGACGCATGCGCCATCCGGCCAGCAATCCGCGCCGGCTCTCCAGGAAGCGATACGCAGTGGCCAGTTCACGGGTCAGCAGCTCATCGTAATGACGAAATTGCAGGAGCTGCGAATTCGCGTACTCGAAGATACGAATGGTGGTGTCGGCTGCGGCTTCGGCATCGTAAATAAGGGCCGCATTCCATCCCACCACTACCAGGTCATTCGGATAATAGGACATGCTCCCTTGCAACGCCTCCTGGGTTTCTGGAGCCGCAAGTGGAACTGTCTCTCCGTTGATGAGCTGGCTGATGTCTTCGCCGCGGTCGCGCAACAACTCCTGTGCCGGCTGCTCGGAAGCATCCATTTGAAAGATGTAGTAGTCCTCGCTCAGCCAGTTTTCATAGGTTTTGCAAAGGGCCGCCTGCACGGTCTGCAGGCGCTTGCGTACCAGTCGGGTCGTAAGCTCATCGAAAACCAGGCTGGAAATCCAGCGGCTTGCGAGTTTCTTTAGTTCTGTCCAGCTTCCCGAATAACGGAGCCGCAGCAACACACCCACAACACCATAATCGTAGTATTGAATCGTTCCGGTAAACTGTTCGCCGCTTTCCAGGGCTACCGGCTCCAGCGATTCAATCACCGGCGGCCGTTCAAAACGAACGTACCCTGGAGTCGTATGTTTAAAGGATGGAGTCAGTAATTGGCCGCCGATAAGCGGGCGCAGCTCTGAAAGGCTGATCTCCTCACAAACATCATAGAGAGCCAGCACAAAGACGGACCCGTGAAAATCGCCCGTGCTCATCGGCTTACTGAGATGCTAACGGCTGGGGACCTGTTCGTTACGCAGATAGGCGTCTGACTTCTCCAGCCAGTCCTGCCGTGGAGGATAAAAAATGTCCATATCGATGGTGTCTTCCAGCGCCTCGGCTTTGTGTGGCATATGCGGAGGAATGCAGAGCACCTCGCCAGTGCGCACCACGATTTCCTTGCCGTCGATCCAGAACTTCAGCGCGCCTTCCGCCACAAAAGTAAGCTGCTCATTATGATGGCTGTGCTCCGGTACCACCATACCTTTCTTGAGCAGGATGCGCGCAAACATCAGGTTTTCACCGGTAATCAACTGCCGGTCGAATAACGGATTCACGTGCTCAACTTCAACATCTTTCCAGGCAATGTGCTTCAGCATAGGGGAATATTGTAGAACAGCCCTTGGCCCTTAGCCATTGGCTGTTGGCTTTTGGCTCTTGGCTTTTGGGCAAAACCGACACCATGTATGCTGAACAATGCTATGAACGCAACGAGCATAGCGAAGTCGGTAATTCTCGTCTGGCTAGGCATGCTCGGTTTTTCTCTATGGAAAAACGTTTGGTGGTTCGACCTTGTGCTCGGCGCATTTACAGTCTTGCTGGGTGTGATGGCACTAGTATTAGTTCCAAAAGGCGCGCAATCGCGACGACCTTACAAGGTCATGGGCACTATTTTTATAGTCGGTGGCACTCTCGTTACACTCATAACGCTATATCGACGTTTCTCTTGAAATAGCAGCAACCGGTTCTAAGCGCCAAAAGCTAAAAGCCAAAAGCTAAGAGCCGCGTTCTTACCATCCTCCGCCACCGCCACCGCCGCCACCTCCGCCGGAAGAGCCTCCACCGCCTCCACCTGATGAAGATCCCGGAGGCGTTGATGCGGAGGAAACAGCGCTGGAAAATGCGCTACTGAAGGAAGAAGCAAACGCGGCAGGGGACGAACCGATGAATCCTCCGCTGTACCACGAAGGCGAATAAGTGGCTGATTCGTGTCCGGGTGCACCGACCGTTGCCAGCACGTGCGAAAACTGTTCTGCCCACGCCTGCTCCACGCCCAGCGCAAGCGCGTACGGCAAAAAGCGCTCAAACAGTTCCGGCGTCTGGCCGACCGGCATCATGGTATTCATGCGCTGGCCATCGACTGCCGACAGAAACATCTTGAAACCGTCAACACGGTCCATCAGTTGTCGTCCGGCAAGCGTTGGCGCCTTCAGCAGGTGATGAAAAAGAACGTTGGCGCCGAGGAGCAGGAGGATCATAAGCATTCCGACCGGCGACAGGGCCCATGCCAGCATGCAGATCCCAAAAATCTCGCCGAGCACAAAAGGAATGCTGAAAAGAGTAATCCCAACAGCGCTTACGCCGCCGACGGCTTTGCTGGCCCGCGCAGATTTCCAGGCTCGCACCACGGCATGCAGGAGAGCTGCCACACCAACGCTCCATCCGCTAAGCCAGACGGTCATGAAGATGGCGACTGCCAGTTGTCCACTGGGCGAGGGCCCGCCACTGGAGAAGATCACTGCCAGCGCAGAAGCAATAGTCAACGCGATCCCCGGCCAGACGTAGCGCGAATTGGTGACGAAGTACGTCTTCTCCATGCCGGTGTGCAAAGCTGTGCTGAGCGCCTGCTGCGCTTTGCGCATCACCGCCGAGTGGTCACTGGAGAGGGCGAGGGTTTCTCCATCTTCGAACAGCCTTTCTTTGAGCATCCGTTCGTCGGAAGAGAGCGGGGCGGCATGATTCGCGTCTGATTTTTCTATCAGGCGATATGTGCCTGATTTCATCTGCTCAATGGTTAAGTGTTTCTTGGCCGCGAGGCCAAGAATTGCGCTGGTGAAGGTCTTATCGTCGAATCCCATACGCTCGAGATAACGCATGGATGCCGGCGACATATTATCCGGCGGCTCATACAACGGGACAATGGTTCCCGCCTTGGGGTCGCGGCCTACTTCAGCCCACACAACTGCATAATAGGCAAGAACGACCAGGAGACCGATAATACCGATCAGAGCGCTACGGTTGTCGCTGAGAAACCATTTGATCTTTTGCGCGCGTGTGGGCTCTGCAATCAGCCCCTTGGGCCACGTGACGGCAATGGTGAGTCCTTCTTTCGGCCCGAGGTTCTCCGCGCGAAAATGCGGATTGCCCTCGCTGTCGCGCGATGCGCGAACATCCTTTCCCCGCTCCCCTTCGCGGCCTGCATAGCCGTTCACGCCGGTGATGAAGGTGATCTGCGGCGGAAGAACCACCGTAGCCGTGGCCACATCGATGGGAAAAATCCAGCCGTTCCCTGTGACGTTCCAGTAAAGCTCGTCGTGGTCCGGGAAAAAACCGAGTTGGCGGTTCGTCTCATAGGTAAGGACGTAAGTATGGATTCCATGCGAGACCAGCACGTCTTTGTCGCCGAAATAAACACGCACGCCGTTGGAAATTGATTCTGTGTGATAGGGCTCCGCGTGGCCGTCCCTTTGCACGTCGCCGACCTCAAACATCACAGTGACGCGATTTCCGAGACGATCCTTGTAGCGCGTGGGGAAATCGCGGTAGATTCCGTGGTTGATCTGCTCACCGGCGGCACGCACCTGAATGGTTTCGCGCACCAGCATAGTGCCATCGGCATGCAGCGTGATGTGCGAGTCAAAGGAGAGAATGCGCTCATCGGCGGTGTCGTCCTGGGCAGCGGAAAACACTGCCAGACAAACCAGGACGAGCAAGCATCCACTGAGCTTGTTCAATTTGAGTCTGGGCATTGCCGTTACAGAAAACTATAGCGAATTAAGAGTCAGAGTCAAAGACCAAAATTGTAAGAAGTTATTTTCTCTGGTCGGCGCTTGCTGTTACTCTACGAATGGATGCCGGCCGATTAATAGCGTCCGCCGGAGGTTGGCCTTCGAACACCTGCAAGATGTTTCTCGCCGCGGCCAATTCAATTTGCAGGCGCACCTCCTTGACTGCTGAACCTAGATGCGGGGTAAAAAGCGTGCGCGCCGAGTCGGTCAACAGCTTTGGCGGGATGCATGTGGGGTGGTCCGGCCGCGCCCAGTCTTCCATTTCGAAGACATCAGCCGCATATCCGGCGAGATGGCCGGCAGACAATGCTTCGGCAACCGCTGCTTCATCCACCACCGACCCACGTCCAACATTCACGAGATAACTGGCCTCTTTCATCTGCCGGAGTGTAACTGCGTTGATGATGTGCGAGGTGGAGGAGGTAAAAGGCAGCAGCAGCACAACAACATCACTGCTGGAAAGCAGTTGATCGAACTCCAATCGCGTCGCGCAAAGTCTGCGCTCCTCCGCCAACGGCAACTGGATGCGATCTGCGTAATAGATCGTGACTTCAAATCCGGCCAGGAGCTGGGCCAGTCTGCAGCCGAGTTTTCCCATGCCGACGATTCCCACGGTCCGGCCGTGCAATCCACTGCCATACAGAAGCGGACGCCAGCCTTGAAAGCGCCCACTGCGAACCAGCGTGTCACCGGGAAGAATGTTGCGCGTGATGCCCAGAATCAATCCCAGAGCCAGCTCCGCCGTAGGCGCCGTTAGCAAATCAGGAGGAACAGTGAACCAAACGCCCCGGCGTGTGCAGGCCTCGACGTCAAAATTGTCATAGCCCTTCAGCGCCGCGGCAATAATTTTAAGCCTGGGACAGTGCTTGAGGAACTCTTCATCAACGCTGTCCGGCATGAATACCATCAGGCCGTCCGCTTCCTTCGCCAGATCCAGAATTTTTTCGCGCGGCCAGCTCTCGGAGGAATCATTCGCGACCAGAGTACATCCGGAGGCAAGCAATTCTTTAACCTGCTCATGGATCCTGTGCGTGACCACCACTAAGGGCCGCGCCGGAGAAGGGACACCCGCCATCACAAATACTGCTCCTCAATCACTTGCCAGCGCCTGCGAAGTCGGGTATTGATTGCGTCTGCCAGCATGATCATGGCCCAAGTGATCAGCATATAGGCCATCATCTGCTGATAGAAGAACAACTGCTGGGCGTTGAATAGAGCTTCACCGATTCCACCAGCGCCGATCATGCCTACGATGGTTGCGGCGCGCATATTCCACTCGAGGCGAAACAGTGTATGGACGCTCATGGGGGCAAACGCCAGCGGCATCAGCGCGAAACCGGTGACTGCCAGAGTTGAGCCGCCTGTAGAGGCCATGGCAACCACTGGTTCAGGCGGGACATTCTCGATCGACTCAGCATAGAGTTTTCCCAGAGCGCCCGTACTATGAAGACCGAGCGCCAGAATGCCCACCCGGGGACCCAGCCCGGCAATTCCTATCAGAACCAGTCCCCAAACCACTTCAGGGATGGCGCGCAGGGTTTCGAGAAGGCGGCGAGCAGGAAACGAAATCAATGTCGGTGAAACGTTTCTGGCGGCAGCCACCGCCAGCGGCAAAGCACAGGTCATCGCCAGCGCTGTCCCGCCGAACGCAATCAACAGCGTTTCACCAACCAAAGCAGGGATCTGCCGCAAAGCTTCAGCGGGGAGATGCGGAGGAAGCATGGCGCTAAAGGTCTTCAGCGCGTGGCTGATTGCTATCAAGTGCGGCCGATGTTCCCAGGCGGCAACAGCGCCAAACCCAGCCAGCAAAAGCAAAAGTCTCGGCTGCTTGCGGATGTACAAGACAAGCAGGTCGATGGCTGCGATCAGCAATACCAGCATGATGATCAGCGTAGTGGCGCGATGGTAATCGGTCAAATTCAGGGAGCCGACCAGTTCTGTTCCAATTCCTCCTGCTCCGACCGCTCCAATAATGACGGAAGCGCGAATAGCGCTCTCGAACTCATAGCCGCCATACGTCAGCAGATCTTTCAGTCGCAGAGGCACTAACCCATAGAGTGCAACCATGCTTCGCGTGGCGCCCGTTGCATGGAGGGCTTCGATGGGCCCGGGGTCAGCGGAGGAGAAAAGATCAGCGAAAATCTTGCCCAAAGCCGCGGTATAGAACAACGTCAGCGCCAGCGTTCCGGCTGCCGGCCCCAGACCTAACAGTACGACACACAAAATAGCCAGCGTGAGATCCGGGATGGAACGCATTGAGGTCAGTAAAACATATAGCGTGCGTGAGCCAGGTAATCGCGCGCCGATGATCAGAGAGATCACTAAACCGATGATGAGCGCCAGGAACATGGCGCCCGCCGCCATCTCGAGTGTTTCGAACAACGGCACCAGGGCAGCTTTGAGATAGGAAGGAGAGAGATCGGGCGGAAAAAACTGGCGCAACAGCGAGAGGGCGCTTTCAAGTCCGGACATTCAGGCCCCTACTGCTGCATAATTCGGTGTTGCTTGTCGTCGTTCGTCAGAAGCGATTTTTCCAGCTTCAATCCTGATCACGCGATCAAAGTATTCGTAGGCAAATTCCGGCTGATGCAGCGAGCACAATAAGGCAAAACCGTTCTCATGGGCCAGACTACATAGAAGAGAAAGAATTTGTCCGGTCAGGATGGGATCAAGCGAGGCGACAGGCTCGTCCGCAAGCAATACCATCGGCTGTTGCACCAGCGCGCGGGCGATCGCGACCCGCTGGTGCTCACCGCCGGAAAGATCAGAGGTGCGAGAGCGCAGCTTGCGTTCCAGGGCAACTCGGGATAGCGCGCGTTCGGCTTCGTCCAGTTCGGCAGTCTTTGGCCGCAGCAAAAATCTCAAGGCGCGGATCGTCGTCCAGCGCCCAAGCGCGCCAGCCATCACATTTTGGTGCACCGTCAGGCGGTCCACCAAATCGTGCCGCTGAGAAATCATGCCTATACAGCAGCGCAGTTTTCGCAACCGCCGGCCGCGTAAACCTTTCACCTCGACTCCGTTTACCGTGATGCTTCCTGATTGAATAGGAAGAAATCCGCTGATAGCGCGAAAAAGAGTCGTCTTGCCGGAGCCGCTGGGGCCCAGGATGGCAAGCTTTTCGCCGCGACGCACGCTCAGGCAAATTTCATTGAGTACAGGGACAGCTTTGCGGGTCCTGCTAACAACGAGATCACAAATCTCAACCATGGGGGAACGACCTAACAAAAAGGCTGGCGGGCCAGCCAAAGCTAGAGCATCTTCAATTCCTGCGCAACCAGACGCAGAATCGTGTATTCCTGATTGTTGGCGCGAACAAAATTCTTGCCGCGAAGAATCTTGAGAATGTCATCGTTCCGGCCTTCTTTCAGGTTGACGAAAGCCTGCACGAATTTTTCCTGCGTGGCCTGATCAATGTCTTTGCGGGCGACCCATACATAATCCACGAAGGGCTTTGACGTATAGAAGACATGCACCTTGCTGGGATCGAGCTTGCCCTCCGACACCATGGAGTTATACACACTCTCGTCCAGAGCACCGGCGTCAGCCGCTCCTGATTCCACTGCTTTGGCTGTAGCAGGGTGACTGCCTGTATAGCGGTATTTGAGATCGATATTGGGATCCACACCCGCCTGGCGCATCTCCAGGTAGGGCATCAGATGGCCGCTGGTGGAGTTGATGTCGCCAAAAGCAAAGGTCTTCCCCTTCAGATCATTCAGGGAACGAATACGGGAATTGGCATTGGCAATAAAGTAGGAGTGGAATTGCAGATCACTGCTGCGCTGCACCAACGGCACTACGCCGTAAACAGCATGCGCTTTGATGTAGGTGAGCCCGCCAAGATAAGCGAAGTCCAGCGAGCCGTTGCCCAGGGCCTCCACCGTGGCGTTGTAATTGGTGGGGATAACCAGGTTGACGGGCCGCCCTAATGTTCGCTCCAAATATGCCTTGAGCGGCGCCTTGTCTTCCAATGCAACCTGCGTTGCACCGGCATCAGGGATCATGCCGACGTTAAGCGCAACGTCCCCCGCGTTCACGGCCGCTGCGAACAGCAGGAACAACGACACAATTACAGTCACTCGACACATCTTCGACATGTGCTCTCCCTTCGCTCGACCGAGATATTGTCGCGGATTGTAACTTAATAGACGGATAAAACCCGCACTGGTTTTAAAAATTTCTGAAAACAGGAATTCTGGATTAGAGGTTTTTAATAATTGGCACGTGCAGTCCTATTTTGGGCAACAATATGGGACTGCGCTAACGGAACATGGCCTTCCGGACCTGTCCGACCAGCCACGTCGGAGCGGCAGTTTGTTGGGACATAGACTGACTCACAGGTCTCCGTTCCAATATTTGATTACTTTAATTGGAGAGCTTCTTCCAGCTGGCTTCCATGAGGCGCGGTGCGGCGCACTCTTTGCAATGCGCGATCGCAAAATCCCGCTGTAATGGTTGCCGAGGTATTGGCTCAACGATAATTACTCGTCCCGGCAGGGCTTTCATCAAAAAGCAGCCTGCTTCGCCCAACCGCAGCCCGGTGTCATCAGAACATTTTCAATTCGTGGGCTACCTCTCGAAGCGTGCCGTATTCATCGTCATTCGCCCTGACGAACCTGGTGGCACGCACGATTTTAAGAATGTCGTCGTTCTTTCCTTCGCGCAGTGCGAGCATGGCCGCGGTAAACTTCTCCCGGTCAGCATCGGATATACCCTTCCGGGCTGCGTACACCCAGTCCACAAACGGCTTGGAAGTATAGATCACGCGCACTTTGCTGGGGTTTGCTCTACCGTCTTTGATCATGGTGTTGAAAAACGTTTCATCCAGCGCACCGGCGTCCACTATTCCTAATTCGACCAGCTTCACCGTTGCCGGGTGTTCACCGCTATAGCGCACCTGAAGGTCGGTGTCTGCGTTGAGTCCTGCCCGTTTCAGCTCGAGATAGGGCATGAGATGTCCGCTGGTCGAGTTGATATCGCCAAACGCAAATTTCCTGCCCTTGAGGTCATTGAGAGAGTGGATGGATGTGCCTGCCCCGGCAATGAACACGGAGTGAAACTGCAAATCGCTCACCCGCTGTACCAGGGGCACGACCCCGCTCCTGGCGTGGGCCTTCAGGTACGTCAAGCCTCCCAGGCAGGCAAAGTCGATGGTTCCGTTCGACAGACCATCTAACGTAATGGCATACGAATCGGGAGTCACGACTTTAACGTCGCGGCCCATCTGTTCTGTGAGGTAATTTTGCAGCGGCAGCCTTTGCTGCGGTGACAATCCGTCGGGTGGCAAGGCAAGGGTGATGGGATCCTTGGCACAGGCGAGCGGCACAGCGCCAAGTACGACAGTTAGCACAACAGCCAGGGTGAGGTTCATTTTGGTCATACAAGTTTCCTTACAAGCTTTTTATGGATTTTCTCGAGCTGTAGCACCACTACAACTTCAGGAGAAACAGGTGAGATTGTATGAGATTATGGCCGATTTGCAATCATTACTTTAGTACCAAAAAGTATTTCATTTCGGGAACTGTAACGGGACAACAAATGGTTCAGCTCCGGGGCGGGGGGCAATGATTTTGAACCTGGGACAACGCTCAAGAAGGTATTCGTCCACCCTGTCCGGCATAAATACCATCCGTCCGTCTGCTTCTCGGGCCAGGGCGAGGACTTTTTCGCGCGGCCACTTCTCGGCGGAATCATTCGCGACCACCGTACATCCGGAGGCAGGCAATTCTTTAACCTGCTCATGGATCCTGTGCGTGACACCACTAAAGGCCGCGCCGGAGAAGGGACACCCGCCATCACAAATGCTGCTCCTCAATCACTCGCCATCGCTTGCGCAGGCGAGTGTTGATTGCGTCCGTCGCCATGATCATGGTCCACGTGATCAGCACGTAGACCAGCATCTGGTCGTAGAAGAACAACTGCTGGGCGTTGAATAGCGCTTCGCCGATTCCACCAGCGCCAATCATGCCTACAATGGTTGCGGCCCGCATATTCCACTCTAAGCGAAAGAGCGTATGGACCGTCATGGGAGCAAATGCCCCCGGCAGCAAGGCAAAACTGGTGATAGCGATGGTTGACCCGCCGGTGGCCGCGATGGCCATCGCCGGTTCAGGGCGCACATTCTCCAGAGACTCGGCATAAAGCTTACCCAGAGTTCCGGTGCTGTGAAGGCCAAGCGCGAGAATCCCGATTGGGGGCCCAAGACCACCAACACCCACGAATATCAATCCCCAGACCACTTCGGGAATCGCGCGCAGTGTCTCAAGCAAGCGTCGGACAGGAAAAGAGATGAATGCCGGAGCGATGTTGCGGGCGGCGGCAACCCCAAGCGGCAAGGCAAAAGTCATCGCCAACAGCGTCCCGCCGAATGCGATGAACAAAGTCTGCCCAATCAATGCAGGAACTTCTCGAACCGCCTCCGGAGAAAGGTGCGGCGGCAGCATGGACTTGAAGGTCGTTACCGCATGGTTCAGGGCGATCAGGTGGGGACGATTCACCCAGGCAGCAAAAGCGCCAAATACAGCCAAAAGCAGCAGAAGTTTCGGCTGTATGCGTACACACCAGACAAAGAGATCAATCGCAGCGATCAACGCTACCAGCATTATGACCAGCGTGGTCACGCGATGGTAATCGGTCATGTTGAGTGAGCCAACCAGTTCTGTCCCAATGCCACCGGCCCCAACCGCGCCCACAATCACTGAAGCGCGAACGGCGCTTTCAAACTCATAACCGCCGTAGGTCAGCAGGTCTTGCGAACGCAATGGCAATAATCCGTACAGTGCCACCATGACGCGTCTGGCGCCGGTTGCATGCAACGCATCAATGGGTCCGGGATCGGCGGAGGCAAAGATATCTGCAAAAACCTTGCCCAGCGCCGCCGTGTAAAACACAGTCAGCGCCACCGTCCCTGCCGCCGGTCCCAAACCAATAAGAACCACGCAGAGGATGGCCAGCGTGAGGTCGGGAATGGAGCGTACAGACGTCAGCAGGCTGCGAAGCAAGCGCCAGCCGGGAAGCCGGGCGCCGATCACTAAAGCAAGCGGGAGGCTGATGATGATCGCCAGCAGGATTGCCCCCGCCGCCATTTCCAAAGTTTCGTACAAAGGAACAAGGGCAGCCTTGAGATAGGAAGGGGAGAGATCAGGCGGAAAGAACTGTCGCAACAGCGAGAGAGCGCTTTCCAGTCCGCTCATCAGTCTCCTACTTCTGCGTAACCGACGTTACGGGATTGATGTTTCTGCAGGGTAATCCTGCCCCCCTCGATCGTAATAACACGATCAAAGTATTTACAGGCAGCCTCGGGCTGATGGAGGGAGCACAGCAGCGTAAAGCCGTTCTCTCCTGCCAGATTGCAAAGCAAAGAGAGAATCTGGCCGCTCAGGATGGGATCCAGAGATGCGATCGGCTCGTCGGCCAGCAATAACAAAGGCTGCTGTACAAGCGCCCGAGCAATGGCAACGCGCTGGTGCTCACCGCCGGAAAGATCAGAAGTGCGGGAGCGCAACTTGCGTTCCAAATCAACCCGGGAAAGAGCGTTTCTCGCTTCGTCAAGTTCCGCGTGCGTTGGCCAGGCGAGGAACCTTAAAGCGCGCGCTGTCGTCCAACGTCCCAATGCCCCGGCCATCACGTTTTGATGGACTGACAACTGATCCACCAGATCGTGTCGCTGAGAAATCATTGCCACTCGACGCCGCAGATTGCGCAAGTCTTTACCGCGCAGGCTGCCTACTTCAACTGCGTCTACCGTGATGCTGCCTGATCTGATGGGAAGAAATCCGCTGATGGTGCGAAAGAGAGTGGTTTTTCCAGCACCACTGGGACCAACGATAGCAACCTTCTCCCCCCGCTTAACTGTCAGGCTGATGGCATTCAGCACAGGAGGAGCTTTGTGGTTTCGGGCAACAACTAGATCGCGTATCGCTAGCATCCGGGGGATGGCGCACGCTCAGCAGCCGGCTTGCTTCACAAGCAGCAAAGCCTGGCGACCGGCGCAGACTTAAAGCATTTTGAGTTCCTGGGCAACCAGGCGCAAAATCGTGTATTCCTCGTTGTTGGCGCGGACAAAATTCCTGCCGCGCAGAATCTTGAGAATGTCGTCGTTCTGGCCTTCTTTCAGGCTGATGAAGGCCTGCGCGAATTTTTCCTGCGTGGCCTTATCAATATCTTTCCTGGCCACCCATACATAATCCACGAACGGCTTGGACGTATAAAACACGCGCACCTTATTAGAGTCGAGCTTGCCTTCAGCCACCATCGAGTTGTACACGGTCTCGTCCAGAGCGCCGGCATCAACCGCGCCTGATTCAACGGCTTTGGCTGTGGCGGGATGACTGCCCGTGTAGCGGTATTTGAGATCGATATCAGGATTCAGGCCCGCCTGGCGCATTTCCATGTAAGGCATGAGATGGCCGCTGGTGGAATTGATGTCGCCGAAAGCGAACGTCTTCCCTTTCAGGTCCTTCAGCGACTGAATGCCGGAACTGGCAGGAGTAATAAAAAACGAGTGAAACTGCAAATCGCTGCTGCGCTGCACCAGCGGCAATACCCCATAACGCGCCTGGGCTTTCACGTAGGTGAGCCCGCCGAGATAGGCAAAGTCGAGTGAGCCATTCCCCAAGGCTTCAACCGTGGCGTTGTAATTTGTGGGGATGACCAGGTCAACAGGCCGCCCTAACGTTCGCTCCAGATATGCCTTGAGCGGCGCCTTTTCCTCCAGCGAGACCTGGGTTGCACCGGCATCAGGAATCATGCCTACCCGGATGGGCGGTTGTGCGGCAACGATGGAGCTTAACAGCATGAGCAGACCTGCAAATTTAACCACCCAACGGCCCATCGCCATCGCGCTTTCCCTCCAAATAGGACCAGGCTCGAAACAGGACTAAGCTCGAAAATTCTTGTCTTGCATATCGAATCGTCTCGTTCGGTCTATTTGACCACGTCTGCATTTCTATCTAATATTCAATTGACTCATTGAATATGGACGAAAATCGCCGGCTGCAAAAAAGAGATTTCAAGGACGCTGTTTATGGCCATCTGGCCAGAATCGGCAAGGCTCTGGCCAGTCCCAAACGCCTGGAACTGATTGATTTGCTGTGTCAGGCAGAGCGGACGGTAGAACAGCTCGCCGAACACGCAGAAATGAGCCTGGCCAATACCTCGCAGCACCTTCAGGTGCTGGAAGCAGCCCAGCTTGTGCAAAGCCGCAGGCGGGGACGATTCGTCATTTTTTCACTCGCTGATGCTCTGGTGTGCGATTTTTTTCGTTCCTACAGGATCCTGGCCGAAGACCGGCTGGCGGAAATCGAACGCATTCGCCGGGAGTTTTTTGACGATCCGGACGAACTTTATCCTCTCGATGGCGAGACATTAATGAAACGGGTAAAAAGGAGAAAGGTCGTGGTGATAGACGTTCGTCCGGAGGAGGAATATCGCAGCGGACACATTCGCGGGGCGCTGGGAATCCCCATGGAGAAGCTGAAAGGCCGTCTGGCCACGCTGCCGCGCAAGAAGGAGATCGTAGCTTATTGCCGCGGCCCCTACTGCATGTTTGCCGTGGACGCGGTGCGCATGTTGCGTTCGCGGGGGCTCCGCGCTTTCCGGTTGGATTTGAGTGTCCACGACTGGTCAGCCCTGGGATTACCGCTTGCCACCGGACCTGAGGCCTCATTCCAGGCCGTGACAGGAACGAGGAACCAATGAGCGTGGGGCAGCGACTGCCGGAAAAAGCCGATCTTCTTCGGGCACAGGTCAACGTTGCCTATTCCACTGCGGCCAGCTATCCGGAACAGAAGCATCCATTTCCGGTCGGTCGAAAATTCGCGGAATCGCTGGGCTATCCCTCAGAAGTGCTGGACAATCTGCCGCCCCTTGCAGTGGAAGCTTTTGCCGGCGTTTCCAATGTCTCATTATTTGCCGATTTACCCGTGGGCGCGACAGTTCTTGATGTCGGCTGCGGCGCAGGCATGGACTCGATCATTGCCGCCGGACGAGTGGGGCCGACGGGACGGGTGATTGGAGTGGACTTCAGTCATGCGATGTTGGATCGCGCCCGCGCTGCCAAAGAGCTTGCCCGGCTTCCTCATCTCGAGTTTCAACATGCCGACGCGGAACATCTCCCTTTGCCTGCCACTGCCGTGGACGTGGCGCTGGTGAATGGGATCTTTAATCTAAATCCGAAGAGAAAAGAAATCCTTGCCGAGCTTGTGCGCGTGCTGCGGCCTGACGGACACGCCTATGTTGCCGAACTGATACTCACCAGTCCGCTGGCTGAGGATGAGCGCACCAGCGACAGCAACTGGTTTGCCTGAATCGCCGGGGCAAAGGAAGGCGGCGCCTTCCTTGAAGAATTTCTTGAAGCTGGATTCAGTAAAGCGCGGTTTCTGCGCACCTTGCGCAACGCCCGATCCGCGAATCCTGGAGTAATGGTTGCTGAAGTCCAGGCCCAGCGATAGTTTGTTTGGGCTTTCTGCAACGAAACCAGAGCGAGCCATTCGTTTGGCTGTGGCGTCTGCAGGTATGTGAAGATTGAGTTTTTTTAAACGCGCATGGCTACTCGCTGCTCTGCCAATCTGTCTGCCGCCTGATAAGCAGGAATGCCCTCTTTCTTCGCGAGGCGGAATATGTCCAGGATGGTATCGTAAATCGCGTCGACTTTTTTCGCTGTCGCAGCCTGGCTCCAGCCAAGCATTTCAATGCAGCAGCCGTGGATGATGCCTCCTCCATTGGCAGCGTAATCGGGCGCGTAAACTCTATTCTGCTTTTCCAGTAGATCGCCGTGACGTGGCTCCAGCAGTTGGTTGTTGGCTGCTCCGCAAACAACTTTGGCCCGAAGTTGAGCAAGCGTCTGGTCATTAATGATGGCGCCCAGAGCACAGGGAGCAAAAATGTCTGCCGGGACGGAATAAATTTCTTCGGGTGAAACCTTGCTCGCGCCAAATTCTGAAACAACGCGGTTTCTTTTCTCCGGATCAATGTCTGTGACGATCAATCTGGCGCCAGCCTTATGCAGCTCTCGCGCCAGAAAAGATCCAACATGGCCGCAGCCCTGAATGGCAATGGTGCGATTGCGCAACTCATCGCTACCCCAGCGATGCTGAGCAGCGGCCTGCATCGCCCGAAAGACGCCTCGCGCCGTCGCCGGAGAAGGATCGCCTGAAAGCCCATGCAGCCCTGCTACATAAGTTGTTTCTTTGCGGGCGAACTCCATATCTTCAGGACTGGTACCCACGTCTTCGCCGGCGATGTACTGTCCGTTGAGCGTGTTGATGAAACGCCCGTGAGCGCGAAAAATCTTTTCTCGGTCAGCGGTTTTGTTATCGCCAATAATCACGGATTTGCCGCCACCCAAGGGCAGGTCAGCCAGCGCGCTCTTGTACGTCATTCCCCGAGCCAGGCGCAGCACGTCTTCCAGCGCCTCGTCATCGCTGCGGTAATTCCAGAACCGCGTGCCACCCGCCGCCGGTCCGCGCACGGTCGAGTGAATGGCGATGATCCCGCGATAACCAGCAGTCTTGTCCTCACCCAGCAACACGCGCTCGTAGCCAGCAATCTTCTTTTCCGTGATGTTCATGGATGTCACTCGAAAAATGTACCACCTGGCATAGCACGAGGAGCAGATACAGAGATGCGTTGATTTTTGAGGTTTCTGATCATCCTCGGCAGAAGCCGGAGCATGTTGATAGTTGCTGTAGCCCTAATCTCCAGCGGGCTGTTGAGGATTTGTCGTGACGCTAAGCTGTTCGCGGTCCCGCTTTGCGGGATGTTTACTGGGTGCTGAGTGCCATCTTGTACAATTCTCCTCTTATGCTCTCTGCCCGGGTGCGAACATTCCAACAATTTTGTCTGTTTGTTCTTCTCCTTCTTCCCTGCTCTGCTATTGCACAACAGGCGCCTGACCTGAGCGGCCTGCGCTGGCGGATGATTGGACCATTTCGCGGAGGACGCAGCATTGCGGTAAGCGGTGTAATTGGCGACACCAACACATATTACTTCGGCGGTGTAGGCGGCGGCGTTTGGAAGACGACCAACGGCGGCATTACATGGAATCCAATCTTTGACAGCCAGCCGATTGCTTCCATCGGCGCGCTGGCGGTTGCGCCTTCAAACCCGAACATCATTTACGTTGGCACCGGTGAAGCAGACTTCCGCTCCAATCTCACTTATGGCAACGGCGTCTACAAGTCTACTGATGCCGGCAATACCTGGACCAGCATCGGATTGCGCGACACTCGCCACATCAGCCGCATCATTGTCGATCCAAATAATGCGAACATCCTGCTCGTCGCAGCCCTTGGACATGCTTATGGCCCGAATCCCGAGCGCGGCGTCTTTCGCTCGACCGACGGCGGCGCAACCTGGCAGAAAGCTCTGTACAAAGGCGAGAACACCGGCGCGATCGATATCCAGTTCGATCCTGACAACTCGCAAACTGTCGTTGCGGCACTGTTGAGTGACCATCGCACGCCCTGGAGCACGTATCCGCCAGTCACCACCGGCGGGGCAATCTACAAGTCCTCCGACGGCGGGATGACCTGGAAGCAGATCAGTGGCAGCGGTTTGCCTTCGGGTGACTGGGGACGCGTGGGACTTGCCGTGGCGCGCGGCACGCACGGCCACCGCGTTTATGCTCTGATCGATACTAAACAAGGTGGGCTGTTTCGCTCTGATGATGGCGGAGAGAATTGGACGCTCGCGGGAAATGACCGGCGCATCATCGGGCGGCTGTGGTACTTCGGCGAAGTAGATGTTGATCCGAAAGATGCGAATACGGTTTATCTGCCGAACGTTTCCATTTATCGCTCGTCGGATGCGGGCAAGAATTTTGAGGCCATCAAAGGCGCTCCCGGTGGCGACGATTATCACGCGCTCTGGATCGATCCTTCCAATCCTCAGCGCATGATCTTCGGCAGCGACCAGGGCGTAGGCATCAGCGTGGACGGCGGCAAAACCTGGAGTTCCTGGTACAACCAGCCTACGGCGCAGTTTTATCACGTGGCCGTCGATAACCAATTCCCATATCGGGTCTATGGCGCGCAGCAGGACAGTGGCACAATTTCAACCACCAGCCGCAGCGACACCGGCTCGATCACTTTTCGTGACTGGTACACGGTCGGAGCGGGCGAAAGCGGCTACATCGCGCCTGATCCCAGTGATCCCAACATCGTGTACGGCGGTGACACGTTCGGCGGACTGCATCGCTTCGATCGGCGCACGGGGCAATCGCAGACGATCTCGCCCGCCGCTGTCGGCAACTTTGGGATGGAGATTTCCCGCGCTGAACTGCGATTCACCTGGACTTCCCCTCTGGTGTTCTCGCCCCAGGATTCCCATGTACTTTATTTTGGATCGCAGTACCTGCTGCGCAGCAATGACCGCGGCATGAGTTGGGAACGAATCAGTCCTGATCTCACCGGCTCGCAGCCAGGCACATCGCAGGAAGGTCCCACGACAAACGAAAACGCCAAAGCCAGAGGCTATGGCGTGATCTACACCATTGCGCCCTCCGCCCTTACAGCAGGAGAGATCTGGGTTGGCACTGATACCGGGCTTGTCCAGCTCACGCGCGACAGCGGAAAGACGTGGACGAATGTGACTCCGCCCGGGCTAAGTGACTGGAGCAAGATCAGCATCATTGATGCTTCACATTTTGATCATGGAACAGCATACGCGGCGGTTGATCGTCACCGGCTGGACGATGCCTCTCCACAAATTTTCCGTACACATGATTTCGGCAAGAGCTGGACAAAAATCACGCAGGGCATTCCTGATGGCGCTTATGTCCGCGCAGTGCGGGAAGATCCGGTGCGCAAAGGCCTGCTCTTCGCCGGAACCGAACTGGGCGTTTATGTTTCGTTCAATGACGGCGACTCGTGGCAATCTTTGCGGCTCAATATGCCGGTTGCGCCGGTGCACGACCTGGTCGTCAAGGATAAAGATCTGGTCATCGCCACTCACGGGCGCTCGTTCTGGATTTTGGATGACATCTCACCGCTGCGGCAAATGACCGAAGCTCTCAGCGCTGTCCAGCTATTCACTCCAGCGCCCGCGATGCGCATGCGGCCGAACGTGAATACTGATACGCCACTGTCACCGGAGGTGCCCGCGGGTGAGAATCCGCCGGCGGGAACCATCCTCTACTATTACTTGAAGTCTCATGCGCAAAATGAAGTAACAATTGATATTCTTGATTCCTCCGGTCAACTGGTCCATCACTATTCCAGCAACGATCATCCGGCTCTTCCCGACCCCAAAACCGTCGCTTTTCCCATGTACTGGTTCAAACTGCCGGAAAAACTGGCAACCACAACCGGGCTGCACCGGTGGGTATGGAACCTGCGCTATGCCAATCCGACAGTACCAGTGCCGGAGTACAGCATGTCCACTGCCTTCGGACAAAATACGCCCACCGAACCAGAAGGCCCGCAGATTTTGCCGGGAACATATCAGGTGCGGCTCACAGTGGATGGCAAAAGCATTGCGCAGAAAGTTTCAGTAACGATGGATCCGCGCGTGAAGTCCTCTCCAGAGGACCTGCAGAAACAATTTGCGCTGGAGATGAAGATCTATCACGCACTCCAGCAGGGTAATGCAGCGGTGGCGCAGATTCGTGATTTCTACACCCAAAACAAAGCTGATCCGGCAGTGAGTCAAAAGCTCCAGGCCCTCGCCCAAATCGAACCGCCAACTCCAGAAGCCGGGCCCGGGCAACAACCCTCAGCCAGAAACTCGACGCCAACGCTCTCACGCGTGATTGGAGGCCTGGAGCGCCTGGCCGTGGTGGTAGACAGCGCCGATGCCGCACCCACAACACAGGCCACCAAAGCCGCAGACAAACTCACGGATCAGCTGCAATCACTGATTCCGCAATGGGAGAAGATCAAGAACGGCAAATAGTTGGCTCGTGGTTGTTGGCTCGTGGCTTCCGGCGTCTTTCCTCGCTAAGGCCATCTTCTTCCCTGTTCCATCTCTTTTCCCGCGTGGATTCCTTTTGAGAGTCCCTTTTCGGCGTGAAAAAAATTGTTGCCTTCCCAAGGGAAGAGCGTACAATTCGCGTTCATAAACAACAAAGAACATTTGTAAGGAAGGTTGCGCAGGAGAATGCCGTCTCTTCTTACATTGGCGCGCTGGGAAGGCTTCATTCTAATTGGAGGCTTCTTTG
>DATDNH010000259.1:0-13795 GCA_036518395.1 Candidatus Angelobacter sp. | reverse complement strand
TCTCCCTGAATGGGGTTTGTCTGTGCTACTCCCAAACCCGCGCTCATCAATGCGGACAGAGCTGCCCCAGCGACGCGTGAAACTCGCGCGACCACGGCACGAAATCCCACCGGACAATCGCGAGTAAGAATGGTTCCATCGGGCCTTCGGAAAAACCGGACGCACAGACGCCCTTCGCGACTGGCAATCAATTCTTCCGCTTCACGCCGCGTCATTGCGGAAAGGTTATAGACGTTGAGCTTGCATTCAGCGCAATGGCGCACGCGATCGTCACCGACCATTTTTTCCCAATCCGAACGGCATGGAGAAGCCACGCGGACGTTTTTTAGTGGCGACTCCATTGGCGCCCGCTTTCTTTTTCTCAAGCGCGACAACCAGATCATGCTCATAGATGCTCCTCGAACCAGTACCTGAAGAACGACCACAACAGCAAAACTTGCAGCCACTCGCGTAAACTAGCTCGGCATGGAAATTCCTCAAAGACCGCCCAGGCGCCGCTTTGGCTGCTTCACACAAGTATTTCTCGCTCTGCTTTTGGGAGTGGTTCTGGTGCTGGCCATTGATGCTGTCTTCGCACCGTGGGGCTTCTATATGGGAGGCCGATTTCATTGGATTCCTGCATGGCAGGGCTGGGGAAAAATGCACTCTACCGCGTCTGGCGGCGACTATGTTTTATTCGTTTACATGTTTCCCGGCCGAGGCACGCGCGGAACAGCGCACGCCACCGGTACCGCAGCGCTATGTACGCCAAAGGGTGAAGTATTCAAGTTAAAGCTGGGAGCAGATTTCGAAAAGTATATGGGCGCCAGTACAGACGGAAAGCGCGCCTATTTGTACGTGCATCGGTCTCCTGGCTTCTTCGGCAACTCAGATACCCGCCCTGAACTTGAGTTTCACGGCGCATGGCACAATCCGGATCTGGTTTTGGATGATAAAGGAACGATGTCGCGCACTTTCAGTCCTGATGCCACCCTCTATGAATCGCAAAAGCGGCCCGCCACTCGCGAAACCATACCCCTGACTCTGCACGAAGGCACGCGCTCAGAGTTCGACGCTGCATGCCAGGCGCTGAAACATCGTTAGGGCACACTTCAGCCTTTTTAGCTGAATTCTGAATCGATTTACGGCAATGGTCTCTTCAAAAAGGTCAGGTCACCGGATTCAACCGAAGATTTCAGGGTTCCATAACTTCCTCCCGGCCAGAGAGTGATAGAAACCCCAAGCTAACAGCGCAACTACGCTCAGGAGCGGGAACAGAGTATTGGGAGCGTACCAGACGGAGAAGTCCAGAGTGAGCGGGACATTTACCAGAAGGTCCGTAACAAAGATTCCAATTGCTAAAGCAATGAAGCCGACGCGAAAGACGACCAAGACCGCAACACTATAGAGAAGCGTCCAGCTCACGATTTCGATTACAGGGTGGTCACTTCCCAGTGTCTTGAGGGTAACCCAGAGGGCCACGAAGACAACACCCGCCAACCATTCACGGCGGAGAAGCACGCGCAGGACAAACAGAAGGAAGAAGAAGAGCAGAGTTCCCTGAATGCTGCCGGGGATGTTGAGCAGCCACGCGCCGAACGCCATACGCATGCCGGAAAAGTACAGCGACGAATAAAAAGTTGGCGGGGCGCCCATGCGCATGAGCACCAAAAAGCGCACCTGCAGGAGCAACAACCAGAAAGCGCCCAGGATTACGCCAAATACGATGTCTCGACCAACCAGCGGATCGCGTACCTGACCCATCAGAAGGCGGCTCCAGGAAATCAGGGTTTGTGGCCAGTGGCGCCGAACATATGGCTCCAGCGAGAGATAGAGAACTCGAACCACAGTAGCAAAGGCAAACGCAAGGCTTACGGCCAGAACCAGACAGAGGAATAACTCCATTGACGGTACCAGGTGTCCCTGACAAAGCCAGAGAACGAGCAGGGCCACAAACACCACATTGGCCAACCGTGACGCGCCTTGTTTGTCGCCTCGCCCCTGTTTGGAATTGCGCCGCGCCAGGAAGATTGCTGACAAAGTAATCGAGAACACCAGGAGTATCAGCAGAAAATTGCCTGCCTCTTCCGATCGCTTGGTTGTGTCCACAGGCATGCGGCCGGGTTTGGTCCACGGTCCAATCAGGTAGAAAAATACTGGTTTGCCGTGAAACGCCGCGGCCTCAATACGCAATGCATATTCCGTTTCCGGCCATTTGCCGGTCCACGCGGCTCGCGCATCTGAGGACGCAAGGGAATTCCATGTCGGGGTTGCCGGCGTAAACTCTGCGGGATTAAGCCCCGCGGCTTCAAAAAGCGGATTCCAGTCAACTGCGCGCCCCTGGATCGTGGTCTCCTCCACCTCCGGAGGTATGGCCTGGAAAAACTGTAATCGCCCTTTCGCATCCAGTTCTTCACTGATCATCCCGGACATCACTTCCGGAGGGTCATTCTCCGTGACAATTCCCGGTGTCAGGACATCGCTGTGGAAGCCCCGGCCAATCATGTACTGGGGACTCTGCCGGTACCAGTAGCCTTCCGCCCCTGGCCGTCCGCCCAGTACCGCGTCCCAGTTGCTCCTCTGCTTGCTGTTCTTCTGAACGTAATTAAGAAAGTCCGTGCGCTCATAGAATCTAGACGCGGTATCTAGAGGCTTACCCTCATACCCGAGCCTGGCAGCGATGTCCTGCGCCTTCTGGGACAGAATTTCTGGTGACCGTTCCAGTCCCAACTTTCCCATCCCATTCGTTTTCAGCGTCAGGTAGATGAAAAGAGAAAGACCTGCAATGGCCGCGATTAAGCAGATGATCGCGGTGCGCGGCGCGAGTCCGGCACCTTCTCCTGCTGCCGCGACCATCTGGGGCGAAGGCGTTTCTCCCGCCGCGAGAGCAGCGGCCAGCGGATCGCCGCCCGGGAGCGCGGCGGCCACATTTAAAACTGAACTTGGCCGGAGCGAAGGCTCGGTCTCCAGACAGCGCAGGATCACTCGTTCGACCGCAGGATCAACGTCCTTGACCAGCGTGGATGGCTTGCTCGGCTCTGATTCAGTGCGAGCGCGGACCAGTTCCGGGAGCGATTCAATATCGAATGCGCGTTTGCCGGTAAAAATCTCGTAGAGCACCAAGCCGAGCGAGTAGATATCGCTTCTGACGGTGACCTCTTTGCCCGCGAGTTGCTCCGGCGACATGTAGGCTGGAGTTCCGCTACGCACATCGGCGCCACCGATTTGCTCCGCGAAACCAGCCAGACCGAAATCCGTTATTACCACCTGGCCGCGTCCGTCGAGCATGATGTTCGCGGGTTTCAGGTCTCGATGCAGCACTCCTTTAGCATGCGCAGCGGCTAATCCGGCACAGAGCTGCCGGGCGATTTCCAAAGCTTTGTCCGCAGGCAGTCGGCCAATACGCCGCAACAGTGAAGCCAAATCCTCACCGTCCACATACTCCATGGTGTAGAAAGCATGGCCCTCTACGTCACCCACGTCATAGACACGGCAGACGTTGGGATGCGAGACCCGACGCGAGATCCGGACCTCATTGCGGAACCGCTCTAATACAGTTTCATCTTTGGTAGCGTCTTCAGGTAAGAACTTGAGGGCAACCGGCTGGCCCAGGGTCAGATCGTCGGCGCGGTAGACTTCACCCATGCCACCTCTGCCCAGCAGCGCAATAATCCGATATCGATCGGCAATCAAGCGACCAGGAAGGAACCGTCCTTCCGTCAACAGGCTGCCTGAGGAACTTGGGTGTCGCCGACCCGATTCGGAAACCTGTTTTCGCGATTGCGACGGCGTGGTTCCGGATGCAAATTCAATCGTTTCCAGGTCATCCGAAGCCAGGGCGGCACCGCAAGCGGAACAAAAATGTCCGCCGTCGGAAACTCGGGAGCCACACGATGAACAGGTAGCCATCAGCTTTCTCGCGTTTCCAATTTACCCTTTATCCGCAACCGATGCCAATTTGACGCGGTACCGGGCACGGATCGCGGCGACGACTAGAGCCACGTTTTTTGCTAAGCTGGCGTGATGGAGGCTGCGCGTATCGTGTGTGCGACCAGCCGTCTCTTGTTGCGGCACTTCACCATGGATGACCTGGACGCGCTCGCGCCTATACAGAGCGATCCCGAGGTGGCGCGTTTCATCGGAGGTGTGAAGACAAGGGAACAGACACAGCGCAGGCTGGAAGAATGGATCCAACAATATGCGCGGTATGGATATTCGAAGTGGGCAGTCGTACTGCGCTCCAATGGAGAACTAATCGGCAGGTGCGGGCTGAGTCCTGAACAAATCGACGGGCGCCCGGAGTGGGAACTTGGCTGGACGTTTGCGCGGGCGCATTGGGGCCAGGGCTACGCTACCGAAGCCGCCGCTGCTGCGATGCAACATTCCTTCGAAAAACTTGGCCACAAGCGCTTGATATCGTTGATTCGTCCGGGCAATTCCGCGTCAGTTCGGGTGGCCGAGCGCATTGGCATGACCTACGAACGAAGAGTCCAGTGGGGTGAAGCACCGGCCGATATGTATGCCGCTTCCGCGAATTCCACGGCATGATTGGCGAAGCATTGGCTATTCTCTTCTGAGCGCCAGCAATGGATCGATGCGCGTCGCCCGAACTCCGGGAATCAACGTAGCCAGCGCGGCCACAATAATGACTACCAGTGACGCACCTGAAAACGTAGCGACATCGGCGGGTGAAATACCCCAGAGCAGATGCTGGATCGCCCTACCCATCTGCCACGCGCCGTACAGCCCGAGCACAATGCCGGCCAATCCCAGCGAGAGTCCCTGGCGAAGAACCAGCCACAACACATTCGCGCGCTGCGCTCCCAGCGCCATGCGAATGCCAATCTCATGCGTCCGCCGGGCAACCAGGTAAGAGATCACGCCGTAGATTCCCACAATCGCCAGCGCGAAACCGAGGATCGCGAACAAACTCAGCAAGCCGGTGGTAAAGCGCGCGTCCCGAGTCTGCGCAGACATGATTTCTTCCATGCTGGTGACTTCGGCCATCGGCATGTCAGGATCAAGCTGCTCGATCTGCTGAGCGATGGTTCTTGCCATCACGTAAGGATCGGAGGCGGTGCGAACAATCAGATCTTTGAAACCAAAATTCAGCGGCGGAATCTGGCGAAAGAGCGCCACAATTTCCGGATCGGGAGCAAAGGCCAGCCCGCGATTTTTGGTATTTCCCACAACGCCGACAATCGTCAGCTCAGTGCCGGCTCCCAGGCCTCCGATCACATCTGATCCGGTCAGCCGGATTCTATGACCTAACAAATCCCGATTGGGAAAGTACTGCCGCGCAAACTCCTGATTCACCAGTGCGACTGCAACGTCAGGATCGCGGTCAGCAGCAGTAAAACCGCGACCTCGAAGCAATGGGATACGCAACGTCTGAATGTAATTAGCGTCTGTCAGAATGAACCGCGATATTGGCGGATTCTCCTGCGGCTGGAGTGTCCTGCCATCGATGATGAAGGTTTCCCTCCAGCGGTTCGAAGGTGGCGTGACACTGGTCAAACTTGCCTGGAGAACGCCGGGGACAGAACGCAGGTTTTCTGCCAAGCGCTCACAAAATTCCGTTCTCTTCGCCCCATCGGGGTAGCGCACGTCAGGAAGATAGAGATGAGCCCATAGCAGATGATCTTCACTGAAGCCACTCTGCTGTGCCTGAAGCCGGATGATGCTCTTGACCAACAGGGCTGCGCCGATGACCAGCATCAGCGAGAAGGCGATCTCGCTGACCACGATCAGGCGTCGGAAGTATTGGCGCCTTCCACCCACGCTGCTGGTGTAACCGCCTTCCTTCAAGCCTTCAAGCAAGCTCATGCGCGTGCTGCTGAAGGCGGGCATCAGCCCGAACAAAACGCCGGTAAGAATGGCGACCATTAAAGTAAACAACATGACACGCCAATCGATAGTCGTTCCCTGAAGTTGAGCAAGAGTCCACGGATGGGAACGCGCTACCGCGAGGCTTCCAAGCCAGCCGAGACCAAGCCCGGCCAACGCGCCCAGCATTGACAAGACCAGAGATTCGACGATGAGCTGGCGGATCAGAATCGAACGGGATGCGCCCAGTGCGGACCGCAAAGCGAATTCGCGATTGCGCGCAGTATTGCGCGCCAGCAGCAGATTGGCGATGTTAGAACAGGCAATCAGCAGAATCAGCCCTACGGCTGCGACCAGCAGCCATAACGTCTTCCGCAGGGATTCCGCCCGGCTCTCTGCCAGAGGACGTACCATGACGCCGTATCCCTGGTCCAGCGGATGCTGTTGCGCCAGCGTAGCCGCGATACGCTCAAGGTCAGCTTGCGCCTGCTGTAAGGTCACTCCTGATTTCAAGCGACCGATCACGTTCCACCCTCGCGACTGGCGATCTTCTTCCGTGGCGGCGCGCGATGGACGATGCTCCTGCGGGGTCCAGATGACAATGTTTCTGCCGTAATTTACCCAGTCCGGGATCAGGTCGGGTAGTACACCGATGATCGTGTAGGGTTCATCATTAATGTTCACCCTTTTGCCTAAAACTTTCGGATCAGCCCCAAAGCGCGTCCGCCAGAAGCTCTCATTGATCAGGACCTCGTAATGATTGCCGTAATGGTTCTCCTGGTCGGTAAAGATTCTGCCCATGACCGGGTGAATTCCCAGGACTTCAAAATACTGTGGTGGCACCAGACCAACAGCCATCTCTTCAGGCGCGTTCGTACCGCCAATGCCGCTAACATTCTTGCGCCAGAAATCATAGGGCACTAAATTCTGGAGAGAATGATTTTGTTCGGCGAAGTCTTTCGCATCGGCGGTTGAGGGTCCGATCTTCTGCCCGTCTTTGGTTGCGAAGATCTGGACGAGTTGATGGGAATTCGAAAATGGCAAAGGCGCGAGGAATACGGCGTTGACGATGCTGAAAATCGCAGTGTTGGCGCCGACGCCGAGAGCCAGGGTCAGAATTGCTACGGTAGTAAATCCCGGCGAACGGCGTAGCATCCTGACTGCAAAACGCAGATTCGCGAGTAGCTGTTCCAAGGTTTCGCCGGACCTCCTGCACGAAGCTTCATCAAACCAATCTCCTGCATCAGGGCAATTGGGTCACCAATCCCGAAAACATCCAAGTGTCTGAAAAACCAACATGATTCTGTCCATCACCGTAAAGACAAAATGGAAACACTGTTCATTTTCAGGCGCGGATGCTCGAAAGCGAACAGTGCGCACAAGACTTCAGGCGGTGTATTTTCAGGCCGTCTTAGCGGTTTTAGCAGCTTACCTATTGCGCTGTTTCTTAAACCATTACTTTACCTTTTTCGCCAGCTCGGAATCAGGCTTGATCTCCCACAAAACGTTCACGATCTTCCATTCGCCGTTGATCTTCGCTTCCTGCAGATAGTCCACCCATTCGGAAGCGATAACTTTGACGATGGCGGCATTATTGAATCGATCCAGAATAGTGATGTCCTTCTGCTGTTTATCCTTGGGAGTTTTGCTTCCGCCACCGGCCCGAGTGCGCTGTACCAGAGCCATCGCGCTCATCGAGTCAAGACGGCTATGGCCGGTGCTGAGATCGACGATCAAAGCGCGTTTCGCCAGCTCGGGATGCAGCGCGCTTTCCATACGCGCAGCGTCGCCTTCGTACCAACCCTCAATGTAATTCAAAGCAGGCTTTTTGATCGCCGCCTCATCTTCGGGCGAGATGTTTTGGGCAAACAACGACGGGGCCAGGGACAACAGAGCGAGAAAACAGATTGTTATTCTCATTTTCGCCATCACTTTCTGCAGTTCTGAATCAAACAGATTTGCACGATTGTTCAAGAGGAATGTGAGCTACGGAGACAATGAGCGCGGATCGCTTAATTGACTTTTGCAAGCTCAAGAACGGTCTTTTGCAGGCCGTCAACTACGCGTGCCATGCGGTCGTAATCGAGCTTTTCCGGCGTATCCTGGGAACGATGATAGTACTCGTATCGAAAAGGAGCAGTGTCGGTAAGCATGATGGCTTTGTATCCTTGCTGCCAAAATGCCCAGTGATCTGACCATGCTATGCCGGTCAAACCCGAAGGCGCAGCCACTCCTTCTGACGGAAAATTCACGGATTGACGAAATGCCTTGACCGCGCGCCGCACCAGCGAGCGAGAACCCACATTACCGACAAAGCCGATGAAATTCCCTTCGTAGGGATACAAAACTCCGAATCCCGCCGGATATCGCTGGCTTCCCTCCTGGTCGGAGTAATAGCCAATGGTCTCGACGGAGATCATCCCCGTAACATCGACCTTATCGTCATGCAACTTTCGCGCGTAGACGAGGCTGCCCATCTTGTCAGTCTGAAAATAGGGTGGCTCTTCATTCACAAAGAAGACCAGGCGGACGGTTTGCTCAGGCTTCGAGTTCTTCAGCAACTGCGCCAGCTCCAGCACTGCTGCCACGCCGCTGGCATTGTCGTTGGCGCCGGGTGTTCCTCCGAAAGAATCGTAGTGCGCGCCCACTACCAAGGTCTTCGCCGGACTTTTAGAACCGGGAATCTGGACCTCAATATTTCTGATCAGGTTGTTATCCGCTGAATATTGCTGCGAGTGGACCTCATAACCCGCAGCCGCCAGCGTCTTCTCCAGATAATCTGCCGCCGCCTTGAGCGCATTGTAGCTGTCCAGATTGCGCTCACCGATCTTCTCCGCCAGCTCGGTTACATGCCGTTTGAGATCATCACGGATCGTCTGCTCGTCTGAGGTGAGCGGCTGCAGGCGCCCCGAGTACGAATGTAGCGGCATGGCCGTAAACCAGGCGACGCTGACAAAACACACCAGCAGTACGATGAGAAGGATGAAGATGATCCGCTTTACAGGTGAATCCAGCATAAGGAGGTGGCTCCGCGCACATTGTATCCAAAGCAGTACTTAGTATTTAGTAATAGTACTTAGCAAACGTCAAAAGCAAAACGTTTAACACTGAGGAACGGAGGAAGCAGAGGACTTTGCGGAAAAAGATCAAACCGCATATCGATTGGAGGCGAAAGTGGTCTGTTGAGGCATTCTGAGGGTTTGGTTTTAGTTAATTTAATCACTAAATACTGGTTGTCCTGGCGAAGGTCCTCGAATAAAAGCCAATGGCCAAAGGCCTGTTTTAGCTAACTACTAAGTACTAAATACTGCTTTTCGTGTTGACATTCTACCCAAAGGCACGTCAAACTTATGTCGAATGGCTACCCGGGACGAAAAAGGCCGCATCGCACTGCTTCAGGGAACGCTGGATCTGTTGATTCTACGGACCCTGCGTTATGGCCGCCAGCATGGCCAGGGCATTGCCCGCGCTATCCAACGGCTATCGGAAGACGAACTGCTGATAGACCACGGCTCGCTCTACCCTGCCCTGCAGCGGCTGGAGAAGCAGGGCTGGATTCGCGCCGAGTGGGGCACCAGCGACAACAACCGCAAAGCCCGGTTTTATCTGTTGACCAAGACCGGCAAAAAGCAGTTACTGCACGAGACCAGCCAGTGGCGCCGGCTGGCTGCGGCGATCGCCCGAATCCTCGGACCACAGGAAATGGAAGGATGATGTCATGTTTTGGCGCAGGCGTAAGGACAGCGATTTCGCCCAAGAGATCGAATCCCATCTGGGACTGGAAATCGATCGCCTCCGCAGTGAAGGTCTAAGCCAGGCGGAAGCAGAAGCCGCCGCGCGGCGGGAGTTTGGAAATGTTCGTCTGGCCAAGGAGCGTTTCTACGAATCCTCCCGCTGGCTGTGGCTGGAACATCTGAAGCGCGACATAGGCTATGCGCTGCGAGTGTTGTCGCGCAGCCCCGGATTCACTCTTGTAGCCGTGTTTTCGCTGGCTCTCGGCATTGGAGTAAATGCTCTGGTTTTCAGCGTGGTCAATGCCCTGATGCTGCGGCCGTTGCCGGTGGAAAAGCCAGAGCAACTGGTCTTTTTACAAAGCCCCACCGGAGGAGTAACTCATTCCTACCCTGCTTACCGCGATTATCGTGATCGCAACCAGACATTTGCCGGCCTTGTGGCTTACCGCGTTTCGCCCATGGAACTGGAATCGCGAGACGGCACGAACCGCATCTGGGGCTATCTGGCCAGTGGAAATTATTTTGATGTGCTCGGCGTGAAGCCATTCCTGGGCCGCTTCTTTCATCAGGAAGACGACCTCCACAAGGGCGCAAGTCCCTACGCCGTGCTCAGCTACAACTGCTGGCAAGGCCGTTTCGGTGGCGATCCCAACATTGTCGGAAAGACCATCCGCATCAACCGCCAGCCGTTCACGGTTTTTGGTGTGGCCCCCGCCTCGTTTCACGGCACTGAACTCTTCTACTGGCCTGAAATCTGGGTGCCCATAATGATGGAAGAGCAAATCGAGGTTGGGAATCCATGGCTGCAAGAGAGATCGACTAAGAACACCTGGGTGATCGGGCGCCTCAAACCCGGTGTTTCCCCGGCCCAAGCCGCCGCAAATCTCAATGCCATTGGCGCCGATCTGGCGAAGCAATATCCCGTAAGTGACAGCGACTCACACTTCAAGCTGGCCAAGCCGGGCCTGGTCGGCGATATTCTGGGGACACCCATACGCGCATTTTCCATCGGCGTTCTGATACTGGCGGGGCTGGTTCTGCTCGCCGCATGTACCAACCTAGCTAGCCTTTTGACTGCGCGCGCCTCCGACCGTCAGCGCGAGATCGCCATCCGGCTCTCCATTGGCGCAACCCGCTGGCGGATCGTGCGTCAGATGCTCACTGAAACAATCGTCTTGTCCATTCTCGGAGGAGCAGCAGGCTACGGTCTGGCCGTATTTCTCTCCCGACTCCTGAGCAAATGGCATGCGCCCATGGATTTCCCTGTGCAAATTGACGTGAATCCTGACTGGCGAGTGTTTTTGTTTGGTTGTGCCGTTTCCCTGGTGGCAGGCATTCTCTTCGGCACCGCTCCCGCCGCCCAGGCTTCCCGAACTGATGCCAACGCCATATTAAAAGGCGAGCAGAAAACCTGGCGTCGCGCGCGCCTCGCTATGCGGGATGTTCTGGTGGTCTTGCAGGTTGCGCTGTGTTTTGTTCTGGTATCCGGCTGTCTGCTTTCCCTTCGTGGACTTCAGCAGGCCCTCGGCATGCGTCTTGGCTTTGAGCCTCGTGGCGTTTCTGTGGTTGGCCTCGATCTGGGTCTTTCAGGGTACAGTGAAAAGCAGGGCCGCAACTTTCAGCGCCGGGCGCTGGAGGCGCTGGAGCAATTACCCGGGGTGATTTCCGCCGCTTACTCTAATTCAGTTCCACTCAGCATTGATGAATCTGAGAGCTCCACTTTTTCTGAAGACCTGCCCAACCCTCGTCCCACCGATGGGATCAGCGCTGCTTACTATCAAGTTTCGCCGCAGTTCTTCAAAACCATGGGGATTCAATTGTTGGCAGGCCGAGAATTTGACTGGCACGATGATCACAGCGCGCCGCTGGTTGCTGTTGTGAACCAGACCTTCGCTCGGCAGGTGATGCATACTGACAACCCGCTGGGAAAACGCTTTCGTTTCGGGCTGGGAGGGCATCTGCGGCAGGTCGTTGGACTGGTCGAAGATGGTAAATACGAAAGCCTGACAGAATCACCCAAGCCGGCAGTCTTCCAGCCTATTCTCGAGCAGTACAATCCCACGACTATATTGATCGTGAAGTCTTCAGTGCCGGAGACACAAATGGTGCCGGAGATGCGGCAGGCCATTGCGAAGCTCGATCCCCATTTGCCGTTCTTCGGAACCGGAAGCCTGGAACAGATGCTGGGCTTCGCCTTCTTCCCTACCCGCGCAGCTGCCGTTGCGCTTACTGCTTTCGGAGTGCTGGCCATCATGCTGGCAGCCACCGGGATTCATGGCCTGGTGAGTTATGCCGTGGCACGACGCGTACGCGAAATCGGCATTCGCATTGCGGTCGGCGCTCGTCCGGCGCAGGTGATTCGGCTGGTGCTCAGCCGTTTGATGGTCCTGCTGATTGTCGGAGCCACTCTGGGTCTTGGATTGGCACTGGCTGCCGGCGAGGTGCTGGCCAGCATCGTCTACCAGGCTTCGCCGCACGATCCCGAAGTACTAGCTGCCGTGGTCGTGACCGTTGCGCTGATTGGGCTGCTATCCTCCTGGGCGCCAACCCGCCGGGCTCTTCGGGTGGAACCGTCCATCGCTCTGCGGGTGGAGTAACTCAGGCTTTTGATCAACGGCGAGATTTTTGCTGCCGCTTTCGAGCCCTCTTGTATTTCAACGAAATCAACCCCTTGGAATAAGTTTTGTTCTCCGTCAGCGTGAAGTCGCGCTGGGGAAAGCCCCTGGGGAACAGCGGAATGCCTTCGCCCAGCAACACCGGAACCACACCAAGGTAGAGCTCGTCCACCAGATCAGCCTTGAGAAAGTCGCGAGCCAGTTCGCCACCGCCCATCAGCCATATATCTTTGCCCGGCCGTTTGCGTAGCTCTGCGACGAACGCCTCGGGCGCGTCATTCACAAAAATCAGGCCATCGCGCTTACCCGGAGGCAGCGAGCGGGAGAAAACGTATGTCGCGATGGAGCCGTACGAGCCGACGCCACCCATTTTCTTTGCCGCATCCAGAGTCTTGCGGCCCATGATGGCGGTGTCAATGCTGGCAAAGAATTCAGCCATGGAATAGTCCCTGGGCATGAAAAGAAAATCGACCGCCCCATCCAGACGGGCAATGTAGCCATCAATGGTGATCCCGAGACCGAGAACGATGTTGCGCATAGAAAGGCAGCCTTTAGTATTTAGTTCTTAGTATTTAGCCCCAAATCAGACCTGACAGACGGACTGCTCCTTCCCACAACTATGCCCGGTGCAGTCGACTGAATGATTACAAGCCATCATCATCGTCATCGCCCACAGATTTCCCACTTAGGGATAACTGTGTCACGCGATTTCGCTGAATGATGCCGTGAACAAACTTGAAGATAAGAGTTAGCGCAAGCGCGTAAAAATAGCTATTCGCCACTAAAATTCCCAGGACCGCCACAAAACTCTTTTCCGGACTGATCCGAAATGCAGCATTGATCAAGCCCAGCGGGACTGACCACATATCCGTGATCTCCCAGACGTCCCGTTTAGAGGCAAAAAGAAAAGCACCCCAGCCCAGCACATAAGCATGCACAATCGCCACCATCGTCATGCCGAACCAGAATGAGAGAAACAAGGTCAGATTGCGCCGAATCACTCCCTGCTTTTTAGGCGGCGCGTCGGAATAAACTCTCAATTCAGCAGATGCCACTAGACCGGGAACAAATCTCAGGCACAGCAGAAAAAGAGGGATCCAAAGAATTGCAGCATATGCCTTCAACCCAACCAAATACGTGATCAGCAAACTGGCAAATACGCTTAAAAGCAGAGCCAAAGGCAGGTGCTTGAGAACAACCTGCAGTTTCGCGCCACAGTGGGGACAATCAAAGATGCGGCCGCGGAGATCCTTGCGCTCGAGCGCTGTTCCGCAGCGCGGGCAAATTGGTTGTGCGGCAGAAGGCATAATTGCTACAGCGCGGGACGTTTCGTCTCAGGTCCTTTGAACCTGGGCGTCTGCGATCCCCGGTTTTGAAATTCTCTGATTGCACTTACAATTTCCCGGCCATATAGCTCCGTTTTGCGCGGTCCAAAACCATGAACGGCGCGAAGACTGGCCACTGAATCAGGCTGGAGGCGACACAAGTCATCCAGTGACGTATCGTGCATTACCGTAAATGCCGGAATACCGCGTTTCTGAGCAGCCAGGCGCCGCCACGCACGCAGATGCTCTCGTAGCTCGCTATTCACAGGCGCTGTATTTTGTACCGGTGAAGCAAGCTGTTTCCGGGTTTTCCGGA
>DATDNH010000258.1:0-6260 GCA_036518395.1 Candidatus Angelobacter sp. | reverse complement strand
CACTCGTTCGTGGGTCAATACATTGACCCACGACCGCTCCATAAAACATATCTTCCGCCATCGGTGAAGATGATCATCAGATTGACGACCACCAGCAACAGATCGTAGTGCCAGCCCTCGTTGTTCTTGCCCCAGAAGCCGGTGTGCCAGACAAATATCTTTTTCTGAATGGCGCCGAGCATTACGAGGATCAGCCCTGCGGCAGCCAGTTGTGTGAGCACGCCAAAGATTATGCCCAGGCTCCCGGCCAATTCAGCTAGGCCAAGGAATGCGGTGAAGCCTTTGCTCATGCCAATGCTCTTACCCCTTGCTTCGGGATCTTTTACGTGGCTCCATCCGCTGGAGAGGAAAATTACTCCCACCATGATTCTGAGAAGGAGCAAAGGAATGTCTGAGTACTGGAGCAGTTGCGGAAACATAGACGTTCACCTCCGCGAGTTCAAATCTACCACGGAAAAAAGACCTTCAACACAGAGGAAAGGAGTGAGCCGAGGAAAAGAAAAGAGGAAAGACATCAAAATTGAAAAGCAAAAGCAACACCAGAGTCGCGACCTCGAGAAGAGCTCCGGAGGAACTCAAATGCCGCTGCACAATTCTATTAAATCCTCTGCTTCCCTGGTTCCTCTGTGTTGAAGGTCTAGCTCCTGGCAAGTAGCCTTGGCGATTGCGTCCTTTGCGTACTTGGCGGTCAAATGATTTTGGTGTGGGTTTTCCTCTGCCTCTTTCTCCCGATTCTTCTCGTGGTTGGTTTTTGGTGTTGGTTCTTGGTTTTGATTTGGCTTTTAACTCTATCCATTTGGGTTTCTCTTTTTCCTCTGTTTACTCCGTTCCTCTGTGTTGAAGGTCTTTCGGATGTTAGGATTCTCCGATGCCCGACCAGGACGGCAACGCTGCCATTGAGTTCATCGATGTAACGTACCGCACTCAGGATGGGCGGGTGCTCCTTTGCAAACTCCATCTGCGCGTTGTTCGCGGTGAAACCCTGGTATTGCTCGGGCGCAGCGGCTCCGGCAAAACGACCACGCTCAAGCTCATCAATGGCCTGCTGCTTTGCCAGGAGGGTGCGGTCATGGTCGACGGCAAATCCATTGCTGACTGGGACCTGATCCGCCTGCGCCGCCATATCGGCTATGCCATCCAGGATGTCGGGCTGTTCCCGCACATTACGGTCGAGCGCAACATCGGACTGGTGCCCCGACTGGAAAAATGGCCGGCAGAAAAAATTCGTGCGCGAACGGAAGAGCTGCTGGAACTGGTTGGACTCCCTGCGGCGCAATTCCGCGCGCGCTATCCCAATCAGCTCTCCGGCGGACAGCGGCAGCGCGTGGGACTAGGCCGGGCTCTGGCTTCTGATCCGCCTATCCTGCTGATGGACGAGCCTTTCGGCGCGCTCGATCCGCTCACGCGTGCCGATATTCAGCGCGAATTCAAGTCGCTGCAGCAGCGCCTTAACAAAACTGTGGTGTTCGTCACGCATGATGTTCGTGAAGCCATGCTGCTGGCCACGCGCATTGCCGTTCTGGACTCCGGCCAGATGCTGGGCGTCTATTCACCAGCGGAGTTTTTGCAGTCTCGGGAACCTGTGGTCGCCGATTACGTGAATGTCCTGCGTTCCGAAATGGAACTCTTCCAGAGACTGGAGGGCTAATCATGGATCTCATACATTTTTTCCGCGCACACTCGGGCGAGATCAGCCGCGCCGCGCTGGAGCACATCAGCATGGTCGCCATTGCCATGCTGCTGGCAGTTGGCGTGGGGCTGCCACTCGGAATCGCCATCACCCGCCGAAGAGGCCTGCGCGCGCCCGTGCTGGGAATCAGCAATTTGATCCAGACCATTCCCAGCCTCGCGCTGTTTGGTTTTTTGTTGCCGCTGCCGTGGCTGGCGGCGCGGTCTGACCGGCTGGCCATCACTGCGCTTGCGCTGTATTCGCTGCTGCCCATCATTCGCAATACCTATACGGGAATCATGGGAGTTGATCCCGCGATTCGCGAAGTGGGCCGAGGCATGGGAATGACCGATCGGCAACTGCTGCTGCAAGTAGAGCTGCCGTTGGCTATGGGAACGATCATGGCCGGGATCCGCGTGGCCACTGTGATCGCCATCGGCGTGGCAACGATTGCCGCCGCGGTGGGCGCGGGAGGATTGGGAGAATTCGTTTTTCGCGGCGTCGCCATGGTGGACAACCAGTTCATTCTTGCCGGAGCGATTCCTGCCGCGGCCCTGGCGCTGATAGCGGACTTTGGTTTCGGATTGCTGGAGAAAAAGCTTCAGAGGCACGCTTAAGGAAATGTGGCGAACCTCTATTCTTGCGGCGGCAATTCTTGTTGCCGGGTGCACGCCCGGACATCGCGGCATCGTCGTTGGCTCAAAAAACTTTACGGAGCAGACTGTGCTGGGAGAAATTCTGGCTCAGCACATTGAAAAGAAAATCGGCGTCACGGTGGAGCGGCGATTTTATCTGGCGGGCAGCTATATCTGTCATCAGGGGCTGCTGGCTGATCGCATCGATCTCTATCCTGAATATACCGGCACTGCGCTTACGGCCATTTTGAAAGAAAAACCTTCCGGCTCTTCCCAGGACGTTTACCAGAAAGTAAAAGAAGAATATAGCCGCCGCTTCAACATTGAGGTCACCGAGCCACTGGGCTTCAATAACAGCTTCGCGCTGGTGATTCGCGGCGACGATGCGCGCAAGCTGAATCTGCGCACAATTTCTGATCTGGCCCGCTACGCGCCGCACTGGCGCATGGGCGTAGGCTATGAATTCCTTGAACGTCCGGACGGCTTTGCCGGGCTCGCTCAAACTTACGGCTTGCACTTTGCCGAATCGCCGCGCGTTATGGACCTGGGTCTGCTGTATCGCGCGTTGGGCGAGAAGCAGGTGGACGTGATTGTCGGCTCAGCAACCGATGGCCTGATTCAGGCGCGCGGTCTGGTCGTGCTCGAAGATGATAAGCATTATTTTCCGCCCTATGATGCCGTGCCGGTTGTGAGCAAGCAGACGCTCGAAAAATATCCGGCATTGCGCCAGGCGCTGGCCGATCTGGCAGGCAAGATCAGCGAAGAGGACATGCGCCGGCTGAACTATGCCGTGGATGGTGAGCATCGCGATCTGGAACAACTAGTGAGAGAGTTTCTGCGGCAGAAAGGATTGTAGTGCTGCAGAACGACAACCAAAATATCACCACGGAGACACAGAGACACGGAGACTACACGGAGAAAGCCTTTGGGACAGCAAACACCAAAAGCAAAACTTACCACAGAGGACACAGAGCAAATTGATGACACAGAGAATGCGAACCCGAAGACAACGGAGCAAATAGGCAACAGGCAACAGCACGGCAGGTTACAGGGAACAGGGGACAGGTTACAGCTAAGAAAAACAAAAACTTACCACAGAGGACGCAGAGCAAATTGAGGACACAGAGAATGCGAACCCTTTAGGAGAAGCAACACCAAAAGCAACACCAAACCGGGCACACAGAGGAAAGACGGAGAAGAAAAAGGCGGACCTGACAAACCTAAGTGATGAACTCGACCACTCGCAATCTCCTGCTGATTTATCTGGCCGCGTGGCAGCGGTCTTTTGGAATTGGCCTGCTGGGCGTGGTGCTGGGGGTATTTCTCTATAGGGAAGGGCTTTCTGCCACTGCAATCGGCTTTGTAATTGCGGCAGGACTGGCGGGCGCGGCCGTCGCCACCATCTTTATCGCATTTCGCGCCGACCGCCTTGGACGCCGCAAGACCCTGGTCGTCCTTTCAGCGCTCAGCGCCGTCGGATCGCTCCCCCTGATCTTTCATTCGGGTATAACAGCGCTCGTGCCGCTGGCGTTCATCGGCATGCTGAACGGCATGGGCACCGATCGCACTGCGGCTTACGCGTTGGAACAAGCGGTAATTCCCAGTTTGGTATCCGACGCCAAACGCACCTGGGCGTTTTCCTGGTACAACCTGGTTCTGGACGCCAGCGGGGCCGTGGGCGCGCTGGCGGCCGGAATTCCCGCGCTTAACAGTCGGGTTTGGGGAATTGATCTTGCCACATCTTACAAAGGTTTGTTCATCGGCTATGCCGCGCTGAATGTTATCGCTGCTTTGTTCTATCTGTTCTTGTCTCCCGAAGTGGAGGTTGTTCATACCGGATCTCTGGCCGAGCAAAGCAAGCTGGTTTCTCCTGAAGCCAGGTCCATGGTGAAGAAAATTTCGGCGCTCTTTGCCATTGACAGCTTTGGTGGCGGATTCTTGCTGGATGCCCTGGTTTCTTATTGGTTTTACCGGCGTTTTAGCATTGGGGTAGGCAGCCTGGCTATCTTGTTTGCTGTGGTTCATCTTCTGAATGCGGTCTCCCATCTGGGCGCAGCCTTCCTGGCGCAGCGCATCGGATTGGTGAAGACCATGGTGTTCACCCATCTGCCATCCAGCATTTTTCTGATCGCAGTGCCGTTTGCGCCATCGGCGAAGTGGGCAGTCGTGCTGTTCCTGTTGCGGGAGTCGCTGGTGGAGATGGATGTACCAACCCGCCAGTCGTATGTGGCGGCAGTAGTGCGTCCGGTGGAGCGGACTTACGCCAGCGGCATAACCAACTTAACTCGAAACGTAATGTGGGCAGCTTCATCGGCAGTGGCAGGCGTCTTCATGCAGAACATAGCGCTGGCAGCCCCGCTATGGCTCGGCGGTGGATTGAAGATTATTTATGACGTGCTGTTGTGGAGGGCGTTCAGGCATGTTAGACCGCCGGAAGAGGAGAGCTAGAATCCATGGGTTTATTCCCGTTACATTCGAAGCTAATTTTCAATTGCAGGCCCGAAGGCCTGCGCCACCCTGCTTGTGGCATCATTGTTGACCTGTGACCGACACCGCCATCCGCGAGCAGGCAGGGCTCCGCGAAGAACTTTCGCTTCGTGACCTCGTCATGGCCCAGGTGTTGTGTGTGGTGGGTTCGAGCTGGGTGGGGATTGCGGCCAAACTGGGGCGCGCCCATGTGGCCTTCTGGCTGGGCGCGATGCTGCTCTTCTATGTGCCGCTGGCAGTCGTGGTCATCTACCTGAACCGGATGATGCCGCTCGAGGGCGGTCTCTACCAGTGGGCCAAATCCGGCTTCGGCGAGATGGCCGGATTTCTCACGGCGTGGAACCTGTGGGTCTACGCGGTCATTGTGATCGGCGCCATCATCTTCGTCATCCCTACAGATTTGGGCTATATCCTGGGCCCGGCCGGAGCGTGGATTCCCGCAAGCAGACTCGCTACAGTTGCGCTGACCGGCGGGGTCATGGTTGGCATCACGCTGGTCGCCATCCGCGGCCTGGACCTGGGGAAATGGCTGCACAATGTGGGCAGCATTGGAATCATGACCGCGTACGTGATTCTGCTGGGTCTGCCGCTGTGGGCGCTGCTGCGGGGGACAATCACACATTATGAGCCGATTCCGTGGCAACCGCCGCGGCCATCCTGGTTTAGCCTGGCGATTTTCGGGCAGATGACTGTGGGAGCGCTGAGCGGATTCGAATACGTGGCCATCCTGGCAGGAGAGTCGCGCAATGCGGCACGCACCATCGGGCAGTCAGTGGTGATTTCGGCTCCTATCATTGCGTTGATGTTCATTCTGGGAACCAGTACGGTGCTGACCTTTGTGGGTTCACAGCCCATCAACGTGATTGGCCCGATTCCACAGACCATGCGTCTTGCGTTTGGGGCTGCGGGCTGGGCGGCGCCACTAGCGATCTCGCTGCTGATGATGCGCGCCGTGGCCAGCGCCAGCCTGATCTTTACCGGCCTGACGCGCCTGCCGATGACCGCCGGATGGGACAACCTGGTGCCACGGTGGTTTGCGCGCCTGCATCCGCGGCGAAGGACACCGGTGAATTCGATTCTCTTTGTGGCCGCGCTGGTCATGCTGCTCATATTCTTCAGCATGCTGGGTGTGCGCGAACAGGAAGCCAACCAGCTTCTGGCGGGCGCGTCGATTGCTCTGTACGCGATGGCTTACGTGGCGCTCTTCGCGTTACCGCTGGTGGGCCGCCGCGCGCTGCGCAGCGCATTGCCTGCGTGGGTGAAGGTAATGTCCCTGGCAGGATTAATTTCCAGCGCAGTCTCGCTGGTCATCATGGTTTATCCGATCATCGACATAGCTGATCCGGGGCTGTACGCAGCAAAGATCTGTGCCGTGGTGGTGGTGAGTAATTTGCTGGGTGTGGCGATTTACAAAGTAGGGAAAAGCAAACTTCAGGCCAAAGCTCAGGGAATAGGGAATAGGGATTAGC